>JBHHYU010000048.1:0-21957 GCA_046757725.1 Binatia bacterium
AGCCGACCCGCCGTTTGGATGTGGACACAACGTGGACCCATAAGTTCGGCTATAAACCCGCCAAAGATTTTTTGACGGTCGAGGAATACTACCGATACGAGAATCAGTCTGAAGACAAGATCCTTCATGTAAGGATACCAGCAAAAAAATTTGCTCGTAAGATTATCAAGTGACTATTTGAAAGGCGCAGTGGATCACTCATGGAACGACTGACGACATATGAAAAGTGGATCCGTGAAGAAGGCATTCCCATCATGGAGGGCTATAGCGTGGAAGATCTCCGTGATGTGCCGCGCGAGCCATGGGCCAGGACGGGCGGGAAAGGCGCTTTTATACAGCTCAGGGGAATGGAAGGTTTCACCGGGATGTACCTGGCTGAGATACCCCAGGGTGGGGCATTGAACCCGCTCAAACATCTCTACGACGAGATCATTTACGTATTAAAGGGTCACGGGGCAACAGAGGTATGGTGGGGCAAAGACAATGGGAAGAAGGTCTCTTTTGAGTGGACCGAGGGGGGTGTCTTTGCAGTGCCTTTGAACGCGACTTACCGACTTCACAATGGCTCTCAAGAGCCCGTGCTTTATCTTGCAGTTACAAGTGCGCCTCCACTCATGGACCTCCTGCATGACCCGGAGTTTATATTTGGTTGCGAAAACGTATTTGAGCAACGATTTGATGGTCGTGCGGATTATTTTGTCCCTACCAACAAAAGAAGCGGTCCTATGGGTGGATTTTGGATCTGGGAGTCGAATTTTATTGCCGATGTTAAAGGAGCCATACTCGATCCTGCAGAAAATAAAGGGGCAGGAGTTCGCCTAACGATTCTCCAGATGGGGGATAGTTCGCTGGTGGGCCATATTGCCGAATGGCCGGTGGGCCGTTATCACAAAGCCCATCACCACCAAGGCGGCGCGATCTTGCTGATTTTGCGCTCTCAAGGATACACGCTGATGTGGCCGCCGGAGGCGGGTGTAAGGCCCTATCACTCAGGCAACGGGGATAAGGTGATCAAGGTGAACTGGAAAGAAGGAAGCGTCTTCAGTCCGCCTACCGGATGGTTTCACCAGCACATTAACACGGGCAGGTTTCCTGCTCAGCAATTGGCCTTCCGCTACAATACCCAGTCTGGGCCTTACCGCTTGGGAATTGGGAAGGCACTGAACAAGAAAGGTGTTGTCACAAGTATCAGAGAGGGGGGTACATTGATCGAATACGAGGATGAAGACCCCCAGATCAGAACGGACTTTGCGACCGCTTTAGAGGCGGAAGGTGTAACCTTCCAGATGCCGCCGGTCCAGTATCATAGGCAAGGATAACACGCGACCGAAAGTTTGGATTGCCAATATCAACCCCGGTTTAAGAAATGCCAGCCAGTGGGAATCGGAAAGACAAAACCTATCACTAGAATCACAAGAGATGAGGTCCTCCCGGCTGCTCCCTTATTTCTAAAGTTAGCATGGCGCGAGATGAACGACATGAAACGGTAGTTGCCACACCCTACCACCGACTCCCTGTTTGGTAACAGGCGCGGACTGGGACATGAGTAAACAGGAGACACTTCCACAATCCTTAGAGATGCCGGTGCGACTCGATGGAGGCGTCCTTTGGATGAGCCTTCTTCTAGCGGTGGTGGCCTTTCTGGTTCTAACACCACTCTTTCTAATGGTTTTTAACAGTTTCCAGATCGCCGAACCCGGCGAGCCGGCGATCTATAGTCTACAGGGATGGCGAGAGGCTTTCGGGTCGCCGGGCATGCTGGCCGCCATCTATAACACGTTCACGCTCGCAATAACTCGTCAATTTGTCGCACTTACTTTAGGTATCTTCCTCGCTTGGCTTTTGGCCCGCACTGATATCCCCTGGCCGGCAGGCCTCGAATTTCTGTTCTGGCTGTCCTTCTTCCTTCCCGCCCTTCCCGTGACTATGGGATGGATTCTTCTCCTGGACCCCAAATTCGGCTTGTTGAACCAGTGGCTTATGAGGCTCCCCTTTATTGATCAACCTGTCTTCAATATCTATTCTTTCTGGGGCATCATATGGGCGCACCTCAGTGCGACGACTCTTGGAATCAAGGTCATGTTGCTCACCCCTGCCTTTAGGAACCTGAATGCCGTTTTGGAGGAATCGTCACGGATATCCGGAGCGACGGCTCTCAGGACTCTGGTACGCATCGTTACGCCCATTATGCTTCCGGCCGTTCTCATCACCATGATTCTCGGTCTCGTCCGCTCACTGGAGGCGTTTGAGATCGAACTCCTCTTGGGGACCCCGATTGGACTTTACGTCTATTCAACAAAGATCTACGAGCTGGTTATCTCCGAGCCGCCCTATTTTCCTCCCGCAATGGCCCTGAGCACGGCATTCCTGGGTGTTTTACTTATCCTTATGGCCGTTCAGCATCTTGCCATCAGGCGCAGGCACTATACCACGGTAACCGGGCGTGGATTCAGCCGCCGACGGACACCACTGGGTCGGTGGAGAGTTCCGGCATTTGTTTTCGTTTTGTTGCTCGCACTCGTGATTACGGTTGTCCCCACCGGTTTTCTCGTCATAGGGACTTTCATGAAGCTATTCGGTTTCTTTAACATCCAGGACGCTTGGACACTGGACAACTGGCAACAGGTTTTGAAGGACCCGGTAATCTTTCGTTCGCTGTGGAACACGATCTGCGTTGGTCTAGGAGCCGGGGGTATGGGTATCCTTTTCTTTGCGCTGATTGCCTATGTTATCGTAAAAGCACGTTTTGCGGCCCGCGGGATCCTCGATTTTCTCTCCTGGCTGCCCTGGTCGACCCCGGGCATTCTCTTGGGAATAGCACTTCTTTGGACTTTTCTGGGCACAAAGATTTTTCTTCCGATCTACGGAACCCTTTATATTATGATTATCGCTATGATCATCAAAAGCATGCCCTTTGGGACGCAGCTCATCAAAAGTGTCATGCTCCAGCTCGGCAATGAACTTGAGGAGGCGTCACGTATCTCCGGGGCTTCATGGTTTTACACCTACCGCCGGATCCTATTCCCGTTGCTGTTTCCAGCCCTTCTCACGGTAGGTCTAGTGATTTTCACCTCTGCGGCGCGCGATATCAGCACGATTGTCCTGTTGGCGACTGGTCGGACGCGCACACTTTCACTTCTCATGCTTGATTTTGCCACTGAAGCGGAGTTCGAGAAAGCAACGGTTGTCGCTGTCATTATTGTCGTCCTCGTTACCGTGGCCGCCCTAATCGCAAGGGCGTTTGGAAGCCGGCTTGGGATGCAAGACGAAACGGGTTAGCCGTCAAAAGGTCTGACAATAGATAAGGGGGGGAGACCCGCTCACAATCGACCGAGTTATGGCCTACAACGATCTTAGAGAGTGGCTTTCCGTCTTGGAACGCGAAGGCGAACTTGTGCGTGTCCAAACGGAGGTTGATTGGAACCTTGAGGCCGGAGCTATTGTGCGCCGGATATGTGAAACAGACGGCCCTGCCGTCTTGTTCGAAAAAATCAAGGACTATCCAGCGGGCTTTCGAATACTCGGTGCTCCTTTTTCAATGAGCCGTCGCAATCGCTATGCCCGGTTGGCTCTTGCTTTGGATATGCCGCTCAACGCTGGGGTACGAGAAATTACGGAAGAGTACCTCAAGCGGCGAAAGAAAAAACTGCCTCCAGTTGTGGTTGCCAAAGGGGTATGTCAGGAAAACATCTGGGAGGGTAAACAGGTTGACCTGTATCGTCTACCTGTGCCCATGATTCATGGTGGCGATGGCGGCCGCTATATTGGCACATGGCATTCAGTGATTACCCGCGATCCGGAGACCGGGTGGGTTAACTACGGCATGTACCGTTTGATGGTGCATGACTCCAATCATCTGGGCGCGCTTGTGGGTCCTATTCAGCATTTTCAAGAACACCTGGCAAAATACAAGCAGGCTGGCCGGCCTATGGAGTTCGCCGTAGCTATAGGGACGGAGCCCGTCACGGCCCTTATCGCCTGCGTCTCAGTCCAAGGCAGTGTGAGCGAGGCGGAGGTGATCGGCGGCATTAGAGGAAAATCACTCGAGCTCGTACAGTGTAAGACCGTAGACCTGTGCGTACCGGCCACGTCTGAAATCGTCATTGAGGGGTTCATCAATCCGGGGGAGCTCAAAGACGAGGGGCCTTTCGGCGAGTATACGGGCTATATGGTCAGTGACCGGTCACCCCGCCCGGTCTTTAACGTAACGTGCGTCACCCATCGGAATGATCCAATCCTCACCATGACCTCCATTGGTATACCTGTGGATGAGGATCATGTCGTCATGCCCATTGCCAATGCGGCGGAAGTGTTACAAGAGGTCAGGGACGTGAAAGGATATCCGGTCAATTTTATCTACTCGCTGCCTGAAGCAGCGGGTCATTTCTGGGTTGTGGCGACCAAGGTCCCTGACAAGACCTACCCTCGGCGCCTAGCTATGGCCGTCTGGGGAACAAAGGCAGGCCGTTTTGCGAATTATCTCCTGATCGTGGACGACGACGTCGATATTACCGATCTTCGGAGTGTACTGTGGGCTATGGCCACAAGAGTTCATCCGGTACGGGATCTGCTCCAGATTCCCCATGCCTACACTTCGATTCTGGTGCCGTTCATGGCGCTAGAGGAAAGAAGCAAGGCCGACGGCGCCTATCTGCTTTTGGATGGGACATGGCCTACGGATTGGCCTCGGGAGGCTATTCCCACCGTCTCCTCTTTTGAGACCCTCTGGCCGGTCGAGATTCAAAAGAAGGTTTTGGCGAGGTGGAGAGACTACGGATTGCAATAGCTACTGAGACGGCAAGGGGGCGGGCAACAGATGGCAACCCATGACTTGAGAGAGTGGATTAAAAAAGTCGATGACATAGGGGAGCTTGCTCGTATCGATGGTGCCGATTGGAATCTCGAGCTGGGTGCCGTAGCAGAAGTGGGGGCTCGCGGTCCTAACTCGCGATCGATTCTGTTCGATAAGATTAAAGGTTACCCGGCTGGCTATCGCGTTCTGGTCGGCATGGTGGAATCTCTCAAACGCGCAGCGGTAACTACCAACTTGCCCGCAAATATCAGGCGTAATGATTTCATCGCAGCGTGGAAGAAGAGGCTGAATCACCCCGTATTGATTCCGCCGAAAGTCGTCAAAGCAGGTCCCGTGCTGGAGAACGTCTCTACGGGCAAAGACATCGATATTTTCAAGTTCCCAGCACCGAGATGGCATGAGGAGGATGGTGGGCGGTATATAGGTACGGCCCACGTCGTTGTAACTCAAGATCCGGACGAAGGGTGGATCAACATGGGTGTCTACCGAGCGATGATCCACGAGCGCGACCGGCTGGCGGTCTACATTTCACCGGGAAAGCATGGGAGAATCCACCGGCAGAAGTCTTTCGATAAGGGGAAACCCTTGAAAATAGCCATTTCGTTTGGGCAAGATCCCCTTTTGTTTTTAATGGCCTCACGCCAGCTTCCTTGGGGTTCACAGGAACTTGATTACGTCGGTGGGGTCAAAGGGGAACCCGTAGAGGTTATCCGCGGGGAGTTTACCGGCTTACCCATCCCTGCCGCAGCCGAAATCGCGATCGAAGGGGAAATCATGCCGAATGAGATGCGAAGCGAAGGCCCCTTTGGGGAGTGGACGGGATACTATGCAAGTGGATCGAGAGAGGAACCGGTGGTTCATCTCAAACGTTTGATGCATCGTAACGATCCCATCATCACAGGATTCCCACCCTTCCGCCCGCTACCGGGCGCCGACGGTTGTACGTCGCTTTTGCGCGCCGCCTTTATCTGGGATTCATTGGGAAAAGCAGGTGTGCCGGACATCACGGGAGTTGCCTGTTACCAGCAGCGCTTCTTTACGGTGATCTCGATCAAGCAACGTTATCCCGGGCACGCAAAGCAAGCAGCGCTGATCGCCGGTCAAAATCAAACAGGGGCTTATCTCGGTCGTTACGTCGTTGTCGTTGACCATGATATTGATGTCGCGGACATAAATGATGTCATCTGGGCTATGTGTACGCGCAGCGACCCTGAGAAATCCATTGACATAATCCGTCGTTGTTGGAGCGGACCGCTGGATCCGATCATTCCAAGGCAGGAAAAAGGTCTGAGTTCAAGAGCCATCGTTGATGCCTGTCGGCCATTTGAGTGGGCCAAGGATTTCCCACCGGTGTCCGGCGCGAGCCGGGAGCTGAAAGATAAGGTGTTGAAGAAATATGGGAGGACCCTGCAATGGTGACGGCCGCGGCCGGACAACCGGAATCGAAAAACCGGCAAAGGGTCAAGTTGTCCCTCCCCGAAACTGGAAAGAAGGAACCATCGGACCATGGCAAATAAAGAAGTCCGTGAAGGACAGAACACCTACGAGGCCATCATGGAACGGCATGCGGCCGCTCGCAAGCAGGCTCAGGAAGGAAAAATCGTTCTCAAGGGTAACGAGATTCCCTGGGAGAAAGCCCGGCAAGGATATCTGCAATATTTCGTCAGCCCGAACGTGGTAGGCCCCGCAGTCAACAACTTGACTTTCTTTCTCCAGGATATTCGTAAACACTCCGGGAAGCATGTCCACCAGGGAGGTACGGCCATCTTTGTTCTCGAAGGAGAAGGCTACACGATCGTCGAAGGCAAGCGCATCGATTGGGAAAAAGGCGACATGATCCTGTTGCCAATTAAACCCGGTGGCGTGGAACACCAGCATTTTAACCGCACCCCCGGTCGGCCCTGCAAGTGGCTCGCAATAAGTTACCCTCCGATCAAGTATGCGATGGGCAGTGTGTTCGAACAGAGAGAGGAAGGCCCGGAGTGGCGGCAGACTGGCGACTGGAGACACGGGGACAAAAGTAGAAGACCAAAGAGCCCATAAAACAGAGGAGGAGGTAAAATGCGAGACCCGAAAACCGAGAATGAATCATGAGCGCGCATAAGAAGAACCTTCTAGATGATCTATTTCAGCGACGCGACAGTTGGCGCGAGCGAATGTCAGATGCAACAACGCTGGTAAAAGGGAAAGACCTGCCTTGGGAACGGAACCGTCATGGCAAGATGAAATGGTATCTCCACCCGGGGCTGGACGATCGTGCGATGCGTTCACTTCTCGTGTTCATGCAAGAGATTCCGCCGGGGGGTCGGACCGGGAAGCAGAAGCATCAAGGCGGACTGACCCATTATATTATCGAAGGTCGTGGTTACACGATGCTCAATGATGAGAAGCATGAATGGGGGCCTGGTGATTGTGTCGTCTTTCCGATATTGTCCCATGGCGTGGAATACCAGCATTTTAACAGTGACCCAAAGCGTCCGGTGATCTTCATTGCTGCGCAGCCGGACCTCTTCGACATCATTGGAGTGGATATGGGGTCCGGTTTCGAGCAATTGGAAGATGCACCAGGTTCAGAGGATAGACAACAGACGACCGACTGAAATTTGGAACGGCGGATCACACCATGCAGAATCGCTACGTTGCGCGTTGTAACAGGTGGTCGGCACAGAGGTAAAACGAAGGTGTTGGATATTAACCAAAGGAACCTAACAGTTGCTTATCAGCGAAGACGGATTTTGAATTTCTGCTTCTGAAACGCACAACTTCCTACTAAGGTCAAATAGCGAACATCAACACATAGCATCATCAAGGAGCAACTGAAGACCGGATACCGACTACCGAGAGGAGACCTGTATGTCCCGTACGTATTATCGAGACCTGCGTGAGCTGATGCGTGACTTGGAAGGGCGCGGTAAACTTTACCGCTGGCAGCGCCAGATTAACAAAGACACCGAGCTCATGCCGCTGATGCGGCTCCAATACCGTGGCCGTACCGACGAATCTCGGCAGGCATTCCTATATGAAAAGGTGACTGACGCCAAAGGGCACCGTTATGGGATGAAGGTTTTAACGGGTGCCTACGGCGCTTCCCGGAGTATACTGGCACTCGGTATGGGTTGTGAGGATCCTGATGAGATCTTTGAGAAGTGGCATCACGCCATGAGGCATCCCATCGACCCGGTGGTCGTTGATCATGGAACCGTTCAGGAGGAAGTTCATAGCGGTGCAAAACTGAAGAAATTTGGTCTGGATCGTCTCCCGGCTCCGGTGGAAGAACCTGGATTTAGCGGGGGGGTGCGGGTCACCGCGCCGTTCATTACTCGGGATCCTGACAGCGGTACCCAAAACGTTGGGATGTACAGCGGCCATTTTTGGGCTCCGGATCGTTTCCTTGCCGGTATCGCACGGGTTCACCATGCCATGCTTTACCACTATACCGGCGCATCCCGCCGAGGGGAACCTTTGCCGGTGGCGGTGGCTCTCGGAACGCTTCCCGACATTGCCTACGTTGCCGCAGCCAATCTGCCTTACGGGTTGGACGAGCTAGCCGTCGCTGGGGGGCTGAGAGGTCGGCCCGTGGAGATGGTCCCCTGTAAAACGATTCCCCTGGAGGTGCCGGCCGAAGCCGAGATCGTCATTGAGGGGGAGATATCTCCTGACCACATGGAGCGAGGTGAACCATTTAGTGACTATCCAGGCTACGTGATGGCGGAGAGGTATGACAGGCCCGTGATTCAAGTCAATGCTATTACCCATCGTCGCGATGCCCTGTTTACCGCGATTCTCGTCGGCCTGCCACCGAGCGAATCCAACGGCATTTCGCGCACGTGCCGTGAGATGATGCTATACGATTTCCTGCGCTATAGCTGCAATATGCCGGAGGTGGTAGAGGTTTGCTGCCCGGAGATGGGGGGAGGTTGGAACTGGTGGGTGATTCGGATGCGCAAGACTCATCCCAGCAAGCCCTGGCAGGCACTGCAGGCAGCCTCCGGTATTGGCTCAGCCAACAAGGTGATCATTGTGGTGGATGAGGATATCGATCCCAAAGATCCCGAGATGGTTATGTGGGCAATGAGTTTTGCCATGCAGCCGCACCGAGATGTCCGCGTGATTACTGGTCGTGTACCGTTGCTCGATCCCTCGGCCTATTCATTGATGACCAAGCCGGATGATCGGTCTTTCCCGCCGCCGACAGGCTGTTCGGGTATGCTGATCAACGCCACGCGTAAAGGGCCTTACCCACCCGTGGGGTTACCCAAACGCCCCTTTATGGAGCGGGCGCTAGAGATGTGGCAAGCGGAAGGCTTACCGCCGCTCAAACTCAAAAATCCCTGGCACGGTTACCCGTTGGGGTTATGGACAGCTGAGGACGAAAAACTGGCTGACGGAGTGACCAAGGGGAAATATTTTGAGGTGGGCAAACTGGCGAAATGAGAATTCTGCTCCAAGCCCGAGAAGCCTAGTTCATCTCCTGATAAGGCATGACCAATCGCCCTTGAAATCAGTACTCTTTCAGAAGGTAGGTGTATCTGATCGTCAGCGTGAGGTATCTCAATTTTCTCCAGGTCCAGGATGATCACCCTGGCATAGACCTGGAGAGTGCTCGCCGGACCTTTTCAGCATAGATGCCTCGGTCCCGGTCCTCAAGCATGTCCGCGGGTATGGGATCATAAAAGGTTAGCCTCAGAGGAACTCGATTAAGGAGGATACTTCCCCGCTTAAGGGCCTGGAAGCTCCCTTCAATCAAGACCGGAACGACAGGAACTCGGGTGCGAATAGGCAGGAGAAAGAGCGTTGCCTTGAAGTCCTGCATCGCTCCTTGTCGGGTCCGCGTACCTTCGGGGAAGACCACAACCGAGATGCCTTCTCTCAGGGGGTCTCCTGCCTGCCGTAGGTTCCTGAGCCCCTTCCTCGGGTTTTTGCGATCCATAGGTAACTGGCCTGAACTCCTTAGAGCGAGGCCCAGGAAGGGGATGGAAAATAATTCTTCCTTGATGATGAAACGAAAGTTATAAGGGATCGTTGCGAAGGCCAAAAGGATATCAAGGAAACTGGCGTGGTTTGGCATAAAGATATAGGTCTTTTCGGGGTCGAGCCGTTCAAGTCCCTCGACCTGAATCCGAAGCCCTGCTAAGGCAAGGTTACCCCGGGCCCAATAGGTAAGACAACGATGAGCCCAATTCCCATTTGCGTCAAAGAAACTCGCCACATAGCTGCCGACTGCCCCGAAAAACGTCAGGGAACCGAATATCAGGATAACGTAAAGCTGGTAGGGTAAAAACAAGGCTTTTCGTAGGACACTCTTGGTCTCCATTTGAGGCAGACTAAACCATCCAACAGGAAAATCCAGGCATAAGGGGGCGCGTGAGTGACGTACCGTGTCAAATTCCGGGCTGGTCAGGTACCGCTGAGGGAATCCGGAACAAGCTGGTGCCTGCTAGACAAGCCACTGGTCGCTAGTCTAGCATCGTTTGTCTCCATCGCTTGAGATTCAGAACTAGCGTCACGCGTACTGAGTTTGAGAAACTCGATCAGCTCCGGTACTACCTGCTCTCTGTGAGTAGCAAAGAATAGATGGCCACCGTTCTCGACGGTTATAAGCTTCGCATGGGGTACGGTACTAGCTATGAATTCGGCGTGCGCTAAAGGTACCAGCTGATCGGCGCTGCCATGCATTACCAGTGTGGGTGAAGTGATCCATTCCAACGGATAAATCGGCATGGTTGTTAGCTGGACCATGTCGTTCTCCAGACCCGTTGTTCGCGGCGAAATCACACCAAAAGACCGGAGCAATTCGAGGACGAGTTCCAGGTTCTCTTGCGGATTCAATTCGCGGGCTTCGTATTTATGAGTTTTAGTGCCCATGGACACTAACGTCTTCCGACACTTCTGTCCTGCCATGGCGACCAGAGCCCGGCCAAGCTTAAACGCTAGATCAATGGCAAAAAGCATCCTTCTGACTAAAGACTTACAGTTTTTAATGTCAGCCGGACTCAGGCAACGACTAATAGCACTCACTGTCACGAGAGCCTGGCACCGGTTGGGATGGCGCAAAGCAAACTGTAGTGCAGAAGGTCCACCGCCGGATATTCCTATGACAGCCGCCTTTGGGATCTGCAGCGCATCCAGAAGCCCGGCATACGCATCCGCCTGTGCCTCCGGTGTGGCCCCGACCTCGAGGGGCGTGCGTAGGTATCCTGGCCTTGAAAGGGCAATAAATTTGAAGCGATGCCCCTTGGTTAACCTCGTAGCGATAAGACCCTGGTCATACCCGCCAGGGCAACCATGAATGATTAGTACCGCCGGTCCTTGACCGACAATGGCACATTCTACGGGACCGAGGGCAGTTTCAATAATGTGGCTACTCATTAGTCATTCCGCTAGCATGATCTGTTTATATTATCAGTTCTGCAATGGATAATCAAGACCTTAACTATTAAGACCTAAACTTTTATGCCTTGATCGTTCTTGGGGAACAAACGATAGAGCAGGGGAGGTTTTAGGGACGGTACGCTAGGTTTACTGGTTGCTCACCTAGTCTCTAGTGGTGAAACATTTTTCCTAAATGGATTGGCAGATGAATTCAAGCAGATCTTGTATTTTTAGGTGGTCTTGCTTGCTATGGGCAAAGTTGCGAAGGCATAGGGCACTTGTAGTGACCAGGATCTCTGCCCCGGTGGTTCGTGCCTCGCGAAGACGGTCGTCAGCAGTCCACGTAGCCAAATCCGGATAGGCCTCGGGTACACCTCCTCCGCCACCGCAACACCATGCCCACCGCCTATTGCGCGGCATCTCGACTAGGTCAACACCCGGAATAGAACGAAGGAGATTCCTGGGTGATTCGTACACCTTACAGCCTCTCCCCAGGTGACAGGGATCATGGTAAGTCACCTTCGCTTTAATGGGTTTGGTAAAACTCAGCCGACCTTCCTGCAAAAGTTTTTCCAGGTATTCCACTCCATGAAGCACCTCGATTCCTTGCATCTGTTGTGCAGGATAATCCTTCCAGATTCGGTGGCAGCTCCCACATGCAGTCACAATCCTCGTAATTCCGGCTTTCCTTACCATTTCCAGATTTGCAGTTTCCAACCGATAATACTCCTTGCGAAAACCAAGATCTTTGGCGTAAAGACCACAGCACACCTGTGCTGTTCCCGGAATCACAAAATTTTCTCCAGCCCGAGTCATCAATTTCGCCATAGAGATCGCTCCCGATCGACCGCTTTCATGATCCGCCGAGCAACCTGCAAAAAGTAGCGTGGAAGCTGTCTTGCTACCCAGCACATCCAATCCCAAGCCTTTCGCCCACTGCCCCCGCTGGGAGCTGGATTGGGACCACGGATTGTCGTGTCGCCTTAACCCCTCCAGAATGGGGCGATGGGCCTCTAAAGGCCCTTCTCTATTGGTGATCTCCTCACGCATTGCTACTGTAATATCCCATGGGCCGTATCCGTCGTTACGTACTCCACATATTTCCTGGCACATAAGACAGGTGGTACAGGTGTACATGATCTCTTTCAATTCCGGCGTGATGGTGTCTAAGCCATGAAAGACCCGCTGTGACATGAGCCAGCGCGATTTTGGAGTGAAGCGTTGAAAGCGGTAAAACTCGTACGGAGGACACTTAGTTTTAAAACCGGGCTCGTCTTCCATCGGATTGACCGGCCCATGGCCATAACAAGAACCACACAGGACGCACCCGGAACCCCTCTCCTCAAGCCTTTTAGCGTAAAGCCATTTTTTTACGCGCGCGAGGCCAACCGGTCGTTCTGTTCTGTCTTTTTTATCCATGGAACGAGCTCCCTTATAGCAGGCAAAGTTTGATTCATTCGATGAGTGCGGCGTGTCGCCGTATACTCTCAACGATTTTCTTTCAGTAGAGGGTGCCGGGGTTCAGGATATTGTTGGGGTCAACAAGCTGCTTGATTTGTTTCACCAGGTCATAAGCGTTGCCCAGGCGTTCATAGGGATAAAGTCCCTTTGTGCTCACCGTCGGCGCCGTCCACACAACTCCCTTTTTGTTGCTGAACTCGCGTACCTTTGCCATCCACTGGTGTAGTTTGGTAAGGTCTCCCTCATCGTAAGGATTGTAAAAGACAAAATATTCCTCTTTCATCGCCAGATCACGTGTCACGTAGCTATCGTGTTGGGGGGAGTGTTCCGGGTCCCATAAGCCACATTCTTTCTTTGCCGCTTCGTCGAGATCGTACATCTCCTTTAAAAATGGTACAGGATACATCTTGGAGGTGACGGCAAACGTTCCTGTATGACGCGCGACCGTGCTGCACCAACTGTCCGGCCCCATGATATGATAATCGGGCCAACCCAACAGTCCGTATGTTTGCGCCTTGGCCCCCATGGCTTTCTCGGCAATTTCCTTGACCTCAATGCCTCCCTGCTGCTCGTAGATTTTCTTCATCCTCTTCTCTTTGTAGGCCAACTCTTCTGGGTCACGCGCCAATAGGATTGTCTTTAAGAAAAACCAGGCATCTCCGGGTATCTTGTTTTTGTCGTATAGTCCTTCTTCCATGGGCCAGTGGTATTGCCAGCGGTCGGTAAAGTGGATGTCATAGACAACCTCACCTTTGACGAGGCTCATCAGGGCCTCTTCGACATCCTCGAGCTGTTCACGGCGAAAGCTGTAGCAATAGTCATGCAGCCATTCCCTTTGCCCCTCAATGGCCCGGAGGCAGACCTTGCTTATGATTCCCAGGGCTCCCGCCGAGAGAGTGAACAGTCCAAGAAGGTCCGGAATGTGAACCCACTTTTGAAAGGGTCCAAATTCAGATCGGTCGTTGGCCAAAGCACCTAGGCGAACGGTCTCTCCTCTTGGGAGAACAACTTCCAGGCCCAGGACCAAGTCCGCAATCCACCCGTAGCGGGTCATGCCGTAACCGATACCCCCCTTAGTGACCATGGCAGCGATGACAACGGATGGACCAAAGGTCCCAAAATTTGGCAGCATCAGGCCATGCTGTCTGAGGGCATGGTGAATGGAATAGACGCTCGCTCCTCCCTCCGCAATAACGAACTGGAGTCTGGGGTTGACCTCGAGGACTTTGTCCATTCCCAGCATATCTAAAAGAATACCTCCTTTAAGAGGGGAGCTGATTCCCATTCCGACGCCACCCTTGGCGACAATAGGAATTTTGTTTTCATTAGCGAAACTTAAAAGTTTTTCCAGAGGATGCCGGCCGGACTCATCGGATTCGACGCGGACAATCACATCGGGGAGCGCCGTGAAAGCCCCATAGGCCAGTGAGTGCTGGTAGTTGATCTTGTCGATGGAATTCGTAGAGACCAAACGTGGACCAACGATCCCCTTGAGCTTTGCTACAATCTCATCCAGGGTAGGCATTGGATTCGGCTAAGTCCTCATTGTTTTGACCATCAGGAACCCCGCGGCTGATAGAGTTAATTCTGCCGAGGGTGGACAACTCACGTTCCAGGTAGATCTCTCACCTGTGGCTTCAAACCAAATCTAAAGATGGCTCCCACCGGTAATAAGTATGTGGTTACCGGTAATCATATCAGCATCACTACTCGCAAGAAATGCGATGGTGCCTGCTACGTCTTCGGGGTAAAGGTGTTTTTGGAGGGGCCTGCTCCGACGCACGGTTTCCTTATATTCCTCAGGCATGATTGCGGAGGCATCGGTTAGAGTAAAGGCGGGAGCGACAACATTGACCCTGATCCCCAAAGGTCCCAACTCGACTGCCATGGTGTTAGCCATCGCCTCCAATGCGGCTTTAGCTGCGGCATAGGCACCCATTTTGGGGAGGGGTTGTTGTGCAAGCCTGGTGCTAACGACAATGATCTTTCCATTTTTTTCTTCGAGCATCCCTGGGAGGAATGCCTGAATGCAGTTATAAAAAGCGGAAAGTTCTCGCCTTGTTGCCTCCTCCAACCCTTCCCAAGAGATCTCGCTCATATGATTAACCTCAAAGGGGAAAAAGGCATTGTTAACAAGAATATTCACAGCACCAAATTTCTTTTCCACCGCGTCTTTCATCTCTTCTACTTGGGCCCTTTGCGTTACATCCGCTTGAAAGACCATGCCCCTACCGCTCCCTTTTTCTACTTCCTGGAGAACTGCTAATGCTTGATCGTTATTCTGAAGGTAGTTAATGACAACCGATCCTCCCCACTGGGCCATGCGCTTTGCTGCCGCCGCGCCGATACCGCGACTTGCCCCTGTGATGAGGATGACCTTCCCCCCCAAGGAATGTGATTGCTTTTGGTCCATCGGTTGACCGCTGCCCGCTGGCTACCTGAAAGGTCTACCAGAGAGCGCAGAGAACGCCCCCTTTTTAAGAGGATTGACTATACAAACCTTCCTTATGAACGAACTGATAGACTCCCTCAAAAAACCAGGCGAAGTAGGCCGTCGCCGTGCGCAGGGAATATTCAAGACTGAAGCCAGGTCGCGTCTCAGCTCGACCCTCCTCGAGGATCGTCCGCACTATCAACCAATTGAGATCTCCGTGGGCCATGACACCCGCGTGAGTCTCAAGATCGGCCTCAGCATGAACCGTGAAATAGACCCGCTGGTCCGGCTTCATTTGGTAAGCGCTGCCGAGCGCCTTGCCGAAAAAGCGAGCCCAGTGACCAACGCCTTCCTCAAGGGAGAACGACGCCCACCACTCCGCTAACGTCCCCTCATAAAGAAGACCGCGATAGTATTCCAGAAAGGCACGACACTCGGGGAGCATTTCGTAGTCGATCATCTCCTCATCTTTTAGGCCGAGAATTCTTCCCTGCTCCAATACAATCTGGATGTGGCCTGGCGCCTTGGGATGCACCAGCTCGTCCGCTACCTGCTCGGCAAAAGGTGCTTGGAGTTCAGGGTGACGTTTGAAGAAAGGTAAATGACGTTGATAGGCGCAGCCGTAAAGATTGTTAATCTCAGCGACAAAACAGTACCAGTTCTGCCAGAAGACGCGGATCGCCTCCATCGAGAGCGTCCCCTGAGCGAGCTCTCGGTGAAATCGCCCCTTGAAGAGCCAGCGGTCCACCAGGCCCAGCATCATTTCTCTCAATTCCTGACTGACCGATTGAGCCTCCTCTGGGGATAGTTTTTTGCCTGAGAAATCTCTATGATTTGTCACGATCGTCTTTTTCTCCTTATCTTTTCATCCTGCCCAGTACCGCTCTCCGGGTACTCTAGTTACACCTTGCCTAGCCAGTCACGAGGCCTGGCCTCTTCAGCGACTAGGCTCAAGGAGCATGCCACCCCCATTGAGAAAGGCTGCATGACTTTGCGCTTTATCGCACAGATCACCGAGTTAATTAAGGTCTTGATTATTAAAATTGAAATTGTTTTATACTAACAAGTCCCAATCCTGTCAAGGTTATCCTGCCTGCTCACAGAGGAACTCCCTAGTGAGAACTTAACGAGGATCAGCTAGAACTAGAACGAACTATAGCTTCCACAGCAAAGCCGCCTCCAGGGTCGGAAACACCCTATAGTCCAGAGTATTTGCCTGGTGCTTGCAGCTGGATTTTCTACTCGCTACTTGTGCTCAGGATCGTGACTCCAGGTCAAAGCAGAATAACAGGGCGAGTGGTAAAACCCTCTATCGAACCGGCACCGGAATCGTGTCCTTGCCATCGAAGGGTGGAGAGAAGATGGCTAAGGCAACGGATGGTTTATAATAGGTGTTGACAAAATAATGGACTGCCCCCCGCGGGATGAAAAGCACGTCACCTTTTCTGAGGTTAAATCGTTTCTTATCCAACGTCAGATACCCTGCTCCTTTAAGGACAACCACAGTAAGATCATGATTCCTGTGGATATGTGGTGTCTCACGGTAACGGATCTGCACCACATGGTGGCTTGTTCCCTTCCCCTTACCAAGCGTGACCACCCGGAGGTTACGGGAGGAAGACAAAGGGTTGTCCGCTAAGACTCTAGCTAGGTCGGACTCGGTTAGCCGGTCTCCATACTTAAGGTAAAAATGGGGTTGAGGAGCACAGGCAAGTAGGTAACCGAGAAGAACCGTCAGAAGAATTTTAAGACAGACCTTCATGGGCTCTAAAACCATAGACGAGTCTCAACAGTTGTTCGAGAATCCTCGCTGTAGCCCCCCAGATCTCCCAATCCTGATATTCGAAACGGTAGAGAAGACCCCGCTTTGCAAAAAGACGAGTGTCCACGCTCACTGCGTTCAAATCCAGAAGGGCAGAAACAGGAACCGAAAAAACAGCCGAGGTTTCCCTCAAGTTCAATCGGTATCTGTAGGGAAAGGGGATCAGGCCGACAAAAGGCGTGACCAGGAAGTTATAGGCCGCATCGACTTGATCGAGTTGTCCCAGGATACAAACGTCCTCCGGATTGATTCCAATTTCTTCCTGACTTTCACGCAACGCCGTTTCTAACGGTCCTGAGTCCGTAGCATCAACTTGACCTCCGGGAAAGGCGACCTGTCCGCTGTGATGCTGGAGGGTCTCCGCCCTCTGGGTCAATACCAGGTAGTCTCCGTCGGTCCTGCGTTGAATAGGAACGAGGACCGCAGCCGGCCTGAAGTGATTACCCTTCAGGGTTTTGGGAGTTCGGTTTCGAAGGATTTTAAAGTTTTTGGTGTTGGACATTTATCGATTAAAAAGTTTCGCTTACTCAAAAACTGTGGTAAATGATGAAGCTCTAAACCAATTTACTGAAATAAAGCCAAAAAATCCAGGGCCATGAAAGATCGAGAGATCCATCCAACGCTTCGTATTCTCCGCCGAGAAGTCCCGCATTGGGAGACGCCCATCGTCACGCTGATGGCGGAGTCCAGACACAACCCATTCCACATTCTTATTTCCTGCATTCTGAGTCTTCGTACCCAAGACGGGACGACCACTCAGGCCTGTCGTCGCCTTTTCAAGCTTGCCGATACCCCCGAAGAGATGCTGGGTCTTTCAAGAAAAAGGATCGAGAAAGCGATCTTCCCTGTGGGTTTCTACAGAGTCAAGGCCGAGAATATTCAGGCGATATGCCGCACCCTGACGAAGGAGTTCTCGGGAAAAGTCCCCGATAACATCGACGAACTTCTGCGGTTCAAGGGTGTGGGGCGCAAGACCGCCAACCTTGTAGTGACGTTAGGCTACCGGAAGCCCGGTATTTGTGTGGATACCCACGTGCATCGGATTTCCAACCGGTGGGGCTACGTTCAGACCAAAAACCCTAAGCAGACTGAATTCGCCTTAAGAGAAAAATTACCTACACGGTATTGGATAGAATATAACGACCTGCTGGTCACCTTTGGCCAACACCTCTGCCGGCCGATTTCCCCCATGTGCAGTCAATGCCCGGTTAAGAGTTACTGCGCTAAGACAGGAGTAACGCTACATCGGTAAAGCTACTCTAACCTGAGAAACTATCGACTGGTTGTCAAGCCCAGGATAACCAGTCGATAGAAAGTCAGAAAAAACCTCCAGACAAACCGGGGGTAAGCCGACCTTTCGCTACGCCGGTTATGACATGACTTCAGTTCGAGAACCTTTTCTCCCACACAACGTCGGGATTTTTTGGCTATCATGACATTGCTGGAAGGCCTGCCTTCAAACTGGCCATGCAGGATGTCAACAGTCGCTATTATCTTTATCTGGGGCGTTTATGGCATCGCGGCTGGACTATTCTCGATGATACTGACCCAACTGAGCGGCTCTGGGCTCAAGCCGAGCTGCCATCTGGGGCAGGAGAAATGTTCCCTGCCCGCTACCCTCACTTTTTTTCCGGGCGAAGCGATTCAGGGAAGTATTTTGACGGGGACCAAACGTTCGCGCTAAAGTTGCGACAACCGAGTATGCGCAGCTCGCGCATAATGCGAATGTAATCTTGAGAGTCAAGATAGTCACGCCATGCGTCTAAAGATTCAAAATCAATGCCGATGGCCACTTGTGGCGTCACTTCCAGCGGATTGCGGTAATTGCGAATCTCTAGGACACCACGATGGCCTAGGGTTACCGGTAGCCAGTCGTTTCTCGCCTTGTTGGCGTAGATGGTAAGATTTGCCTTCTGGTCAGGAAGATCCCATTGGATAAAAAAATGCACCATGATGTTTAGCGCCTTTCATTAAAGCAACTAGAGTAAGTGAATATCTAATACGTTCCCCTCACCAACCCACCATCGACCTGAATGGTCGTGCCGGTAATATAGCTTGCCCGATCAGACCCAAGAAAAACTACCAGATCAGCCACCTCTTCGGCCGTCCCAAATCTGCCCAGGGGGACCTCCCCTATCATTTGCTTGTGAATCTCCTCCAGAGGTCGTTTCGTACGCTCGGCCCGTGCCTCGTTGAGCTTGCGGTGGCGCTCTGTATCGATTCTACCAGGGCAGATACTGTTGACAAGGATTTTGTCCTTCGCCAGCTCACGCGAGAGGGTCTTGGCCAGGCCGATCACCCCGGTCCGCATGGCATTGGATAGAACGAGACCCTGGATCGGCTCCTTGACTCCGTAGGAGGTGATGTTGATCACTCGGCCACCCCCGACCTTACGCATATGGGGCACAGCCTCACGTGCAAGCCTGAGCGCACTCAGGAAGCTGAGGCTGAAGGCAGCTTCCCAATCCTCTTCGGTCAAATTCATGAACTCCCCAAAAGGGGGACCACCAGCGTTGGCTATCACGATGTCGATGCGGTCGAATTGTTCCGCAGTCCGGCCGACGAATCTTTGAATGTCCTCCAGACGGCTCATATCCGCCACACTCGCCAAGACCTCAGAGCCGGTATCGCTGCGGATGGCCTCTGCCGTCTCATTGAGCTGCACCTCACCTCTCGCGCAGATACTCACCCTGGCCCCCTCACGGGCGAAACCAGCGGCAATGGCACGTCCCATCCCTTTACTGGAGCTTGCAACCACAGCTACCTTTCCCTTAAGACCTAGGTCCATTTGAGTCTCCTTAAAAGCTATCAACATTCAACGATCAGCTTACAGCAAACCGATCAAAAGAAGAACCCGACGTTGATCGAGTTGAGGTTGCCCACTGAGTGCTGACGGCTGGAAGCTTCTTTAACAACCAAGCGCTGAGAGCTAAAAGCTATTTTTGGCTCCAATATATATTGTTCTGAAATTCGGGATCCAGTTGCATGATCCAGAGGGCAAGCATTCCGTGCGCGCCTAGTTGACGCAACCGCTTGGGGTCTATAGCGCTCAGCGCAGCCCTTTCCTCGGAACTGAGATCGTATCCTTCCATCGCCTCACGGAGGTTACTCCTTGCCTCCTTCAAAGTCGCTTGGTTCATCTTCAAGTCGAATAAAAACCGGTTTAGATGGTAGCTGCTCATGGTGTTTCCGATGGAGTTTCCACTCTATCGCTTCGAGTTTCCAGAATTAACCTTAATGAGGAGCCTCAAAACTCGAAACCCAAAACTCGAGCCTAAGTGAGTTTCCAGCTTGCAAAGCCCCAGCCTGTGGCCACATGGTCCGGCATGTAAAAAGTAGCGGAGGCTCTGTTGTCTCCGATCGCCCCCAAGGCCACCACCCAGTTAAGAAACTCAGAATTTCCCGCTTGTAGGAGTTGATCGGAGGTATAATCCGCCAAGGTTTTTCCTTTACCTTCACGAATGATCTCTAAGAGCTGTTCATCGAAGTCAGTGTCAATTTCCCCGATCCGCGGGGAACCGGGAAAGTGTGAGAGACCCCCGGTTGCCAGGATGGCAACGCGTTCCGGCCGACTTTCTGCCACCTCTTGAATTAACTCTCCTAAACGGTAGCAACGGCTAGGTGTAGGGAGCGGATCTACCCAGGTATTCACGAAGATGGGGAGAATCGGAATCGCAGGCTCGCGTAGGACAAAATAGAGCGGAACTACCTGAGTATGCTGCAACTCGATATACTCGCCAAAGGAGAGATCCACATCTTTTTCGAGTCCGGCCTTTAAAATAACCCGACCCAACTCGTTGTGGTTACGATAGTGAAACCGGTGCTGGGCAAATTGCCCTTGGACCTCATCGGCCAACGTCACAAAAAATGTCGGAATGTTATTAGAGAAAAAATTGACAAGCTGGTCGTTCGCAATGACAACGAGGACTTCGGGCCTGGCAGCCTCAAGGTTAATACGCAGGACTGCAAAGGCCTTCTCCGCATCTTGCCGAAGCTTTTGCTGTACCTTCAGGGAGGGCTTGGATCCCGAGGCCTGGGGAGCCATGCGGTAGTGAAGTCGCATAAAGTCTTCCCACTCAGCACCAGGCTCTAAGAGAATGTTCGGAGCATGACTGGCAGCCAACGCCGCTACTAAGGGCATTTTATACCTTCCCGCCTTCTCTCTAGCGCTGGAATCCTACAACCCACCCTAAGAAAAATCAACCATTCACCACTTGCAGGCGCACCGGTTTACATCAGAAGGGACCCTTAAAAACTACGTGGATGGACCTTGAGCTCACGAAGGATAACTACCTCGCCTAGTCATCATAGCATTGGGAACTCGGTGTTATCAAGTTTCTTTAAAAAAGGCGATCATCGTAAGAGTTACATGGAGCATTCCGAATAATAGAAACAGCGTTGCCGCATTTGGGGAGGTACCAAATAACGCGATCGCGTCTCCCCAGTAGAGAAAGTAAACCCAGTACAAAGTAAATATGTAGGTAGTGAGAAGCGCCAATTTATGTCGCTCGAAAAGCATACAGAAGGTAATAACAATGATATAAATTGCCATCTGCCAAGCAGGGATAGACAACTCCCAGAAAACAATTTGGTGAAGAATCTCCGACTCACCCATTATTTACGTCCTCCGATCTGAAGTTTTTCATTTCCGGTCTGGACTGATCCGGCCTAGAGCATGGAAGTCTGGTCAGACCTATGCCCAGCTAACGCACCTGCTCGGTTAGCTTTCTTCAATCTGGTTGTCATGCCATCGCTATAATTGTTTTTCTCTTCTGGATCCAGCCTCGATGTCTTATTGTAACCCCGTACCCCCCTTAAGACCAGACCTCCAGAGTACACGACTAACTAGTGCAGTGTCTCACGCTGTTGGTACTCTATCCGGAGTACACCACCACAAAGGACGTCGAGCAGAGAGGAGGCGCGCCGCTGTGCAGGTCAGTGACTTCCGATGTATCCGCCCTTTCGGGCTTCGGGGCAAATGGTCACCAGACCATCAGCACGTTTCCTCCTCCCTCTCTAAAATTCCGTACGGTGGGTTTTCCCCAGTACGGCTTC
>JBHHYU010000049.1:0-21817 GCA_046757725.1 Binatia bacterium
GCTTTAGCGGAAGAACGGCTCAGCATGCACATGGTTCAACACCTGCTTCTTTTGATGATCGCACCGTTATTCCTTCTTTTAGCCAACCCATTGCCTCCTTTTCTTTGGGGATTCCCACGGAAAGTTAGACTTAGGATGGGGCGGTTGCTCGCCCGCTCATCCGTCTTTCGCGCTGTGCTTTGGGCCTTGACGCTTCTGCCTGTGACCTGGTCCGTTTACGTGCTCAACCTGTGGGCATGGCACCATCCCGCGCTCTACCAGTTGGCCCTTAGGAACGAATGGGTTCATGATCTCCAGCACGTGCTTTTCTTCTCGACGGCAGCTCTGTTCTGGTGGCCGATCGCAAACCCTGCACCGAGATTGCACGGCTTGATCTCTTATGGTTACCGCATTCTTTATCTCGTGGCTGCTACCGTTCAGAACACGCTTTTGGGCATGGCGATCGCCTTGCCGGAGCGAGTCCTCTATCCGTTTTATGCGGCCATTCCTGGGCTGCGAAGCCTCAGCCCGATAAATGACCAGGCATTGGGAGGAGGAATCATGTTAGTGAGTGGACACATGTTGAGCTTCCCCCCATAGGTTGGACAGTTTTTGGCCCAAAATAAGCTCGTGAATCGGTCTGCTGAAAGTCGCTTTCCCTCGCTGTTGCTCTCAGATTCCTGGGAAGAGAAAAAGTCAGATCGGGGGATCCGAGTCCGTCGATCGAAGAAATTTTCTCTCCACAATCGCTTATACGCCACGATCTGCTCTGAGGCCATATCCTGATAACCCCCTTCTCTCACCCGAAGTAAACTTCTGCCGGCGTTTTTCTGCTCAACCCTTGATGCCGTCTCTCCGTGTTGTAGAACGGGAAATACCAACTCAGCCTCTGCCAAGCCTCCTTGCCGTCGGCATAGTCCCACAGATAGATCTCCTCGTACTTTACACTGCGCCACAGCCGCTCCACCATCACGTTGTCCAGCGCCCGTCCCCGTCCGTCCATGCTGATCCGTATCCCGGCCCCCTGTAGTTTCCCGGTGAACTCCTCGCTGGTAAACTGCGCCCCCTGGTCGGTGTTGAAGATCTCCGGGTGCCCGATTCCCAGCGCCTGTTGTAATGCCTCCACGCAGAACAGCACCTCCAACGTGTTGGACAACTCCCAGGCCAGCACGTACCGACTGTACCAGTCCATCACCACGACCAGATACAAAAACCCCCGCCGCATCGGCACGTACGTGATGTCCGAGCACCAGACCTGATTGGGTCGCTGGATCTCCAGATCCCGCAGCAAATACGGGTAAACCCGATGCTCGGGATGGGGCCGGCTGATGTGCGGTCCCGGCAAGACCGCCTGTAATCCCATCACCCGCATCAACCGCGCCACCCGCTTCTCGTTGACCACCCACCCCAGCTCCCCAAGCCAGTCGGTCATCCGCGGCGAACCGTAAAACGGCCGCTTCATGTACAGCTCGTCGATCACACGCATCAACTTCAGATTCTCTTCGCTCTGTACTACCGGCTCGTAGTAGTACGTCGAGCGCGCCAATCCCGCCAACGCGTATTGCTCCACCATCGATAACACTCTGTGCTCTGACTCGATCCATCCCCGCCTGACCCCAAGCGCTGCGCTCAAAGCTTTTTTTTGAGCCAGTCCACCTCCACCTTCAGCCGCCCGATCTCCTCGTACAACGGAGCCGTCAACTCCTGCTCGCTCTTGCCCACGGCTCCCTTACCCCGACGGAACAATTCCGCCGCTCCTTCCACCAATTGCCGTTTCCACTGCCCGATGACCGTCGGATGCACCCCGTGCGTGGCACCCAACTCGCTCACCGTGCGAACCCCTTTGACCGCCTCCAACGCAACCTTCGCCTTAAACTCCTCCGTGTGCTGCTTCCGTCTTGCTCCCATACTAAACACCCCCCTTCCTGGACAAAAATACCCTCAGAATTGCAGCTTAACTACCTGTCCAGAAAATGGGGGGAACTTCACTGTATCTTATCCCAATCTTAGTTCTGGTTGCTCGAATGGGGATTCACGAGGAGGAAACCCTTAGGAAAAGTCGCTTAAAAGGAGTTTTGAACAGGCTTTGATTTTTGGATGTAGGCAACTCCATAAGCTGGAAAGGAGACTACTGTCACGGAACGGCGTAGTCTTCACAAAAGCTGGAAATCGAACCTCTTCGCGAGGTCTCTCTTGTTCCTTATTGTTATCTTTGTAGAGCCAGCTCTGCGCAACGAGGCTCCGCAATCGGACCAGAAACAGAGTTAATTTGCGGTGGCCCAGCCAGAAATCTTACCCCCTCTGGATGAAACATAAATTCCTTTTCTTTTTCGGCCGGGATGGTGATCTGCGTCCCAGGCCCTAGAGTGCCATTATACTACAACTGGGATGAAGGATACGCTAAAATAGTGCTTATCCAAATCAACAGAAATAAAAGGTGACCTGATGCTATTTTCTCTAGACAACTCATATATGCCTGGCCCTCTGATTCAAGCAGAAAGCTGCCGCGAAGGAAGAATGGCTTTGCGTTGACAAGGTTCTGAACAAAATCTAAATTGCAAAGGTGTCCCAAGGCCGGCAGCATTCTTTTCTGTAGGTATTTCGCACATGCTCTTTGGGAATGAACTCTCGGCGGATAAGATAGGCCATTCATGCCAGTAAACGACCCCGAACCTTCCGGCCAAGTCTCTCACCGCGCGCGTATCGTTGATTTGTTACTGATAAGCCTGATCCTCGCGGTTTTACTGCCCATCGGGCTCTGGTCACCACCGATCGTTTTTCATGGAGAGGCCCGTGAAGGATTGGTGGTGCAGGCCATTGTACATGATCATCGTTGGATATTGCCCACCCATAACGGTGAACTTCCACACAAGCCACCCCTCTATCATTGGATTGCAGCTTCATTCATTCGCCTTTTCGGCTTGTCTGATTTCACAGTCCGATTACCGTCGGGATTGGCAGCATGGGTCTTTGCGCTAGTCACGTTCATTATCGGTATAAAGACAGGGGGTCGGCTCACAGGATGGTTGGCGTTCGGTGCACTGCTGGGCATGCATGGGTTTTGGCGTTCGGCTACCGAAGCCCGCGTCGATATGGTTTTCACGGCCTGCATTACGATTTCAATTACCGGATTTTTTTTCTGGTACCGCAATGGCCGTCCATTGGGCCGGTCGCTTTGTTATCTCGGTGCCGCACTCGCCGTACTGGCTAAGGGTCCGATCGGCCTGGTGATCCCCGGCCTCGTGGTCATCGGCTTCCTCGCCTGGGAAGGGGCACTGAAGCGGCTTGGGGAGCTTTGGTCGTGGTCCCTTGCCGGGGCTGTCCTTCTGATCGATTTCAGCTGGTATGCCTTGGCCTACTTATACGGTGGGCAGGAATTTATCGTTCTGCATCTCCTGCAGGAGAATACAGATCGGTTTTTTGGCCGGGGGGTTTTCGCGCAGAACCGTGGAATCTCATTCTTCAAAGTAACAGGATGGCTCGTGATTTATTTCTTCCCGTGGAACCTGGTTCTGCCATGGGCTTTGGTCCGGCGGATGCATGGCGAACGTGGGGATACATTCGGCAGATTTCTCCATCTTTGGTGGATCGTAGTGTTCCTGTTCTTCGCCTTGGCCGCGAGAGTCAGGTCCGTCTATTTGCTTCCTCTGTACCCGGCGATCGCACTACTCGCGGCACGCGCTATGGCTCTGGGACTCGAGAGATACTGGGTTTCGCGCTCTGAGGGCGATTCGCAAGATCAACCCAGTGTGGTATCGTCGAAGCTGAATCCCTTCCGTAAACTTTCGGTGCTGGCCATGAGCATTGTGTTGTTTGACTTTGCCCATGTCGCTGTTAACCAAACAGTTCGCGAGGTTAAGGCCAGTCGAAACTCTCTAATCCCATTCAAACAGAAGATAGAGTCTCTGGTGCCGGACGACACTCCTTTATATGCGGATTCGGATTTTCGAGTTACGGATGTTATGGTTCTTGAATATCAGCTAAGAAGGCCGATCAATCGCAGGCCGGCATCCACTTGTAAAGTCCAGTTCTTGCTCTCCACGATCAAGCCGAATCAATCCACGCAGGTGGGAATGCAGATTCTCACCTCGTTTAGAAGAAAAGGGGTAACTTTTGCTCTGATACGTGTGCCTCAAAAGAAATCCTGCGCGGAAACGTAACCGGTTATTAGAGAATACATGCCACGAGAAGACCCCTTTGTCAGGATCCGTAAATGTCGCAAAACCAAGGTAGGATCAGGTTAGTCCGGCAGAGGTGGGCTTTTTTACTTGTGTCCGCTTCGGCAGGTAAAAAGCACAACTCATACCGACCGCGGAATCTCCTAATAATCAAGGAAGGAGTTTAAGTAGTCTTTTTAAAGCCTTCTCTTTTTCGATTCGTTCGACCCTTGCACGCTCCAGCGACCTTCTGAGGATTTCGATCGATCGGTCATAAACTGGTCGGTTGACGGGATAGGGATGGCCATCCTTACCTCCATGAGCAAAACTAAATTTGACGGGATCCTTCCAGGAAGCTGGGGTACCATACGTGATCTCGGCAATGAGGGCCAAGGCGCGAAGGGTCTTGGCGCCAACACCCGGCATTCCCAACAGGCCCTCGAAATCCTTAGCCTTGGTATCGTAGGTTTTTAGCAGGATTTTCTCTATGGATTCCGGGTGAACCTCCCTGAGCGAGACTTCGTGATGGCTTGGCAGGGAAAGGGTCTTAAGTTTTTTAAGCTCCCGGGTGATCTTTTCCGGCGGTTCTTTAGAGAGATCGGTGATGACCTCTTGTGCCTTTGTGCTTTCCGACGCTACCAGGTTCAGTGTCTTCGCTCTTTGCAGATTGCTACAGATGGCCGAGTGAGGTTCGTTAATTAAAGACTGAATATTTTCCGAGTACCAGTGGTAACGCCGCGCAAATCGGTCACCCATGCCCTGCTGTACCACCGCCCAGGAACCCTGTAGGGTAAAGAAGAAATTGTGATGATAAAGCTGGAAGCCGTCCTGGATAGCGTTGTTATCGATTTTTGCCGTCAGACGGCTCAGGGATACCAGTTCGTTAGGGTCACGTTTTAACGAGAATTTTTCACCTGCGCTGACAATCTCCGATGGCGTTTTGCGTGAAGTTGCCCCCTTCCCCCCGGCGATCACAAGTCCCAACTCTTTTTCCATTCCTCTCAGCCCTTCTTTCAGGGCCCCACAGACCGTTGTGGTAACGCCCGAGGAATGCCAGTCAAAACCCAAAACGCAGCCTAAAGATTGGAACCAGTAGGGGTCAGAAACTCGGATCAAAAACTCTTCCGGGCCATGATCTTCAATGATTAGCCGGACAATCTCCCGCCCCAGCCGGACCATTCTCTGAAACAGCCAGGCGGGTGCTCTACCGCTGTGAAGGGGGAGGTAGGCAATACCGGTTCGTTGTGTCATCCGAGGCCCTTGTAGAAAACAGCACCGTTAACACCTCTCTAAAAATCTCTCTCCCGTCCGAAGCCACACCGCCAGGCTATACCTGAACCATACTCATACTTACAGGCAAGTAGTTAAAGGTATTGTGCTCTACCGGATGGCTAAAGTAGTTTTAACAACGCCTCTGGGTGTCAGTTGTTTGCGCAGTCTACGGCTATCTAGGCTATTTACGCGTGGACCTTTTTGGCTTCAAAACATCAGTCGTCTGTGTCATCAAAATAGTCCTTGAGGATTCTCTCTTTGACATACTCGATGGTACCCAGGTCCTGGATAATATCGCCGCCTGTATCATAAAGAAAAATCTCACCCTTACGAGTGCGGCCAATGGCCACCAGCCAATCCAGCTTGTCTCTATCTTCGAGTAGGCAATTGATGGCCTGATTAGCCCCTTGGCTGGCGAGAATGGTAACCTTGGGGTTGATCTTTTTTTTTGGCTGTCTCATCCGAGTACCTCCTGAATATGGCGTCAGTTTAACTCAGAGGAATCAATTGCTCAACTCTCCAAAACGTATGGCCAACCGAGGCTGCTATTTTATTCGCGGACCATCTCCGCCAGTGCTTCCACATGATAGGTTTGCGGAAAAAGATCAATAGGTCTTATTCGTGTGAGCTTGTACCCCTTCCGGGTCCATGCTGCCAGATCACGGGCCAGTGTCGCGGGATTGCAGGAGATATATAGGACCTTCTCCGCCCCTAACGGGGCTAGATCTTCTTCCAGTTCCTTGGCGCCGGACCGGGGCGGATCAAGAAGAATCTTTGAAAACCTATCGCTATTTCTGCGTAACTGTTTTACGGCATGGGGGACGTGGGCACGGATCCAGCGGATATTTTTCATTCGGTTCAACCGACTCATCCTTTTGACACTTTCAATAGGTCGAGAGTTCCTCTCCACTGCCATCACCTCGCCGGCGCGGCAAGCCACTGGTAAGGTAAAATTCCCGGCTCCGCAGTAAAGCTCTAGCACTCGATCCTGCTCGTGGAACTCGCCCCATTCCAGGAGATTACGGAGAAGAGCGTGGTTACCGTCCCGATTTACCTGAGTAAAGACATCACCATCCATCTCCATCCAGTTTCCGTCTCCAGAGCGGATGGAAATGGTGCCCTGACCCCAGGAACGATGCCAGTCACGCCCGAAGAGGATAAGCCCTGAAATCTGTTTATGCCCGTCAAGAAATCCGGCCGAGGTGGGGATATCTTCCAAGTTAAGCTGACCAACCGCCTTCCCTGTGAGGAGGATCTGTCCTTCGATGTCGCCCTCTATGATCTCCATTTGCCGGAGGGGAGTTTTCAGTTCATGTATCCATTCCCTGGCCTGACTCAGGCAACGGTCCACCCCAGGAGCAGCGATAAGGCACGAATTGATCTCAATGAGTTCGTGCGAGAAGGTTCGGTAGAAGCCTACCTTCTTGTCTCGATTGACCTGAAGACGGATGCGACGGCGGTAATGGTACTCTTGGGTGGAGCGAAGGGTCGGGAGCATTTCAAAACCCGCAAGCTTCCCTATTCGGCGTAGGGCATCCAAGATGTTTTTCTCTTTGGCAGCCAGCTGACCGTTATACTGAATCTGTTGCCAGGAACAACCGCCGCATTTGCCGAAATAGGGACATGGCGGGGGTTGGCGCAGGGGCGATGGTTTTACCAAGTGTAAGAGTTCACCAATAGCGTAGTTTCCCTTTTCCTGTACAATCCGAACCTCCCCCTCATCTCCAGGAGCTGTCAGTGGGACCATGATGACTTTCCCCTCTTTGCGCCCAATGCCATAAGGACCATAGGCGAGGGAGTCGATCTTTAGCCTTAGTTCTGTCGGCGTCATTTTGTGATGGTCTTCAGCAGTCGGATCTCAGCTTTTGCTTCAACGCTGACACGCTGATGATCGGCAGGTAATAGCTGCTATGCTCTCTGTTATTTCCCCCGACCTACGTGTTATAAAACAAACTGATTAAGCAAGCTATACGTTCGATATTATAAAAGGATAGTGAAATTGATGGAAGCTAAGTACGATCCACGCCTGCTTAAAGGCATCGAAGAATTCAACCGGAGTCTTTTTTTTGAGTGTCATGAGACATTGGAAGAAATTTGGCAGGAGGAACATGGTGGGGACCGTGAGTTTTACCAGGGTATTATTCAGATTGCAGCCGGCTACTTTAAATGGGAGCAGGGGGTTCTTATCGGCGCAATCAAGCTCTGGCGCTCGGGATTGGAAAAACTTCAGGTCTATGGACCGACCCACCTCAACGTACAACTTGAACCCTTCATCGAGCGTGTCAAGGTCAACTTGGAAAAGATCGAGAGTGCTCATCGGAGGAAGGAAGGTCCTCCAGAGCTAAATTTGCCCCACCTTTCGCTTGTCTCTTAGCATCGCTTTCGGATGATACGTTCAGTTAACGTCCATAAAATCTATCGGCAAGGGAGTCGTGAAATTACGGCATTGGCCGGAGTCTCTCTGGATATCCGGAAGGGGGAGTTCGCCGTGATCATGGGGCCTAGCGGATCAGGGAAGAGTAGCCTTCTGCATCTCATGGGAGGTTTGGATCGACCCACGCAGGGAGAGGTGTTGGTAGACGGGCGAATTATTTCGCAGATGCGGGATACAGAATTGACTCTTTTACGACGAAGAAAAATTGGTTTTATTTTTCAGTTTTTCAATCTCCTTCCCACACTGACAGCAGAAGAAAATGCTATGCTCCCCTTGATTCTCGATGGTCAAAGCACAGCGGTTGCGAAGGCGCAAGCGGCAAACCTTTTAAACAGGGTTGGTTTAGAGCTACGTAAGGATCACCTTCCCGAAGCCTTGTCAGGTGGAGAAATGCAGCGCCTCGCCATTGCTCGTGCTTTGGCCTACAATCCTCCGATCCTCTTAGCCGATGAACCAACAGGAAATCTCGATTCCAAAACAGGTGAAACAATCTTGCAACTGATCCGACAACTCAACCAGGCGCAAGGGTGTACCGTAGTCATGGTGACACACAACCGGGAGGCTGCAGGGCATGGCGATCGTATTATACACCTCAGGGATGGGGTGATCGAAAAGGAAGTAGCCTAGTGATTCGGCTTCTACGGTTTCTCACCTGGCGGCATTTTCTCCGTCATCGATTGCGTACCTTTCTCACGCTGGTCGGTATCGTGCTTGGGGTGGCGGTCATCGTTGCCATCGCCGTGGTCAACCGAACTTTGTTGGTTTCCTTTCAACGGACGATTGACCTCGTCGCCGGCAAAGCCGTTCTACAGGTGGCAAACGGTGAGAGCGGCTTTAGGGAATCGCTCTTTCCGGCGATCCGGGATACTCCAGGGGTTGTGGATGCGGCGGCGGCGGTTGAAGGTTTTCTTCCCGTTGTAGGATTTAAGGGAGAAAAGCTCTTTGTCTATGGAGTCGACCTCCTCACCGATTTCACCATCCGAGAACATCAGTTTGTAGGGGCGCCTTTCGGGTTGGAGCAGGCCCTTGATTTTATCGCCCAGCAGGATTCCATTGCCGTGACCGAATCTTTTTCCACTCGCCTTGGCCTTGGTCGAGGTTCGGAAATCACTTTGGCTACGAGCCGGGGAGCGCGGAAATATACCGTGCGTGCTCTTCTGAAAGAGCAGGGAACCGCTAAGGCCTTTGGCGGGAGCTTTGCGCTAATGGATCTACCAGTTGCGCAAATGACATTTGGGAAGGAGGGGAAGCTCGATATTGTTGATCTGACCCTAGAAAAGGGCGAGGAGATAGTGACAGTAAAGGAAAGGATCCAAAGGCGTTTACATGGCGCGGCATTGGTAGAGCGGCCGCGCGAGAGGGGAGAACAGGTCGAGTTGCTGCTTACCTCTTTTCGAGTCGGGCTTTTCTTTGTAAGTCTGGTTGCGCTATTTGTCGGTTTTTTTCTTATTTACAATACCGTGTCCGTCTCGGTGATTCAGAGAAAAAGAGAAATCGGGACCCTCCGGTGCCTAGGAATATTGCGAAGAGACGTTTTAATTCTGTTTATGCTTGAGGTGCTTGTGATCGCTCTCCTTGGGTCCCTCACCGGCGTCTTGGTTGGTATCCTTTTGGCCCAGGCAGCTCTCTTTTTCGTAGCCGAGACTGTAAGTAATCTATTTTTTCAGATCGATTCGGTAAATGGCATGCTCACCTTGCAGCAGTTTTGGATCGCCTTGGGGAGCGGTTTGGGTGTATCCGCCTTCGCAGGTATCTATCCAGCTTGGGAAGCGACCCAGGTGACGCCTTTAGAAAACCACCGGCAGATTAACTGGAACCCGAGGCCTGATAGAATCTCCCGAGTATCGATTCTGGGTATTTTGTTGTTTGTGATTTCTCTCCTCATTGGGGTGATTTCTCCGCTTGGTATCAGTGGAGTGGAGAAATTTGTTCTGGGTATCGTAGCCATAATGATCTTTTTACTTGCGCTTTCCTTTCTCTCTCCGCTTTTCATTCTTGGATGGGTTAAGCTTCTGTGGGGAGGATGGTTTTTCCGCCTATTCCTTTTATCCTGGGTTGAAGGGAAATTAGCCATCGATGGCCTGCGTCGAAGCCTGATCCGCTCTGGAATCACGGTTGCTACGCTGATGATTAGCCTCGCAGCGATTTTTACCATTGCAGCGTTTGTTAATAGCGTGCGTGGTTCACTGCTTTCATGGGTGGATCAGATGGTGACCGCAGATCTGATTGTGCATTCGGGTGCTAGGACGGCTGGTCCCATCAATGTACCTCTTAAAGAGAATTTATTGAATGGATTGAAAACCATACCTGGAGTCCAAGTTGTTGACCGCTATCGTTTGATTCGCTCATCCTATCGAAACCGACCTATTTTTATCGGGTCCTTTTCCGCGCGAACCTCCGAGTCGGTCCGTAGATTACCAATGGTTACCGGGGATGCAAAAAAAACACTGAGGCGGATGGCAGCAGGCGAAGGGGTTGTTGTGAGTGAAAGCTTCCAAAATAAGTTTAGTAAAGGTCTGGGAGACACCATTCGGTTGCCTACACCGTCAGGACTTATCTCGTTTCCGGTGATCGGCGTCTACGTGGACTATTCCTCGGACGCCGGCAGTGTGTTGGTGGATCGAGCATTGTACAGCCGCATCTGGCAGGATGATCTGGTGGACGCTTTCGACTTGTGGTTGACCGCAGGCGCCGATAAGGTAATGGTAATTCAAAACATCAAAGAAAACTACGGTGACAAATACCAGCTCTTTATCAGTACACACGGGGAACTTCGAGATAACATCGTTGAGATCATGGAACAATCCTTCAACGTAAACTTTGCTGTTGAAATCGTAGCGGTTATTGTGGCTATTTTGAGCGTGATCAATACGCTTCTTGCCTCGGTTCTAGATCGTACGCGAGAGATGGGAGTCTTGCGGGCGATTGGGGCGACGCAACATCAATTGCGGATGATGGTGGTAGCAGAGGCCGGCTGGATAGGGATCATTGGTGGGGTAATGGGGGTTTTCGCCGGGACGGTGATGGCCTACCATCATGTCGTCTATAACACTAAGGCCCTTACCGGATGGACCTTCCAATTTTATTATCCCTACGGAACCGCCTTGCTCTGTCTCACTCTAACTGTTGTTCTTTGTTTGTTGGCCGGCTATGTTCCGGCCAAACAGGCTGCATCCACCTCGATCGTTGAGGCTATTGGGTATGAGTGAAATCGAATCGTGCGCGAAGCATTCTACCTCCTTTGTACAGGAATGACTTAACTCTGCCGCTTTTTTCACTAACTTTCTTAAGACGTACGCAAACAAGCTAAATCAACTCTTCATCCCCTACGGTTCTTGCTCTTCCGGTCAATTTTGTTTCTTTGATAAGTTTGGCAGGCAGTTCGGTTTATAAAAAATTCTTTAAAAAGAGTCACCTTACGTATCAGCAGTAGGCTGGTATGAAACTTGCTCTATTCTCCACCGGCCACCCGCGACTGTAGGTCAAACGGAGTCGGCCGGTTCGAGCGAGAGAAGAAGTATGGAAATAGAACTCACTTATCTTTTCCTCTGCACTGTCCTAATCGGCGCTGGACTGTGGTTTTTCTCTTACAACCAGAGACCCACCCATCCTGCTCACGAATGAGTTGTAGAGATAAACTCGCCAGGTAGGATCTTTATTCTTCGGGACAGCCTGTTACTCTAGGTGCGCCCCTTGAATGTGGGTTTAGTTCGTCAGGCGTTTCCAGATGGTGTGACGAGCCCACGCAAGTAACAGAATCGACACGCCCACGAGATAGGTGAGGTCCCAGAGGGCGATAAGGGAGAAACTTCCATGGAATGCCGTGCGAGCCAGCCGTACCGGGTGAAGGAGCGGCAAGGCCTCCGCGACCCATAGCCAGTGGTGCGGCAGACGCTCTGTGAGGGGGAAAAAAACATCGGAGAACAGAAAAAGTGGCGTTAGAAATAGAGTAAAGTAAAAACTGAAGAGATCGATATTCGGGATTCGCAACGAGAAGGTAATACCGATAGCTGCAAATAAAAGCCCAGCCAAAGGAATCAGGGGGATAACCAGAAGGGCGGAAGGATGTGGGGTAAGGCCGAACAGGGTGAGGATGACAAAGAAAGATCCGCCGTACAGGCAGGTGCGAGTGATCGCCCATAGCACTTCACCGGCCAGCACATCGTCAGGCTCGATGGGTGTTGTCAACATGGCATCGTAGGCTCTCTCAAAGGTGAGCCGCACGTAGATGTTGTAGGTGACTTCAAAGCTGGCACCGTTCATAGCGGCCACACACACTAACCCTGGGGCAATAAAGGCGATGTACGAGGTGCCATCCATCTCGGTGATATAGGCCCCTACACCGATCCCGATAGAAACCAGATACAGCACCGGCTCGAAAAAGTTCGGTAGGATATTCCACGCCCAGGTTCGACGGTACATGGTGGCATTTCGCTGCCATACGGAGATGGCATGTGGAAGAGATAGGCTCATGGGGTGCTCTCGAGGTGGGTGCCAGTCAGGGTGAGGAAAACATCCTCTAGGTTTGTAGGGCGTACAACCATCACACGTCGGTCCCCGGAGTCCCAACGTCGAATCCTATCAGCCAGAGTGGTCGCATTGTTGAGGTAGATCATAAGTCGCTTGCCGACGCGTAATGGACGGCAGGTTAGACTGAGGCCATTCAGAATGGATGACTCTTCCTCCGGTGCGCAGTCAAACTCAATTGCCTCAGGGGCGAGATGGTTTACGATAAGATCTAGGGGATTCCCCTCGTCGATGATCTTCCCCCCTGAAACGATGGCAACACGATCACAGAGCCTTTGGGCCTCGTCCATGTAGTGTGTTGTGAGCAGCACGGTAGTGCCCCGCGCTTGCAAGTCGCGCACCCGGGACCAAAGAGAGAGGCGTACTGCGGGATCAAGACCGGTAGTCGGTTCGTCGAGTATCAACAGTTCCGGTTCATTCATGAGAGACAGTGCTATGGCGAGGCGCCGTTGTAGGCCCCCGGACAGTTGGCGAACAGGCATTTGGGCATGGGAACGAAGGTCAAGAAAGTCAAGAAGGTCCGTGATCCGGTGCGAAATATCGGGTTCCCTGAGCAGATGGTAACGGCCGAATACCAGCAGATTTTCCTCCGGCGAAAGTGCTTCAATCAAGACATTCTGCTGTAGTGTTACTCCGAGCCGGGATCGTACGGCACGTGGGTTACGTACGATGTCAATGCCAAAGACTTGAATGGTGCCGCTGCTTGGCCGTGTTACGCCATAGATCATACGCAAGGTTGTGGTCTTCCCTGCACCGTTCGGTCCTAAAAGACCGAAGCATGCACCGGCGCGGACTTTAAGGCTCAAGGAGTCCACCGCCAGACGGTCTCCAAAACGCTTCGTTACAGAAGAAGCTTCAATAATCATCGACGAAAAAGAAAGGTCTCATTTTATCAGAGAACATTCTACCTGGTTTATAGTCTAAAAACGGCCCTGCCGGTACAGACCGTCGATAGATCTAAACAAAGCCCGTGGAGTTGACCAGCTATCAGGCATTCAAGCCGATGGCCTTTTGACTAGAGCATAGATGACCGTGGCTAAAAGAAACAGCACAACAAGTGCAGCCAGCATCGGAGCATAACTCTGGGTACGGTCATATACGGCTCCGGCGACTACCGGGCCTGCTACGGAGCCCCACATGTAGAAGAAGGTCATTGTCCCTCGAATGGTGGCAAAATACTTGCGGCCGAAGAAGTCCCCCACGCTCGCCCAGGTCACTGGGAAGATGGACTCAATCACGGTGAAGAGGGTGATAAAAATCCAGATGGACGGTTCCCCTTGACCATAGGTAAGCACGAGCAAAGCAGTGGTGCTGGCCAACATGCTCAAGGCCATCAATCGAGGCTTGTTGACGAAATCAGCCAACCATCCCACAAGGAGGTGTGCAGGAAACGTGAGAAAAGCGAAGATGCTCAATATAACTGCGGCGTGTTCCTCTGTCATACCTTTCCAGACCATAATGGGAATGAAATGCACCATGATAGTGCTATAACCCCCAACTCGGATTAGGGTGGCTAGGACGAACATCCAAAAGGTAGAAGTGCGCATAGCTTGAGTCACCGTGAAGACCACCTCCTCGGTTTGCCGCACTGAATGAGTGATCCCAGAAGGGTCGGTGTCCCTCGACCCGTACGGCAGACCTCCGTCCGGCAAGAGACCCATGCTCTCCGGGGAACGGTGAACGAGGGAAGCAAGAGGAGTCCCCACTATCAGAAAACTAAGCCCAGCCAACAAAGCACCCCAACGCCATCCCCATGAATGAACACTCATGGAAAGTAGAGGGGCAATCAAGGTTCCTCCTAACCCTACGGACGCACTGATCAGCGTCATCGTGATGGCCCTTCGACGGATGAACCAGGTGTTGGCCAGTACCATAGGTGCATGCATAAAACCAGGAGTAAAGGAGACGGTGATAATGCCTAAATAAACTACTAGAAAACTCAGATAGCTATGCACGCCAGATAGGAGGAGATATCCTACCCCGGACATGATGACGGCGGTTAGCATGATAGGACGAGAACCGAAACGATCGATGAGATAACCTGCCAGCGGACCTTCAATAGCTCCCTGGGCGCGGGATAGGGAGAAGGCGAGAGAAGTGACGGCCCGACTCAAACCCAGGTCCCTGCTTAACGGTAGGAAAAAGATAGTAAACCCATAGATGTGAAGTCCCCCTCCTAGCATCCGAATGGCAGAGCCCACAGCGATCATCCGCCAGCCGTAGAAGAATTTGCCAGGCTTGCTCAGTGACGTTTTTAAGCGCATCTACATAGGTCTCTGGAATTTTGTTAGCCCGTTTTTGTCACTCGAACCTTGATCTATTTGAACAAGGTCCAAAAGCGAGTAATCCATTGCTTGCTTTTCGGGGCCGAGTGGTTTCGGGGCTGGAGAAGAATAAACCGAAACGACTCCCAATTTCGAGGTGACTCAATCTCCGCTAAAGATATCCAGCAACTCAGCCCTTGCAGATAACCCATTCCCTTGGGAAAGCGTTGAGCCTCTCGCAGCCATTTTCGCGGATCACGAGTGTTTCACCAAACTGAAGGCCCATCTTCTCGTCTTTGGTCATGACGTTTGGTTGAACGGTAACGACCATGTTCTCACGAAAGATGACTTCACTGTTCTTATGCCGGCGGGTAGTGCGTGTTTGAATGATAGGAGGATACTGGTTAGCCCCATGCAGGAGATCATCGTAGATGGTATAACCGCGCTCGTGAATGACCTCGGCGGCCTCTTCGACCTCACGGGTCGAAGTACCATCCTTGATCAGGTTTGTGATAATCTCAAATGCTTCCACCCCGGCAGCGTGGAGGTCGCGCCACTCAGGAGTAGGACCCTCACCCAAAGAGAAAGTGCGATGGATTTGACCGCTGTAACCCCAGTAGGCACCGCTGATTTCGGTGATGAGACAGTCGCCATGTTGTAGACTTCTGTTCGACTGAAACTGGGCAGGAACGGGAAAATTGGGTGAGCGCATGGGCATACTGGTCATAAAGTGGATGCCCGCGTACCCGCCTGCCTTTAAGTAGACCGGCTCCAGTAAGGTTGCAATTTCATTCTCGTGCATACCCTCTTTGAGTCCATTCGCCAACGCCTGTATGGATTGGTCAGTAAGTTTTGAGGCGATACGAATGCGTTCGATCTCATCCTCGCTCTTGATAGTTCGGAGCATTCTGAATCTGCTGTTGAGATCGACTAGTTTGGCCTGAGGGGAACGCTCCTGGATCTTCAGATACTGCCGGTATGGGATACTGCCCACCAAACCGATTCGCTTATCTCCTAACCGACGTTCCTGGATCAACTCGGCCACTGTATCCCCGGTATTCGGTCCCCCCCAGCGTACATCACGCACGACTGAGAGGAGGCGTGCGACCGGCACATGGTTGTACAGCTGGGCGACAACCACGGGTTCCTGGTCTTGCTGCATTAGCACATAGGCCTCGCGTCCCCCAGGCCAATCCGTGAGCCAGTAGATTTCCGCAGCAAAGCGTCCCGTACCGTAGAGCAGCAAAGCTTGGATTCCTGACTGATCCATGAGCGCTTTGACACGAGCATGGCGTGACGCTATTTCCTCGTTGGAAAATCTAGGGAAGGCTGAAGGGTCTGGCATCTAAGCGACTCCTTTCTGTTCCAGTCGGTTGAAGAGGTGTCAGAGAATCTCCTGACGAGATTTAGTAAAAGATTTCATATTAAAGAAGACGCTTCCGAATAAAATTATAACGACCACCAAATCTGAATCCCGTGATCGACCTAAAGGCAGATCTATGAGTGAAGAGCTACGGCTTTTCCCTTTTGGAAACCCCATCGGTCATGTGCCCGTGCCAGGCCGCAGCATATTGTAATAATCAAAGTTTCAACAAGCGCTTGGCATTTCCCTCAAGAATTTCCAGTTTTTCGGCCTCTGGACATTCCAATGCTTCAACCTTTTCAACCGCCAACCAATCACCTAGCTTATAGGGGAAGTCCGTCCCAATCATCAGGTGGTCGGATCCTACCAGGCGCCTTAAATAGTCGAGGGTATCAGCGCGGTAGACCAGCGTGTCGAAATAAAGGTTTTTAAGATAGGTGCTGGGCGGCGATGAGGCTTGGGCGGCACGAGATCCGGTTCGGACGGAGAAACCCTGATCGAAACGGCCCAGGTGATAGGGGAAAAAACCCCCACCGTGAAGAACGCAAAGTTTCAAGTTTGGAAATCTATCAAACACTCCGCTATAGGTAAGATATCCCAAGGAGAGGGCGCTATCCGCTGGATTTCCACAGATCAACCGCAGTCCATAGGGCCCCATATGTTCTGCCCCCGCTACATCTTCGGGATGCATGACCACCAAAGCGTCTAATTCCTCCGCCTTTTGCCAGAAGGGATCGAATTCGTCGCTATTATAGTAACGCCCGTTCACGTTCGAGCCGATGTAACCACCTGAAAGTTTGAGTTGGACCATGGCATGTTCAAGCACCTTTGCAGCCCGAGCCGGATCCTGGAGAGGTACGGCGGCAAGCCCGACGAAACGGTCTGGATGCTGCCGAATGAGTTCCTTGATGCCTTCATTGTAGAGGTTGCACCACACTTCTCCCTTCTGCCCTTCCAGTCGAAACCCGATGCTTGCTGTGTGCGGCTCGAGTGCCGCAATCACGATCTTTCCTGTCTCCATCATGGCAAGTCTGGACTCGAGTCCTAAGAGATCAGGTGGAAGCCTATTGCTTGGGCCACCCGCAATACTTAGAGTGGCATGGCCCTCTTTTGCTTCAGTTATTTCCACCCCCAGTGTCTTACCGTGCCGCTTCGCTTCCGCTACTAATCCTGGCGGAAGGTAGTGATGATGAATGTCAATCGCACAGCTGGTCATAGGATTGATTTACCTTCTTCGTGGTGTTTTTCTATGAAAGCTTCTTTTTGATCATAGGGTAAAAGAGAACCACCAAGGTGATGACCATAAGGACCACGACGCTGGTGTGCGTCAGCCATTCCGTTCCATAAGCGGCTGTGGAAATCCACAGGTTATTCTCAGCAATGCTTCCTAATACTAACCCGAGAACAAAGGGTGGTCTGGGCCATTCGAAGAGAACCATGAAGTAGCCCAAAAGGCCAAAAATGATTGTAACCACGATATCGTTGAGACTGTTGTGTGCCGTAAAGGAGCCGAGGAAAACAAACATTAGCAGGAAAGGGATAAGTAATCCCCCGCGCACAAAGGTGATCTTCGCTAACTGATTCAAAAAAAGAAAGCTGGCGGCTGCCGTGACAATGTTGGCTATAACGAGGATCCATACCATTGCGAACGTGACATCCAGATGTTGGGCCAACATTTCAGGACCAGGGTTTAGGCCTACGAGCAGAAAAGCTCCCAAAAGGATCGCCATCGAAGCGCTTCCCGGAATTCCAAAAGCAACGGTGGGAATGAGATTTCCCCCTTCCTTAGAATTGTTTGCGGCGCCTGGTCCCAATACGCCCTCCACCGCTCCCTTGCCGAATCGACTCTGGTTCTTGGAACTTTGCACAGCATGACCGTAAGCCAGCCATTGGGATACGCCGCCTCCCAGACCGGGCAGGGCACCGATCAAAACACCGATCAGCCCGCATCGCATAGTTAGCCAGAAGTGACGGAATGTATCTCTGACGCCCTCCATGACTCCTTCCAGCTTTTCCACCTTATCTTCGACAATACTGGTTCCTCTCACGGCGAGATCGACAATCTCAGGAATTGCAAAAAGCCCTATGACAACCGGGATAAGGCTGAGCCCATCCCAGAGATAGAGAGTCCCAAGGGTATAGCGCAAGACACCCGTTTGCGGGTCTACACCAACCGTCGCAAGCAGCAGACCTATTCCCGCAGCCTGCAACCCCTTGAGCAGTGACTCTCCGCTAAGGGAAACAATAAAAGTAATACCGAGGATCGCGAGCATAAAGAGCTCTGGTGATGCGAAAAACAGGACTAGCGGACGCATGATGGGAATGGAGATGGCCAAAATGATAGCGCCTTCAATTCCGGCCACCAGTGAGCTCATCAGCGCGGCTCCCAAGGCACGGCCAGCCTCCCCTTTCTTGGCCATTGGGTAACCATCGATGATGGTGGCAGCAGCAGTTCCCTCACCGGGTATTCCAAAAAGGATAGAGGTTATATCCCCGGTGGTTCCGGTGATCGCGTGCATCCCCAGAAGGAAGGCGAAGGCGGAGATAGGCTCTTTGATTGTCCAGACAAAGGGAAGCATCAGGGCGAGCGTTGAAAGGCCTCCGAGCCCTGGAAGTATCCCAACGATAAAACCGACAGTAGCGCCGATGAGCAGAAAACCAAAGGCAGGCCAAGACAGGACCTGAGTCAGGCCGGCAATAAACGCGTCAAGGATCATCCTCCTACTCCGCGCTTACCGGCGGAGGCACTGAAAGTGTAAAACATCCACGTTAAAGACATGGAATGAGTCCCTTACTGGCCGATCAGTTTTTTTAGCCGACCTACGGCGTCGGGAGGCATAGAAAACACCTCTTTAGCCATGGTCTGAACCTGCTTCCCTGAAAGCATCTCTACCTTCATTCTCAGCTTCTTTGCCTCAGAAAGCGCTTTTGGGTCACTGAGGGCGGCTTTAAAAGCCTTACGCAGGATCAACACCCGGTCCCTAGGGACACCTGGCGGAGCGGCATAAGGCTTACCAAAATTCGTGGCCCCGGCTAAGGTTATAAACTTGCGATCTCTTTCGGAGACACGATATTTTTTGGCCAGATCAAAAATGCTGGGAATTTCCGGGGCACGAGCCCAAGGTTTCTTTCCGGTTTGAAGCACATGCCAATCAAAGCCCTTTTTATGCCAGGTGAGAAACGGCTCCCGGCCAAAGTGGGGTGTGATTGACTGTGCCCGACAGACCACCTCACCTCGCTCCACCGCCAGGTCGATTTGTCGCCCTCCCCTGTATCCCAAGACCATTTTAAATTTAATCCCCATCGTTTCCTCAAGGAGCTTTGGTATGAGATATCCGGAGTTTGCTCGACCTGTGGAACCGCATTTCGGCGGCTTACTTGCGTTTTTAATATCATCTATCGTTTTATAAGGACCGTCACTCCGCATATAGAGAACGTCAGGTGGTTGCTCTGGTGTACCAATCCAGTTGTATTTGGACCAGTCGTACCTCACTTCCTTGGTACCCACCATCTGGTCGAAGAAGAGATTCTTATTGATCGTCGCGATAGTGAGACCATCGGGTCTTGCAATATTATACAGGTAATTGGCAGCGATTCTGGATCCCGCGCCCGGCATATTTTGGACGACGATGTCGGGCTTTCCCGGGATATATTTTCCCATATGGCGAGCCAGCAGCCGGGCCCAGCGATCATAAAATCCCCCAGGAGTAAAACCCACGACGATTCTGATCGTTTTGCTCTTAAAAAACTTGCTTTCCGCCCAGACCTTTGGCGTCGTCCAGGTGCCCGATGCCAGGCACAGCAAAAGGGGAACGGTTAGCACTTTAAAAAGCATCTTAGTTTTCATACGCATAGTCCACCTCCCAATATTTTTTTTGCTATTATGAAATCATTGTCAGGATCTCCACCTACAGTCCCATCCAGAGATAGATTTGTCCTTCGGGTGACGGCACGCGGAGAAGTTGCTCAAAAAGTCCCCAGTAAATAAACCACGCTCCTGCCGTTAGTATCGCAGTTAAAGGCCATCTCTCTCGTGCTTCTAGTTTAAGGTAAAGAAAGACCACGAGAGGAATGCTTAAAGAAAAACCAAGGAGCCAAACAGCTGTCAGGAAACCAAGAATACAGGAAAAAATTTTGCCCGTGCGCCATCTAGCCAGGACCGGATCAATACCTTTAGCAAATTGGAAATCAACCGGAGCGGTCTCTGAAGATGTCGTGATCTTACCTTTTAATTCCATCCCTAAATGGACTGCCGCAATCAACAGCATCGGAATCCCTATAACCCATGGATAAAGCCGTGCCTGCAGCTTCCACTCTTTCGCTTCCCAGACAAAAAAGGCAAAAAACACAAGGACAATTAAATCAAAAATGATCTGTGGTTTAAGCTTCACTTAAATGGACCTATTTAACTATTCCACCCATAAAGTCTCTTGGCGTTGTCATTGAGGAGTTTCCGTTTGAAGCCCTCTGTGATGTCCTTGCGGCCCCGGATCGTGGAGACTGCGTTGGGAAACAATCCATCCCAATGAGGATAATCTGAAGCAAAGATAATCTGGTCTTCACCTGTCCTTTCGACCGCATACGGCAGCGTGGCCTCTTCGGGTTCCGCGGCATAGAACCAATTGCCGTTGACCATGTACTCACTGGGCTTGGCCTTTAGCAGAGGCGCCTCCGACTTTCTATGTTCCCATTCTTCGTCCATTCTATCCATCCAATAGGGAACCCATCCACTGCCGCATTCCAGAAAGGCAACTCTCAGTTTGGGAAACTTTTCCGGCACCCCTCCATACATCAGTGCCGCACAGTCCAGTAAAGTCTCAAACGGACGGCCTATTGTGTGCTTAAATAGAAATGTGTCAAAGCGTATTTCCCCGGCAGGACCTGATCTAGCGTTATGGACCAGTAGCGGAACGTTGAGACGCTGCAGCTCTTCGTAGATGGGCCAAATTTCGGGCTCACCCAGATGGTGTTTCATGCCGAAAGAACCTACTGTTATTCCCACAAGTCCGAGCTTTGTGATTGCACGGTTGACTTCTTCCACCGCAGCCGGCACATTTTGGAATGGAACCAGCCCGACTGCTTTCAGCCTAGAACTTTCATTACAAACGCTTGCAATCCAGCTATTGTACCCTCGGGCGAAAGCGATTGCGTAGTCCTTTTCGGGCAGTCGGTTGACGGCAAATCCACCGGTGGGAAAGAGTACAGAGAGATCAATACCTTCCCTATCCATATCCTTTAGGCGAGTCGGCACATCCTGGGTATACAGCCCGAGTGTTCCGAACATGCTGGCGTCCCATTCATCGCTTGGGAGAAGCGCCCCTTTCCTCCTGCAATAGGGCTCTTCCATATGGGCACGAATATCGGCATCTCGGTCTCGAACGTGTCCGTCTGCATCGATGATTTTTGCTTCCGTCATGATTATCCCCTATCGATTAACCAAAGTTTTGCATTTAGTAAGCTAATCTTTTTCTTTGGTGTTTTAAGAGAACCTCACCTATTGACTTTACCATTACCCAGCCGCGCTCGTATTTCGGATAAGCGATTTCCTCGAGGCGTATTTCGTTAAAGGCATAGGTTAACCAGTTTCATGGGTGACCGTCCTGTAAGTCTTTCACCGCTTATCACAGAGTCCTTCAAGAGGTCAATGGCATCCGCCCCACGGCTCTTTTCATGCCCTTCATAGACGTGGTAAGAGGAGTCAACCCAAAGAAGTTCCGGCTAAACAGTCATCGTTTTCTTCTAGATTTAGGGGTCGGTCCACAATACAGATTCTGCTGAAAAACCCCTCTACCGTTTTTTCCGGTTGTTTTTCTTAGGACGT
>JBHHYU010000050.1:0-21739 GCA_046757725.1 Binatia bacterium
CCTTGCTGCTCACCAGTCCTAGCACCACCGTCTTGCCGCGCGGCACGAACCGCAAAGGCTCGAAGGTGCCGGCCCGCGCCGACTCATACTCAAGTAGGAAACGATCCACCTGGAGTTGCCCGAACAGCTTCTCCGCAATGGCGTCGTAACCACCCTCGGCGAACCACTGGCTGCGGTTATTGCCCCGACAAAGGTGCATGGCCAAGATTACACCCTCGCGTTTGGACCCCTCCAAACACGCGTTGTCGGCCTGAACCGCCTCGTCCAGCGCCCAGTCGGTGTCAAGCCCCATTTCGTTTTTGATATAGTCCCGCCACTTCGGATCGATGTAGTAGGTGTAGCGGGGCGCATCGATCTGCACGTACTGCACCCCTTCGCCTACCAGCGCCTGAATCTCTGCCTTGATGATGGGCACGATGTCCCACAACAAAGCGGAATGCGTGGAATAGACCTTATCGGTGATGCCCGGCTTGTAAAATATGGCGGGGAACTGGTTAGCGGTGGGCAGCGTGATCTTGATGTCGCCAGGGCTATGCTGCTTCATAAAGTCCACCTCGTGCTCGGTCAATCGCTTGGTTTGCCTGATCTCGCGCACCACGATCCCAGGGACGCTCAAGGCCTGAGTCGAGGTGCCAGCACCGCTGGCCTGCCAGGAGCGAGGGATGGTATCGCCCTCGTCAAGCCCCTTCACTGACTCACTGAAGTCGCTCATGAAGTTGCGGCGCCGGAACTCGCCGTCGGTGAATATCTTCAGGCCGAGCTCCTTCTGGCGCTGGAGCGCCCACTGAATGTGCGTGTCTTCCAGCGCTCGCAGTTGCTGGTGATCGAGCCGATCGTCGCTACGACTCTTCAGTAGCTCCTGGGGTCGCAGCAGGCTGCCCACGTGGTCCGCGCGATATTTGGTCGCCATAGTGATCTCTCCTTAAATGTCTCAGCTTGTAAGTTTAGCTACCCTGTGCCATAGGACAATTCCTTGATAGCTGGCCCTCACCACAACTCCGCCACTAGGTGAGCGACTGAGTCGCTCATGGTTCGACTTCAAATGATCCTCAGAGGTGCACGAAATTAGCTACTTCTGAATCAGTTCTCCTATAACGCAAAAGAAAGCTCAGTTGCAAAGCCAGGAATTCTTGGCAGCGGCAGGCTTTGGATTTTCTTTAGGGGCTTAACCCTACGGTTTGACGTTACCCCTGGGATCAGTTAGGAACGCAATTAAGGATAAGTTGGGTCAGGACCCCGGAACGAGGTCATTACCGAAGGAGAGGATCATGGAAAGAATAGGATGTGCTCTGGGATACGGAAAGTTCACAAACGTCAGGGAGATGGCGTGCCTGATGCAACAGGCGGAAGAACGTGGCTTCGAGATGGGCTTCTTTTCGGAGACCATCGAACTTATGCGTGATTCGGTAACCTCCCTCGCGGCCATCGGTCTTTCTACGAGTCGTTTGGTTCTTGGTTCCACACAGATCGTACGTTTACGCAGCCCTGTGGTGATGGCGCAGACACTTGCCAGCCTGGACGAACTGACGGATGGCCGCATGACTCTTGCGCCGGGTGCCTGTACCAGAAGCCATGCCCGTGTTTACTCCCTCGAACACGTGGATCCTGTCTTGGCCCTGAAGGAGTGGATCGAGGCAATACGACTCCTTCTTACGGGTGATAAGGTTTCCTATCGGGGTCAGGTCGTACAGCTTGACAACGTGGGCCTGGGGTGGAAGCCGAGTCGCACCTCCATCCCGCTGTACCTTCCGGCCACCAGTCGTCCGGGACTGCGTCTCGCCGGGCAGATCGGCGACGGTGTTATCTTGAATGCGGTCTGCTCCCCGGAATACACGGTCAATGCGCTCAAGATCATCAAGGAAGCGGCAGAGGCAGCAGGCCGGGACTGGTCCAACTTTGAGGTGGCGCAGATTATAAATTGCTCTATTGGGGACAATCACAAGAAGGCACTCGATGAGATTCGGTGGGAAGTCGCCACAAAACTTGATCCCATCCAGATTCCATTTATCGCAAGGCCCAAGATGCGAGTCGGGGAACCTTACATTAGAGAACAAGATATCCCAAGCTTCGAAACAGCTTATGCCAAAGGCGGGATGGAGGAGCTCATCAAGGCCATTCCCGACTCTTATGTGGAAGGTATGACGGCAAGCGGGACACCGAAGGAAGTAAAAAAACGGGTTCAACAGTACCGTGACGCTGGAGTGAAAATCCCGCTTCTCCGGCCTGCTGCAGCCCATCAAACCGAACGTCTTCTCAATCTTTTTGCGCAGTAAGCGATGATTGGTCAACAGGCGGCGCATGATGTTCGTAGCATGGGTTTGAGATAGAGGCTTAAGCCGGCCAGTGATAACTGAATAGCCTTATGTATAGAGTAGGCGTTGACATAGGAGGGACATTCACGGATCTACTTTTGGTCGCCGAGGATGGTCGTGCCGTGATCGGCAAGGCACTGACCACACCGGGCGACCCGAGCCAGGCCGTGGAGGACGTATTGCGAAAAGCCCTGGGGTCGAGTGTCGTAAAGAACGGTGAATGGGGAAGGTTGATACACGGCACCACTCTGGTAACCAATGCACTGATCGAACGGAAGGGCGCACCGACGGCGCTTCTCACCACGATAGGCTTTCGTGATGCCCTGGAGATCGGACGGGAGCATCGTTACGAGCTGTATGACCTAAACCTCGACCTTCCGAAACCTCTTGTTCCACGCCACCTACGCTTTGATATCCCTGAACGAACGGCTGCGGATGGTCAGATTTTACAGCCACTGGATGAGGAATGGGTGCGCCGCCTGGTCTCTGAGCTACGAGACAAGGGGATCAAGGCCATCGGCGTTTGTTATCTCAACAGTTTTCGTAACCCCACGCATGAAAGGCGGACTGCTCAAATTATTGCTGACGTTGCGCCGGAGATCCGTGTGTCCCTGAGTTGTGATGTGGTTGCCGAGATTCGTGAGTTTCAGCGCACCAGTACGACTGTGGCCAACGTCTATGTTCAGGAGCGTACGTCAAAATATCTGGCAGAACTCCAGGGGCGCCTAGATCGGCTCGGATTTGTGGGCAGCTTTTTTGTCATGCTCTCAAGCGGTGGCATTGGCACGGTGGAGACGGCCTCCCGTTTCCCGGTGCGTTTGCTGGAGTCCGGTCCCGCCGCAGGAGCGTTGGCTGCGGCACACATAGGTGCCTGTGCCGGCTACCCGGACCTTCTCTCTTTTGACATGGGCGGGACAACCGCCAAGTTGTGTGCGGTAGAGAAAGCGCTGCCCTTGAAAGCATTGGAGTTTGAAGTTGACCGGGTGTACCGCTTCAAGCGGGGTAGCGGACTACCGATCAAGATACCCGTTATCGACATGATCGAGCTTGGGGCTGGTGGAGGTAGTATCGCACATGTCGATACCCTCGGGTTATTGAAGGTTGGGCCCGAGAGCGCCGGTGCGGAACCAGGTCCTGTCTGTTATGGCCGTGAGGGTGGAAACCCTACGGTGACGGATGCGAACCTGGTATTGGGTTACCTGGACGCAGACTATTTCTTGGGCGGAACGATGCATTTGGATTTAGCGGGCGCTCGCAAGGCGTTGTCTCGACTAGCTAAACCGTTGGGGTTGAGTATCGAGCAGGTTGCATGGGGGATTCATCAGATCGTGAACGAGAACATGGCTAATGCCGCCCGGGCTCACCTTGGCGAGCGCGGGAAAGATCCACGCCGTATGCCGCTCTTTGCTTTCGGTGGGGCTGGTCCGATCCACGGGTACCGTGTTGCAGAAATTTTACGCCTTCCGGCCGTCATTTCGCCGATCGGTGCCGGAGTGGGTTCTACCTTCGGGTTGCTGGTGGCACCTCTGGCTTTCGATTTTGTTCGTAGTGCCTATAGCCGCCTGGATGATCTGGATTGGGATTTTGCCGATCGTCTTTTACACGAGATGGAGCAGGAAGGTGGAGCGATCCTGAAGGGGTCGGGCCTTACCGTCACGGAGGTCTCTTACGAGCGGCGGGCGGACATGCGGTTTGTTGGCCAAGGTCATGAAGTCTCGGTTCCGCTGCCGAACACTAAACTGAATGGGCAGCAGGCAGCCCGGCTGACGTCTACCTTCGAGGAAGTCTACAAAGGGCTTTATGGTCGTAAAGGACCTGACGTGCCCCTTGAGGTGATTAACTGGCGCGTCATTGCGAGCGGATCGAAGCCCGAGGTGGATTTCCGCTTGCCCCTGTCGGACTCTGGGCATGGATCGGGGCTCAAGTGCAAACGATTGGCCTATTTTCCCGAGCTTAACGGTTATGTGGAGACGCCGGTCTACAATCGATATTCTCTCAAGTCGGGTGCGACCTTTAATGGCCCGGCCATCGTCGAAGAACGCGAGTCGACGCTTATCGTAGGCCCGCGCGGTCACTGCCGGGTGGATCAACATCAGAATGTGATTGTGGAGCTGGCCGATGCCTAACAGGACCATGGATCCGGTGACGCTGGAGGTTATCTGGAACCGTCTGCTTTCAGTCGCCAATGAGCAGCAGGATACGCTCATACGAACCGCGTTCAGCACCATCGTCCGGGAAAGCCAAGACCTCGCGTGTGGATTGTTTGATGTCCGAGGGCGAATGATCGCACAATCGGTAAGCGGGACGCCGGGCCACATCAACGCCCTGGCCACTTCGATGCGCCACTTTCTCACTGCATATCCGCCAGAGGCACTTGCGCCGGGGGACGTTTTAATCACCAATGATCCGTGGATGACGGCTGGTCAGATCAATGATATCACCATTACGACTCCGATCTTCAAGAACGGGCGTCTGGTAGCCTTTTTTGCCAATACCTGTCACAGCGCTGACATCGGAGGGCGTATTCTCTCTGCGGAGGCACGGGAAGTGTACGAAGAAGGGCTGCGGTTACCCATCATGAAGCTATTCGACCGCGGGCAGCCGAATGAATCTCTGCTGGGTATCGTGCGTGTTAACGTGCGGCTGCCGGACGAGGTGGTGGGCGACTTTCATGCTCAGGCGGCCTGCAACGATGCGGGAGGCCGAGCCCTGCTGGAGACCATGGAGGAATTTGGCCTGGAAAGCCTTGAGCCCGTGGCCGAGGAAATTGTTTGCCGTTCCGAAGCAGCCGTTCGGGCACACATCCGTGACCTTGCGGATGGAGAATGGAGAAGCGAGACGTGGAGCGACGGCTTCGAAGAGCCGATTGTAGTTCGGTGTTGCGTCCGTGTGGCCGGGGATGAGATCTTCATCGATTTTTCCGGCTCGTCATCCCAGAGCAAACGTGGCATCAACGTGGTGTTTAACTACACTCACGCGTACGCGAGTTTCGCCGTCAAGGCGGCCCTCTACGCTGACATTCCACACAACGAGGGGAGCTTCCGGCCGGTTCACGTGTTGGCACCGCCCGGTAGTATTCTAAACGCGCTGGAACCAGCCCCGGTTGCGAGTCGTCAGGTCATCGGCCATTTTTTGCCTAGTGCCATCTTTGCCGCTTTGGCTAAAGCCCTCCCTAGACACATCATGGCTTTCGGAGCCGATCCCATCTGGATGAGTGTCTGGCGAGGACAGACGCCTCCTTTCACAACCACCATCTTTCAGGTGGGCGGGACAGGGGCACGTCCCACGAAAGACGGATTGAGTGCTGTGGGTTTCCCTAGCGGTGTTGCCGGGGTACCCGCCGAGGTGATCGAAAGCCTTTCCCCCCTGGTGGTGCGCCGCCGCGAACTTCGTACAGACTCGGGGGGGGCCGGGACCTGGCGCGGCGGGCTTGGGCAATTGACCGCATTTACAAACCGTGCCGATGGTCACTGGAGTGTGAGTTGCATCGTAGATCGAACCAAGTATCCAGCCCAAGGATTACTCGGAGGTCAGGCAGGTGCACCCGGTGAGGTTATCCTGGGCACCGGGGAACATCCGAATCCCAAGGCGATGGTCGATCTCGGATCCAACCAACTGGTCCATTTAAACCTGCCGGGAGGCGGAGGATACGGCGATCCGTTAAAGCGGGACCCCGGCCTTGTTCGCCAGGATGTTATTGCAGGTTACGTAACTCCGGAAGCCGCAGCCCAGGAGTACGGCGTGGTCATTCGCTTTACAGGTCTGGAGAATGAGTTGGTTCGACTTCCGGAGCAATGGGTCATTGATGAGGCGGCAACAAAGAAACTCCGGGCAAACAGCGGGCGAAAAAAGAGAAGTTGAACTTAGGCTCCTAGGGAGCATGTTTTTACAGGAGGCTGTTTATGGAACTTGCGGGCCGGGTGGCATTGGTCACGGGAGGGGCGACGGGTATTGGCGAAGCGACCGTCTTGCAGTTTGCCAAGGCCGGCGCAGCCGGCGTGGCGATCAATTTTCGAACGGCTAAAAAGGAAGCTGAAGGGGTGGCGGCTGCGGCCCAGCGATTAGGTGCCAAAGCCCTCTGCGTGCATGCGGACGTCAAAAAGGACGAACAGGTGCGCCAGATGATGGAACGGGTGGAAGAACACTTCGGCCGTCTGGATGTTCTCGTGAATAACGCGGGTGTCACTCACTGGGTGCCGATAAGCGATCTAGAGCGATTGACTGATGCAATGTGGGATGAGATCCTTGACGTCAACGTGAAAGCTGCTTTTCGCTGCACCCGTGCTGCGCTGCCCTTTTTATCCCGGGCCCAGGGTGCCGTCATTAATGTTGCCTCCATTTCAGGTGTCCTTGCGACCGCTACGTGCTCGTCGTTGGCTTACGGGACGGCCAAAGCGGCGCTGATCTATCTAACGCGGGGGTTGGCCGTGGCCGTGGGACCGAAGGTCCGTGTCAACGCGGTCGCTCCAGCGTTTACGGATACGAGATGGATGAGGGAGCATTACGGAGAGGATTACGAAGCAACGGTTACCCGCGCTTCAATGAATTACCCCTTGCAACGAATTGCCACCCCCAGCGACGTGGCGGAGGCCATTGTTGGCTTAGTGATCGGTGGGGATTTTGTGACCGGGCAGACGCTCATTGTCGACGGTGGCTTGTGTCTGAGTTAGGTGCAAGTCCAAAAAAGGGATAGGGAGAGGACAATGGCGAACTCTGAACTAATAGGGGAAATGCATCGGCATCGACTCGTAGCGGTGGTCCGCTCAAAAAGCTCCGATGAGGCGTTGGCTGTTTCGGAAGCAGTAGTAGATGGCGGAGTCCGGTTTGTTGAAATCACGCTGACCGTTCCCGGCGCGATTGGAGTGATCGAAACCCTGGCCAAGCTAAGAAACGTTTTTGTCGGAGCCGGGACTGTCCTCTCAAAGGAAGCGGCTGAGAACGCCATTGCTGCGGGCGCCCGGTTCATTGTCTCACCCACGCTGGAGCTGAACCAGATCCCGATCTGTCATCACGCCGGGGTTGCCTGTATCAGCGGCGCCGCCTCTCCGACCGAGATCCTATCGGCGGTACGTGCGGGAGCGGACCTGGTCAAGATCTTCCCGGCAGATTGCCTTGGAGGGCCGACGTTCGTAAGACAGATGCTCGGGCCGTTTCCGGAGGCTCGCTTTATGGTTTCGGGGGGGGTGCATCAGGATAACGTAAAGGAATACGTGGAGATCGGCGTGATCGGCATCGTACTCGGTAGTGCCTTCCTGAGCAACCGGTGGTCTCAGGGGGGGCACGATGGGCTCGTGCAGGACGTGAGGCATTTTGTGAAACTGGTCGGTGAGGCGCACGGTGGCTTATCACCCTGATTCAGCAACTACGGCATCACAGGCCCAACCTATGCCAAGGGCCCCCGGGTTTTACTTGGGCTAATCAGACATTTAAAAGAACAGGAGATCTGATGGGCGATGTGCATTTAACCCTGGCTTGTGAAGATTACGACCGGACCCGGGCGCTACGCGATGGTTTGGTAAAACCTGAAGGAATCAAGCTCAACTACCTCGCGCTGCCGGTTGAGGAGATCTTCTGGCGTATGCTTCATTTTGAAGAGTTTGATGCAGCGGAGATGTCCATGGGGGCGTTGCACGTTGCTGCTTCACAGGGACACTTGCCTTTTATTGCAATCCCCGTGTTTCCCTCTCGGACCTTTCGTCACCGATGTATCTTTGTGAATGCCAAAGCCGGGATCGAACGGCCCGAAGATCTCAAAGGGAAAAAGTTTGGAGTTCCCGAATACACGATGACGGCATCTGTCTGGTTGCGAGGTATGCTGCAGCACGACTTTGGTGTAGAGCCGAAAGATGTCCAATGGATTCAGGGTGGAGTGGAACAGCCCGGACGTAGAGACCGAGTTGCCTTTGAACCTCCTGCCGGCATCCGCCTGGAGATGATTGAGGATAGGACCTTAAATGACATGCTTGACGCCGGGGAGATTGATGCATTGATGACAGCACGGATGCCGGCCTGTTTTGTCCAGGGATCGGCAGGCGTTCGCAGACTTTTCAAGGACTTTAAGCAGGTAGAAATAGGCTATTTCAAACGGACTGGTATTTTCCCGATCATGCATGTGATCGTGGTCCGAGCCGGAGTGTATGAAAAAAATCCTTGGGTGTGCCAGAGTCTCTATAAGGCTTTTTGCGAGGCTAAGGATCTCTGTTTCAGCCGGATTTATGATACCAATATTCTGCGTACCAGTCTTCCCTGGACGATTGCGGAATACGAAGAGGTGCGGGACATGATGACCGAGGACTTTTGGCCTTATGGTTTCGAGCCTAACCGGAAAGTCCTGGAGACATTCCATTCCTATCTCCTGGAACAAGGGATGCTTAAAAAACCTCTGAATCTGGAAACACTTTACGCCCCGAACACACGGGAGGCATTTAAGATCTAGCCGGTTCGATGCCTTTGAGCTTGTAGATACACGCTTACGTTTGTTGGTTTTGAGCTTTCTCCCTCGCCATGAAAGAGTTGTCCGACCGGACAAATCCCACTTCGGCCGGCTTTGGTAAGTTCCTTGATCCATGTCTTGAAAACGGGCAAGAGCCGACCGTTACCTAGGGGAGAGAAGCTAGTCAAGAACCTTATGGCTCTACCGTAAAAAGTGTACTGTTCCAGCTAGGCGCAGGGAGCCCGCTCCTCAGTGGGAGCCCATTTCGTGGCTCGTGTTCGTGTTTCGTGTTCGACACCGAGCACGATCACAGTTTGACGTCTCCCTTTCTTCGGAGCCTACCCCCGCACCGTGCACCCATGCATCCGGTTCCGAGGGAGGAAACCTGCAGGACTGGGGCACGGGGACGTGGAGGTTGGAGGTAGGCCCAAGCTGTCAGAGAGCTCACCCAAAGGGGACGGGAGGGTGGCCGTCGAGGCACAGACTTATCGACTCAGGCCGGAAGGTTTTCTCCTGAGGCACCACACACACTAATTAACGGAGAGCCGAATCTTATGAACTTATTAGGTTTTGCTCTTTGGTAGAGAGTCGCCCGGCACATCGGTAAAATTCAACAACTCAATGTACCTGTCTAAAGGAACCGCTGCGAGAAATGTGCCAAGCCGAGGGCCCTTATCTTTTCCGAAGAGGAGGTTATAGACTAACTGAAAAAATCGCCGCTGGTTTGAAACCTGTTCTTTCCCCGTTAGTCCCGGTTCCTTGGAGATGGCGTAAACTTTTTCTGTAGCTTCATTAACGCCAAACGTTGAGGCCTTTAGCCAACCGTACAACTCATGCACCCATCCCTGCTCGCGAGCAGGTAGAGTTCGGAAGTATTCGGTGTTCCGACCGGAACGCAGAACGGTACGTTGGTCGGGGGCGTAGTGCTCAAGCCAATTCTCAGCCTTCTGAAGTCGCTCTTCAAACGATTCTCGCGGGTAGGGGGTCCCGATTCGAGAAAAGATACGCTCAAGCGCCGCGCAGTTTCCCTGAACGATGCCTGAAAAGCTTGCAAGCTGTCTGAAGGAGACAGGGTGTACTTTCCTGCCCGGGACGCAAGCTAGATGCAATGCCATTTTATCTGTTGGGTTTGGTGACACGCTTGAATAGGCTCTATCGAATTCCTCATAGATCCGGCTGATTTGATCATCCACCACCAGATCAAAGGCTCTGGTAGGCGGGATACGCGCAAAAATCCACAGCAAGACCTCAGGTTGATAGATTTGCAGAACCTCGTGGGGTGTTAATAGCTGACCGGAGGAGCCGCTCATTTTTCCCGTTAGTTCCTTAAGGCCGATAAACTCATAGGGCTGGAATAACGGCGGCTTAAAATGAAACACCTTTGTTGAAATTTCACTGGAGACATCAAAGCTCCCGCCGGAGGTTGCGTGGTCTTTTCCCCCCGGCTCAAAAATTACATTCTCATGGCGCCACCGCATAGCCCAATCGATTTTCCATGGGAGCTTGACGTTGGATGCCCGGCTAAGATCTATGGTCCCTTGGTATCCGCAGGATGAACAGGCGTAGGATATCAATGCTTCCGAATCATCGCTGCGGAGAATAACCGTGGTATCCTTATTACAACCTTCGCAATAAATCGTGATTGGGTAATATCCCTCGCGTTCCTGTTCAGATGCGTCCTGGGTCCGGTATTTTGCAAGTATGTCATAAATCGTCTTTCGGGCCCTGACCGCTTCAAGAATACCGTTTCGATAAGCCCCGCTTTGGTACATTGTTGCTTGGGATCGCAACTCGATAACGATTCCCAGAGCGCGCAGCGATTCCTCAAATTCACGCTCGTGACGAAGAGCATAGGATTCATAGCCACCCCACGGGTCTGGGATATGAGCTAAGGGCTTGCCTATAAAGTTACTGTACGACTCGGGAACATTTTGAGGCAATTTCCTGAGCCGATCGTAGTCATCCCAAGAGTGGAAGAACCTAACCGTTTTCCCTTGTTCTTCAAGGACTTTCCCGACAAACCAGATCGTTAGAATGTCACGTAAATTGCCCACATGAATCGGGCCGGAGGGACTGATGCCTGAGGCACATGTGAAAACCTCCCGTTCCGGATGGCGCCTGATCAGGTCATGTGCGATCTTTTCTGCCCAATGCATCGCTTCAACGTCTCCGCTTGAGTTCCCATACTTACTGGTAAGGTATCAGCTTAGTTCGACCACGGGCTTCGAAATCCCGCGGTCGCCCAGATGGAAAAGTTACAACTTCTCCCCTTCGGAAACCCCATCGGTGTTGTGCCCGCGGTAACCCGGAGGATTTTGTAAAAATCAAAAATTGAATGACTACCTATGAAGAATTGCTATTGAAGCAATACGATAAACGGCATGTCGTGTCAATTGTGAGAGTCAAACAATGTTCCGCCGCAGGCTTACCTCGTGCTGGTTGCCTGAGGCCTGGTCGTGGCTGAGGCTCACTGCAGCTTGGATTCAAGTTCCTCAATTGCCTGGAGGGCCTGAGGGTTACCCGGGTTCAACTGTAGAGCTCCATGAAACTCTTCTAAGGCCTTGTTAAGCATACCCTTGGTGGCATAGATCTGCCCTAGATTTAGAAAGGGAAAGTGTCGAGGATCGTAGCGTTTGGCCTTCTTGGCCTTTTCCAACCACGGAATGGCCTCGTCTGGCTTATTCTGCTGCATGAGGTAAACACCGATATCATTATAGGGATTGCCAAAATCAGGATCGAGCTGAATCGCGATCTCGCACTCGGCGATCGCCTTATCAATACGGCCCTGAAAGCTATAAGTCCAACCCAAATAGGTATGCGCATCGGCAGTGGGATGAGTCGCGATCGACAGTTTATAGAGGCGGATAGCCTCTTCCAAGTCGCCTGCCATTTGATGTTTGATGGCCTCTTCAGCCAATTCCAAGGCCTTCTTGCGTTCTTGTTGACTAGACATGATTAAAAAGCAGAAGTTTGTATTTCGTAATCAGGAGTCAGTATTAAGAATCGCCTCCACCCCGCATCTCGTTTTCTATCTTCTTTCCTCGATCTTCTGTTAGTCTTTGCCTACATTCCCAGCTTACACCTCTAAATCCCCCAAGCACCACTCAAATGGATATTCGCCCCATTGATATAATGAGCCTCTTCTGAAAGAAGAAAACGGACAACGGAAGTGGCGTCCTCGAGTGTGCCAACGTGCCCTGCCGGGATCCGTTTAGCCATTGTCTCAAGCTCTTCCTTTGGAGCGCTGCCCGAATTAATGAAACCCGGCGAGATGGTGTTGACCGTAATCCCATGGGGGGCTAGAAGACGGGCCAAAGAACGAGAAAGAACAAGCAGTCCCACCTTGGCAATATAGTGTGCTGTCAACTGCGGTTGGGCAATCAATTGATCGGCGTTGGCCATGCTAAACGAAACAATGCGTCCCCACTTGCGGCCGATCATGCCGGGGCTGGCAGCCTTAGTAAGATAAAAGGCCGGATGGAGATTGTTATCAAACATCGAGTGCCATCCTTCAACGCTTTCTTCCAGAAGATTAACCCGGTGATAAGGCCCGGCGCAATGGATCAAGGCATCGATTTGTCCCCACTCTCTTTCAACTCGCTTTACCATCTGTTCGGCAGCTTTAGGGTCGGATACGTCACACTGGAGTGCCAGAGCCTTTACGCTCTTATTCCGGGCGGCATCCGCAACTTCGGCTCCTTCCTTGGCGCTGTGGCGATAGCAAAGGGCCACTGACCATCCCCGATCAGCAAGGTCCAAAGCAATGGCTCGCCCGATTCCCCGTGCCCCTCCGGTTATGAGGGCCACCCTCTCAGCCATAAATACCCCCTTATCGTGGCTCGTGCTCGTCTCTCGTGATCGGAGTTTTTGATACGACCACGAGCACGAATCACGAACATAATCTATTCAATAAACGGCTTGAATTTCGCGTATAGTTCTTTGAGTTTACCTTTGTAATGCCCCACATTCTCATCCGGACCGTTCGGATCCCATTGAGAGGCCAACTTGCAGTTCTCGTTGATCTTGACTTTGGCCGTATTTCCCGTGACGTAATAAGAGATCTGATCGCCCGGCTGGTAAGGCCGCTCAGATCTAAGGGCGATCTCATAAGGGGCTGCTGCGTTCCGTTTTTTCTCCTTTACCTTCAGCTGATAGGTCTCGAGCGAGTCTCGCAGGGTTTCGGTTTTCATCAGGAGGGAGATATCCATTCGATGGTGTTCCAGATCATCCAGATAGCGTTGATAAAGAGATGGGACCTTATTCTTTTCACCCTTGAGAATCAGGACCAACATCTCTTTCATCCATTGACGCTGAAAGAGCTCCAACCCGCGCGAGCGAAGGCTGGAACCCCGGATAATCAGCCTTTCCTTCTCGTCTAAGAGCGCGTAGTTTTTCATCTTATAGCTAAGCATAGCCGGATAGCGCCCGTCGAGTTCCAACTCAATCCCTTGCGGGAGCGTGTTGTCTAGTTGCTGGATGAGCTCTTCTTCATCGGTTTTCGTCTTAACTCCTTCGGGTGGCACAAAATAGATCCCGTCCGTATCGACCTCAATAATCATTGCTCCTCGCTGCTTTAACCAGCCTATGGCCGACTGGATCAGCTCTCTCCCCCTCGCCGTGACCTGGTTCGCCACGTCGAAGTCATTGAAATGGCCCATCTGGAAACCCAGGTAACCGTAGAAGGAGTTGATAAGGATCTTAAAGGTAGATTGAAGGGCAGAAAAATAGATCCTAGCCTCTTTGATTGTTGCTTCTCGAGCCAGCTCCTTGGATTTAATTCTGAAATCACGGAGATCACGTAGCAAACCGGCGGATATCCGAAGCTCATCTCGCTTTGGGAAACAATCGTAAACCAGCATAATCGAAGGGTAGAGGGATGTATAGTCACAGTGGAGAACTCCATGGGCCGTTCCCTGATACTCCATCTGGGTGAACCCTCCCGCCACATTTCTTCCTTTCTCGGGACTTGGAATGGACCGCCGCCGAAAAAGATACTCGCGGAGAAACAGGGCGTCGATCTTGGTGGCGTTACCTCGCAGGGCTATGTTTTGATAACTGAAGGGAAAGATCTGTGCCTCAACAAAGTAACTGGGGGAAAGAAGTTCCGATAGGGCACGGGTCTCTCGGACATCATCGAGTGAATAACGAAAGAGGGTTTCGGGATCATGATCAAAATACCAACTGGTCTTGTCTCCAGGGATGTAGGTACGATCTGAGCTGGCGATGCCAAAATGCCGTGCAATCTGCTTGAGGCCATAGCCCTCCAGGTCTCGTGCGGCAAGATCGTAATGTTGAGCGAGAATCCAGGTATCTATAATATGGCGGCCGAAAATCTCGTATTTCCGATAGGTAATAGACCGTTCCGCTATCTGCATCCTGGATGGATGACCCTTGAGGAGACTCCCATTACGCCCCATCTTCAACTTTATTTTGTGTCTCCGGGCCCGTGCCTCGATGTATTCCAGATCAAATCGAAAGAGGTTATGGCCTTCAACCACATCGGGATCTCGTCTCTGAACCTCATGGACCATCTCCTGTAACATCTCTGCTTCGCTGTATTCCTTTCCCGATATCAATCGCTCCCAGCCGGTGGAGTCGGAGAGCGCAATGGCGGTGATCCGGTCCGACTCGCGTACCGGGTTGGGGAATTCAAAACCAGCTTGACAATAGGTTTCAATGTCGAGTTGCATGCGCTTCAGATCTCCAAAGGTGAGATCTAAAAAATGAGTCTTTCCGGAGGAGAGCAGGTATTGATGCACAGGATCGGCGATGCTGAAATACGGGGCATCGGGTGCGGACGGATTCTTGCGCGTGGTTTTCTGGAGGTGGGACTTGGCCTCCTCTAATTGTTTGAGATCCGGAAAGACGACTAGGCGATTGAATAGGCCGCTACCCTCCAGGGGTTGTACCGTTGCCTCTCCTCGCCACCCCTTGAGCCATCCGTCACCTTCCAGGAGAAGGAACGGATGGAACGATTCGGTTGCTGAAACGATGAGATCCCCCCGACGGCGAAAGATCCTGATCTTATCAAGGCCTTCTACCTCAAAGCCGACCAGGCCTGAAGTGCCATCATGACCGAATAAGACCTCATTCTTCTGGAAAAGAGGAGAGGCCTGGTCACTGGATCTTTTCCCTTTCATATGCAGGCTTCATTATACCGCAAACCGGCCATCGAAGTCACAGCAGGTTGGCGATGTGAACCCTGATACTTTGCGGGAAGAAGGAAGGAGTTCCTGGTAAGAACCGAAGAGGGCTGTTTCACGGTTTCGTGAGGGGCCGATGCGCCGAAGGACAATATGCAACCCTACCTTGCGAATACGACGGACGCTATGTTGAGCAGGAATTCACTTTGTGGGATCCTGACCTGAAAGCCAGTTCCAGAAAAACTCCAGACCCATGATGTTGACCTACGGTCCGTCAGGCCTTTATCTGGATATCCCAAAGAGGATCTTCCGTATCGAGCTGGGGACAAAGAATATCCACCTGAAGAAGAGTAGCACAGCCGGGACAGATATATTCCTGATAGATTACCATGGGAGAACCACCGGTCAACATCGGCATGCCCTTAACTTCAGATAAATCGCGTTTGCGGTATAGAGCATACTTCTTGTAATTGTCATTCATAGAGCAGAACTCGTAGTGGCACTTGACACACCGGATGATCTTCCCGTGGCCCGTTTTGATCAGTTCGAGATACTCATGGAATCGCAGGATTCGCCGGCCCCCACCATTTTTATTACCTATTTTTGGTGGCGGGGTTGAATGTTTTAGTCGTTCGGCCCGCATTTCCTCACGTTCGTTCTTCGTTGCCGCTTGATCGACCTCCAGAGTCCCATTTGTAAATACAACCCCATAGATCCTTTTAGCAATGGCCCGTGATACCGTCTCATCTCGAACATCTTGAGCAACCCATACGGGGTCACGATCCAGGGGGTCACCATAACCGCTGCCCACTCGGAGCGGCTCGGCCAGGATATCGTTTTCATTCAGGTGGATTCGCTCGAAGGAGGAATGCTTTGGAATCAGGATCTCGCCCCAACCTAAGTCACACTGATCTACCGAATTGGGATAGGTGGAACTCTTGAGCTTGTCCTCGATGCCTTTAGGTTTAAAAATGATACGCTCGCCGATGGCCCCTACGGGGTAACCCCCAAAGAGACCCCACCCTCCGGGGATGCCGTCGTAAGGCTTCCAGTTCAAGCTGATGTCGCTACTCCCGTGAACCATGAGCAGACGTTCGATACCCATACCTCCAGCAAATTTTCCAAAACCACCGCCGTTCCGAGTATGGCGCCGGGCTAGATAGAGAAAGGGATAGTTCATCTCCGTATTCTCGATATCGGCGATACCAATCGTCGGATTGTTCTGGTGACCACCCGTGGAGACGCCGTCGCGGGTGGGCGTCGCACCAAATCCACTCGCGTGCGTATCGTAGATACCCTGCCCGACGGGATAACCGTATTGGTTGTGTCCACCATAAAAAAATCCGGGACCCCCTTCGCTTCCATACGCACTGAAAGCCGCATTGACGTCGTCATAGATGCCCGCAGCAAAGAGCATCTTGGCTATACAATCGCTGGCCACGTTGGTAAGCAACAGACCCGTTGAAGGACCACCGCCACAGGCAGCGGGAAATTTGCAGTTGAGCACGGTACCTTCAGGAATGATCAACTTTACCGGCGCCTCCATCCCTCCGTTCCAGGGAATGTCCCAGAAGAGATGGCTGGCGAGAGCAATAAAGAGCGTGCCCCAACTCGCTGCACGAGTGGCATTATGCTCATCCTCGTTCTGCGTACTGGTACCCGTGCAGTCAAAGGTGATTTGGTCCCGCGTCTTCGTCATCTTGCATACGATTTTAAAGGGCCGTGCCTGTCCAGCTCTTTTTGTGCGTCCCGTGTGGTAGATGCGTGACTGCCAAGTCCCATCTGGAAGGGAGCGGAGTTTCGCCCGGGCCTTCTTCTCCGCGTCTTCAATCATCCTCTTACTAGCGGCCTGGACGAAGGCAACGCCATACTTTCTCACCAATTCGAGGAAACCACTGGAACATACATTGTTGGATGCGATGCGTGACTTGAGATCCAAACCGACATAGTGAGGGTCTCGACACTGCTCTGTAAGGGTCTTGAAGACGTCGGGGCGGAACTTCCCCTTTTCGACCAGCTTCAATCCTAGAATTCGAATCCCTTCATGAAAAATCTCCGTCGTCCCGCCGCGCAGCAGCCCGCCGGTGTCTGCCGTATGGGTCATGCTGGCAGTCCAGGCGATTCTCTGTTCACGGTGAAAGATCGGCTGGATGATCATCTGGTCGTATACGTGGGTGGAGGCAATATAGGGATCATTAAAAAAGAACTGGTCACCTTCGAAAATCCCCGGGTCCGCTTCGAACCATTCGATACATTTCTTCACCACATCGCTGCAGCCGGCACAGAAACGCAGGTGCCCGGAGGCGCTCTGAATCGTAACCCCGTTGGTATCATAAAAGGCACTCATGCACTCACCGCCTTGTACGACGATCGGTGAGGCGCAAACCTTTTGAAGCGCGATTCTACCCTCCTCGAGGATGTTGTACAGACGATGCCGAAACATCTCGTAGCGCACAGGATCAAGCTTTTGTTGCCTTCTCACAAATGGTCTCCGTGGTTACACCGCCATTTCAATATTCAAAAAAGGATCGATCCGGACCACCTTCTCAGGCGGTACGACTACCGTCGTAATCGGGGTTTCTACAACGGCGGGTCCTTCGAAACGGTGGCCGGGCCTCAATTTTTGGTAATCGTAGATTGCAGTCTTAAAAGACTTGAGCCGAGGGGAGGTGAAAAATATTTTTCGATAACCTTTCACTGCCGCGCGCGCATGACCCCGGGTTGAAGGATAGCGCTTAGGGCGAGGTTTGAGGGTATTCCCGATCGCGTCTACGCCAATGGAGATGATTTCTGTTCCAGCCGCCCGGAAGGTTGCACCGGTACCGTAGATCTTCTCATATTCCTTCTCGAACATCGTTTCAATCGCCACCATGTCCTTCTGACCATAGCGCTTGGTAGGGACCTGGATTCCAACGTCGTTCATCTGCCTGTGGTACCGCATATAAAAGGTCCTGCGGAAAGAAACCTGTCTCAAAGAGAAACCTTCTCGGGTCATAAGTTGTAACAGATCTTCTTCTACGGTTTCCAACCTCCGATTGAGCACCACCGGGTCCGCAGGCATCAGGAACCGTTCCGAGATGAGCCGGCTATGGATAACATCCGCCGCTGCGATGCCAAAGGCGGAGAAAACAGAGGATGTGGGAAAGATGTAGGTCTTTTTGATGCCCAGCCCGCTCGCATAGCCGGCGGCGTGCACCGGTCCGGCACCCCCGAAGACGTAAACTACGTACTCTTCGGGAATATGACCACGCCGCACCACCTGCTTGCGGATCAGATCAACCATCTGGCTATTCACGACCTGGTGGACCCCGGCAGCCGCTTCAACCACATCCAGGCCCAGCGGCTTGGCTATTTTCTCTCTGACTGCTTTCTCGGCTTTGACAAGGTTAAGTTTCTGCTTTCCCCCGAGGAAGAATTCAGGGTCCAAGTAGCCGAGGAGAAGGTTAGCATCGGTTACAGTGACTTCCTCCCCACCTGTATCATAGGCAACGGGGCCGGGATGGGCACCTGCGCTCTGCGGGCCAACCAGGAGCCTTCCCGTCGTTGCCTCCACTCGGGCAATGGTTCCACCTCCGGCCCCGATGGATTCGATATCGATCATCGGCTGAAAGAAACGATACCTCTGGGCGATGGGCTCCCGGAGATAGTACCAGAAGCCATCGTTAATCAGCCCGACATCGAAGCTCGTTCCTCCCATATCCGTGCTGATTACATTCTTGTGGCCGAGGAGGTCGGCCATATACTTAGTGGCGATCATGCCCCCTGCAGGGCCGGATTGAAGAGTGGTGATCGGCACCATTTCCCGAAAATTGGTGATGCCACCATTGGCCTGCATGATCATCAGGGGACTGCGGAGCCCTGAATCCCGTAACTTCCGGCTCAGATCCCCCACATAGGCAACCATGGTCCTGCCCAGAAAACTGTTGGTGATCACCGTATTGGCTCGAGAATATTCTCCAACGACCGGCATGAGCTCGTGAGCAAAGGTAAAATAGACCTTCGATTCGGGATACATCTGCCGAGCCAGCTCGCGCACCTTCCGTTCATGAACCGGATTGCACCAGCCGAAAATAAAACTAACCGCCACTGCCTCCACTTGCTCCTCTTCCACCAGGCTCCGAATCGCCTGTTTGGTTTCTTCGAGATTGATGGGGACCACCACGCGACCACGATAGTCCACTCTTTCATGGACTCCGCGGATCAATGTCTTGGGGACAAGAGGTGCCGGTTTCGTGATTTTGGCCATGTGCTTGATCTCTTCTTCGGAAAGGCCATCGATACGACCTACTCCTCGCATAATCATGGTTGTATCTTCAAAACCGGCGGTAGTGATAAAGCCGACCTTCGAACCCGTTCGGGTAATGAGGGCGTTTGTTCCCACGGTGGTCCCGTGCTTCACGTAGGATGTGTTCGTTAAGAGATCTTTCAGAGAGAGACCCATGGAGCGACCAGTCACCTCGATGGCATCCATGACACCGCGGGAGAAATCATCCGGCGTGGTCGTTGACTTACCAATGACCGTATCGCCGCCTTTACCCAAAATGGTGACGTCGGTAAAAGTTCCCCCCGTATCTACGCCTAGGATATATTTGTTTTTCAGCACGGGAAACTACAAATAGGCCAACAAACTATCTTTTGTCAAATACTCGGGCATAAATTGACTTAAAGGGACTGGAGAAGCAGGGTCGGTTTGTGGTAAATTTGGCAAAATGACCTTAGATGCCTTCACCTTTGAGAGTCGGCCCTCTCTGAAGCACCCTGTGCTGATCCTTGCCTTCGGTGGTTGGAGTGATGCGGGGTCCTCAGCCACCACGGCGGTTCGTTATCTGACCGAGCAACTGATAGCTACTAAATTTGCCAGCATCGATCCGGAGGAATTCTATGACTTCTCGGTGCAGCGTCCCGTGGTTCACCTCACAGAGGGTAAAGAGCGTCAACTACAATGGCCTTCCTACGATTTTTACTACGGCGCTGGAATCGGGGTTGAGCGGGATTTTGTCTTTGGAATCGGGTCCGAGCCACAGCTTCGCTGGAGAGGGTTCTGCGATAACATGTTAGGGCTGGCGCGAGAGTGTGGTATCGAGACAATCGTTACTTTGGGAGCGTATCTCGATGAGGTCCTCTACACTCGCGCGGTTCCATTGAGAGGTTTTACGACGGACCCGAAGCTGATGAAAGAACTAAACCTTGTCCCGTCTCGGTATCAAGGGCCGACGGGGATCATAGGGGTTCTGGGGGATCGATGCCAACGGATAAGTATGCCCCACATGAGTCTATGGGGTGCCCTGCCGCATTATCTGTCTACCTCATCTAATCCCAGAGGGGCCTTGGCCCTGGTGCTTCGACTTACTCAATGGCTCGGTCTTCGGGTCGACACCGGTCCTCTGGAACGAGCCGCTGCCGATTTCCAGAATCAGGTCAACGAGGCGGTCAGCAAAGACCCCAACCTCTCGGCATTTATCCGCGAACTCAAGAAGCGCGAATTCGAGCAATGAAACTCGCCGTCCTGATCCCCGTTTTTAATGAGGCTCAGACGATAGAAGAGCTTCTCCGGCGCGTACGGACCGTTCCCCTACCGAAAGAAATCATCGTTGTCGACGATGGTTCCACGGACGGTAGTCGCGAAATCCTCAAACGTCTGGAAACGGCAATCCAGGCGGAAAGCGATTCCCTTAACGAGCTCAAGATCTTTTTCCAGCCGGCCAACCGAGGAAAAGGGGCTGCCATTCAATCAGGTCTATCTCACGTCACCGGCGACATCGTGATTATTCAGGATGCCGACCTGGAATATGATCCCCAGGACTATGTGAAATTATTGGAGCCGATCCAGGCAGGCCATGCAGACGTTGTTTACGGCACACGCTTTTACGGTGGTGGACCGCATCGAGTCCTTTTTTTCTGGCATTATGTGGGAAACCAAATCGTTACCTTTTTTTCGAACGTCCTTACCAATCTTAACCTCTCCGATATGGAAGTTGGGTACAAGGTCTTTAAAAGCGAAGTCTTAAAGGACATTGAAATCGAGTCGGAGCGCTTCGGTTTCGAGCCTGAAATCACAGTCAAGGTTGCGAAGAAACAATGCCGTGTTTACGAAGTTCCAATATCCTATCATGGCCGGGCCTACGCAGAGGGTAAGAAGATCACATGGAAAGACGGGTTTGCAGCCATCTACTTCATGATTCGCTTCTGGCTGAAAGATTAACCCTGAGTACTGACCAGACGACTATGTAGGACCAAGCCCCCTATCGGCGCATGGATTAATCGACTGTTTCGGTTGTGTTTCAGATTGGCGCGAAAGTCGAACGTAAAGGTTCGACCCCAATGACCCAATGACGACCCCCTCGTTCAATACGACCCGAGGTATCCATCGGTTCCTCCCGTAGCTGTGTCAGCCATCTCATCTATGGACCGGCTGCCGCCATTTAGCTCCGGTGCAAGTCAGGTGTTGGGGTCTAAAACTGCCACTGGCCCTTTTTCTTCATACTTGGAGTGCTCAAGACGCTGGCAACTCACAAGGTTTGGTTGTTTCCAGGGACTGAAGAGAGTCTCTCTGCCAGGGACTTTCCTTGTAGCAATTATAAACTCTGCAGTGGCTTTAGCGCGGGCTTCACCTTCACTTGCCGCTCGGACGATGACCTCGCCCTTATGTGTGCTAGCCTGCCAGTGGTCAGATGCTTTGTCTATCGGTGTCAACTGCCAAATTGGCATATGTGTTCCTCCTTGATTATTTCCGTTGGAACGGAAGCCGAACGTTTAGGCTCAGACGTACGCTGAAAGCGCCGTACTGAAGCCGATCGATACTCATTGAGGCCCCCTCCTGAGCATACTTTTGGTATGCTCGTGTTTGCCCA
>JBHHYU010000051.1:0-21666 GCA_046757725.1 Binatia bacterium
TGTTAGGCACGCCGCCAGCGTTCGTTCTGAGCCAGGATCAAACTCTCCAGTTAAACTCTCCAATCCGCCTTTAGGCGTAGGATTGACTGAATAGCTTGATAGCTGTACCTCGCGGTTTTTTCGAGAACCCTAAACCGTCTCACCCATATTGGGTGGTGCTACTATTTAGTTTTCAAAGACCCACTGTCATACCTAAAAATAGGCAGACACAGTATCTAGCTCAATCCTTCTATTATGTCAAGAGAAAGGTGGTCTCATGCCACCTTTTTTCTCACTTACCACTTGTACAATCCGAGTCTTTCCTACTTTCACCACATGGTGGAACGTGGCCCGGAACTCGAAATTTACATCAGCTACGATCCGACCATCGACTTTCACTCCGCCTTGAGCAATGAGTCTTTTAGCTTCACTCCTTGACCTCACGAACTGAAGGTCCACCAGGAGCTGACAGATCCCGATCCGTTCCGCAGGCAAAAAATGCTTTGGAATATTATTGGGAACAGACCTTTTTTGATACCGGGTCTCAAAATAATCCTTTGCTGATTCTGCCGCGGCTTGACCGTGAAACCGTGACACGATCTCATAGGCGAGTGATTTTTTAAACTCCATAGGATGAACCGATCCGCTAGCAACCTGGTTGCGAACATTTTTGATTTCCTCCAGGTCCCTATCGCTCAATAATTCTGAGTAGCGCCACATCGTTTCATCGGAGATGGACATAACCTTGCCATAAATTTCTTGGGAAGGCTCATTAATCCCAATATAATTATTGAGCGACTTACTCATCTTGTGCACCCCATCTAGCCCCTCAAGTAACGGCATAGTTAACACCACCTGTGGTTCCTGACCGTATTCCCGTTGGAGATCTCTACCGATGAGCAGATTGAAACGCTGGTCGGTTCCCCCCAATTCAACATCAGCCCGGAGCGCTACGGAATCATATCCTTGAATTAAAGGATAAAGGAATTCGTGAATACTGATGGGCTGCTGTCCTTGGTAACGCAGCTTAAAGTCTTCCCGCTCCAACATTCGGGCCACCGTATACTTGGCGCTCAATGCAAGAAGCGCCGCGGTGTCCATCTCCATGATCCACCGGCTATTAAATACAATTTGGGTTTTCTCTGGGTCAAGAACCTTGAAGATCTGCTCTTTGTACGTTTCGGCGTTCTTCAGGACCTCCGAACGATCGAGTTGTTTGCGGGTCTCCGATCTCCCGGAAGGATCACCGATCATGCCCGTAAAATCTCCAATCAAAAAAATAATCTCGTGCCCTAAGTCTTGAAACTGCTTCATTTTCTGGATGAGGACGGTATGACCTAGGTGAATATCCGGTGCTGTTGGGTCAAAACCGGCTTTAATACGCAGAGGCTTCCCTCGCTCCAGTTTTTTCCGAAGTTCTTCTTCGAGCAGGATCTCAACGGCCCCTCGTTTAATAACCTGCAATTGTTCTTGCGCCTTCAGCTTCATCCTCCTGACCTCTGCCAGGGAATACAGATACGCCGGATATCCCGTGCCTTGCCGGTGCGTTCATCCACCTCTAACACAACTCCCTGGAGAACTACGTTCTCCCCTGCAACATCAAATCTTTGCGGGAGTTGACTCAAAAAACCCTCAATAACCGTCTCGCTCTTGATCCCAATCACCGAATCCAGAGGACCACACATCCCCAGGTCTGTAATATAGGCCGTACCCTTGGGAAGAATCCGTTCATCCGCAGTCTGAACGTGGGTATGGGTACCATAAACCACAGAGACCCTTCCATCCAGAAACCACCCCATCGCGTTTTTTTCTGAGGTTGCCTCCGCATGCATATCAACGATAACAACGGGAGAATAACTGCTGTGCTCTCCCAGGAGTTTATCAACACACCGAAAGGGATCATCGATGTTGCTCGGCATAAAAACCCTGCCCTGCAGATTGATGACCAAGGCACGGTGACCCCTTGAGTTTTGCCATTCACTCCATCCCTTACCCGGGGCTCCATCTGGGTAATTCGCGGGCCGGAGAAGATAGGCATGCTCTTCCAGATAGTTATAGATCTCTCTTTTCTTCCAGATGTGATTTCCGGATGTAAGAACATGCACACCGCAAGAGAAGAGTTCGTCCGCACTTTTGAGGTCAACGCCTAGCCCTCCTGCGGCATTCTCCGCATTGGCAATGACCAAGTCGATCCCCTCTTCATTTACAAAAGATGGAACCAGATCCCGTATAGCCCTTCGGCCGGGTCGACCCACCACATCTCCTAGGATTAAAATGCGCATAACCATTCGTGCTCGTGCCCGTTTTTCGTGATCGATAACGAACACATTTCATGGACCCGAGCGACATTCTCTTCAATCACCGAGCATATTCTGTCGCGCGGACTTCACGAATCACGGTAACCTTGATTTGCCCCGGATAGGTCATTTCTCTCTCTATCCTATGGGCAATCTCTCGGGCCATAAGGTTAGCCTCCTCATCGGAGACTATGTCTTTCTCGACGATGATCCTGATTTCCCTCCCGGCTTGGACCGCATAAGACTTTTTCACCCCCTTGAATGAATTGGTAATGCGTTCGAGTTCTTCCAGGCGTCGCACATAGGTTTCGATCATCTCACGGCGTGCCCCGGGACGGGCACCTGACAAAGCGTCCGCAGCATCCACCAAAGGGGCCAAAATTGTTTCTGCCTTCACATCCTCGTGATGGGCAGCAATCGCATTGACAATTTTGGGAGACTCGCCATATTTCCGCGCCAATTCTGCCCCGATAATGGCATGGGACCCTTCAACTTCATGATCCACCGCCTTGCCTATATCGTGGAGCAACGCAGCACGCCGGGCTTGTTTCTCGTTCAGGCCTAATTCCGCCGCCATCACACCACAGATAAAAGCTGCCTCAATGGAATGCAAAAGCACATTTTGGGCATAACTATACCGGAACTTGAGCCTTCCCAGTAATTTAATCAGCTCCGGGTGTAACCCGTGTACCCCTACATCAAAAATAGCCTTCTGTCCGGCCTCTCGGATTGAATCATCTACTTCCTGCTCCGCCTTCCGTACGACTTCCTCAACCCTACCGGGGTGGATCCGCCCATCCGAGATAAGCTTTTCTAGCGAGAGCCGAGCAATTTCCCTCCGAACAGGGTTATGACCCGAGACAATTACGGATTCCGGGGTGTCATCGACAATGAGATCAATCCCTGTCGCCGCCTCTAGGGCTCGGATGTTACGTCCCTCACGGCCAATGATCCTCCCTTTCATTTCATCGTTCGGTAATGGCACCACGCTAATGGTGCGATCTGCAACAAAGTCACCTGCCAATCTCTCGATTGCCAGGGCAATGATTTTTTGTCCCTTACGGGATGCCTCTTCTTTGGTTTCTTCCTCAATGACACGTATGCGTTTAGCCGATTCGTGCTTAGCTTGTTCCACCATCTGGTCAATCAGACTTCTTTTGGCCTCTTCTCTAGTCATCGCTGCCACTTGCTCTAATTGCTGCCTCGCTTCCTTGACAAGACGGTTATGCTCCGTCTCTTTCTCTTCAGCAGCCTGTTCTCTTGTCTTGAGCACCTCCTCTCGCCTTCCCAATTCCGCTTCTTGCTTCTCCCTTGCTTCCGCTCGCTTATCGATCGCTGCCTCCTTAGTAAGGAGCCGTTTTTCTAGGGCCTGGAGTTCTCTGCGTGCTTCTCGAACTTCTTTGTCGAAATCTATCTTGGCCTGTAATATGCCATCTCTAGCTCGAACCTCCCCTTCTTTTTTGATTGCAGTGGCGTCTTTTTTGGCCTCTTCAATAATAAGAGCGGCGGTACTTTGCGCTGTCTCTCTTTGGATTCGGCGTTGCTTCCTGCGCAGCGCCGAAAAACCCAAAATGAATAAAACCCCTAACAAGAACCCTATGACTCCAATCCACAAATTGAATTCCAACGGCAACACCCCCTTTACAAACAAAATTTGGAAACCCGGCCTGATAAGAATTAGACATTTTTACAGTCAATAATTCTTCTCTCGGTAACGATGTAATGCACCTTTCGATCCCACCTCTCAACCGGTACCTTCCCCATAATCTGAAATTCATAGGCTAAGGCAATAAACCTCGGCTCCTTGCCAAACGACTCAAGGGCTCGGTCATACCAACCTTCTCCTCTCCCCAACCGGTTTCCCTGAAGATCAAAACCGAGCCCAGGCACAAAAACAACCAGCTGCTTTTGACCTTGCTTTGGCAGAAACTTCTCACCTGTTGGTTCGTGGATACCGTAGCGCCCGGTCTTGAAATCTTCAGCGGACGTGACCTGAATCAGATCCAGATTTTTTTCTATTCCAGGTCTAGGATAAAAAACTTTTTTCATCATCCTCAAAGCGTGATTGCGGATCTCCGCCGTCGCAACCTCGTTTCGAATCGGACTGTAAAGGGCGACTGAGGAAGAGACAAGATAGGGCGCAAACCGCAGAACCCGTTCTTGAATGAGGTGGCTCCAAAGAGAAAACTCGCCGGTAGAGAGAGACCCACGCTGGAGAAGGGCCATTTCCCGTAATTGACGCTTTATATCCCTCATGTAAACCTCAGAAGGATAAGCCAGCGGATGGTGAAAAGAGAGATGCTTAAAACCAGGGGAGGGGAGGTGCGTGTTGAAGCCTGATCTAGTTGCCCGTGGAGTCAATCCCCATAAACTTGGTTCTCATAGAGGGAAATCACCGCCATCTACGACAATCGACGTTAGGGGACACTTTATTCAAAATCTCCGAGCCATTTGGTTGAATTTCGCCAATTCTTATTTGAGCCAAAAGATACCAAAGTTGATAGATCAGACCCTTCCTGAAAACCGACTCCCCCGCTCCTCATCTCTCCACCACCCCACCTTGATTCTGACTTCCCCCGCTTTGTGCCGTGTCAATGGGTCAATTTGAACCTGGAATACCAGGTGGAGGCCATATTACCGCTTAAATCTTCCCCGCAGTTGAGGGCTTGACAGCCGCGGCAAGAGACAGCTTCCTTTTTCTCTTTGTTGGTTCTAAATTGCCACCAGCGATCACGAACACAGCAGGGGAAAACGATCACCTGCTTATTTTAATCCTCCTCAGTTAAAGTGGTCGAAAGCCTCTTTGAAAGATCATTCAACCGGTGTAACACCGCCTCATGCCGGTCTCTTAACCGGTGGTACTCATCCGCAATATTGAGTGCAGCCAACATGGTTGCATTAGGCTTGGCTAGGGACCTGGTTGTTTTCAATGCCTCCTGCATCTTTCCACTGACGTAATCTGCGACTTTAAAGATGTAGTTCTCTTCTGCATCGCTACTGATCGTGAACTTCTGCCCCATAATCTCCACATCAACAGCCTTTTTCATCAAATCTTCCCCTTCCTCCTAAGGAAGACCTAGCTGATCGAAGTATCCCATAATTTTTTTTAATTTATCACGAATCTCGCTCCGCTCACGCTCATACTGGCGAATCTGACCTTGGAGTTGATGAGCTTCGCTCTCTTTTTGCGAGAGCCGCTTTTCTACAGAGGCTTTTTCTTGCCTCACGCCCTCATGCTTCGAGAGCAATTGGTTAATGCTGGCTTCTAGTTGTTCGAGATCGTCAATTGCCATGAACTGATAATGCACGATACTTTGTATTTTAGTTTAATTTCAAGAACTTTCAATGTCAAGTTGAATCTTCACTCCCGAGATAGTTGAAACCGTTTCTAAAAGTCTGTCCCAAACTAAATTTGCAACTTCACCGTCAGCGAAAGAATAGCCCTCGGCGGAAAGAGGTTGTCATCACCTGAAAACATTGTAAAATAGTGGTGGGCTCTTATCATGACTTGCTCATCAGTTCTCTACATATGGAAATTTTGTCCGGTTTTTCAGGAACAGGCCGAAGGGCCTAATCCGACGTTGTAGGTCCTAGGCCCACTTGGGGTAAACCAATTAGCCATCCAGCCGTCTAACGGTTTAAAGGCACTAGGAGGCCTTAACTGAAAAAGGAGGGTTTTATGGATGGATTTAGGAAATTGATTTGGGCAAGCTTCATTGCCTCCTCTCTCTTGGTTTTTGGGGGTTCAGCCCTAGCCGCACCGCGGTCCGGGAGATCCCACCAGAGATTCAACCATCATTTTCGTGCGCGGCAACATGCCTACCACCAACATCATTACCGGCAATCGCACAGGATGCGACACTATCGGCATGATATTCGAAACCACCGCAGACAGATCCGGGCCGATCGGCGAGAGTTCCGTGGCGATAGGCGGGGGCTGTATCGCCGACACTTGCGCAGAGCTAGGCACCGCAGGCACTTTTTTAGACATCACTTCAGACATCACCGTAGACAAATCCGGGCCGACCGGCGAGAGTTCCGTGGCGATAGGCGGGAGCTAAAAAGGGACCGTAGAGAACGACGGAGAGATAGACGTGAACTACGCAGGGACCGCCGTAACGGGTCTAGCATGAGGGAAATTGTACGGGATCGTAACGAGATGATGAGGGATGCAAGAGAAAGATTCCGGGATCGAATGGAGGGCTTCCGAGACCAGCGCCGGCTCCAAAGGGATCGTCGCAGATTCAGGCGGGGCCAACAGGATCCGGAAGAGAGTCTTAGCGACAACAGTTGATCTAAATCCCAACAGCAGGACTATTGCCGGTAGATCCGGCACAGTCCTGCTGGGCTCATCCTCTTGTTTTTACAGGCCTAACTGATTTTTCCATGGAGCAAAGCCAACCTGCAGAGTTAGAGGATGAGGAACTGGTGAGTTTAGCCCAGAGTGGCGACCGGGAAGCATTTGAGGTACTCGTGGAACGTTACAAACAAAAGGCCTACCATATCGCCTTCGGCTTCACCCGCGACCGTGAGGAAGCCAAGGATCTTTCTCAGGATGCATTCTTGCGTGCCTTTACCCATTTGAAGGGTTTCAATCTGCGTGCAAGTTTTTATACCTGGTTCTATCGTATTCTTGTAAATCTCTGCCTTGACTACCGGCGCCGCAGAGGACGCATTCTGTGGGACTCTCTTGATGGGAATGCCGAAAGATTCGAACCGGGAGACCCTTCAAACTCCCCAGATCAAGCGGCTATCGCAAAGGAAATGTCACGGAAAGTGGGATTGGCTGTTGAAGCCCTCCCTCCGAAACAGCGCACCGCCTTTATTCTGAAGAACCATCAAGGGCTTTCCATTCATGAAATTGCCAAGGTCATGCAATCCGCTGAGGGCACCGTCAAGGTTCATATCCACCGCGCCGTAGTGGCCCTGCAGCAAAGTTTAGGGGAACTGGTTTAGGGAGAAATCAGATGGATCACGATAATGACTCAGTACAAAGAGCCTGTAAAGATTTTGAGCAGGATCTGATCCTCTATTACTACGAAGAGTGTGAGAGTAAGGAGCGAGATCGGGTCGCAAGTCATCTTGAGGGCTGTCCTGCATGTCGTAAACATTTTAGCGATCTACGAAACCTCCTTAGCATTACGGCAAGTTCGGATGAGCCTCCACAAGCCTTTTGGCAGAACTACTCCCGGGAGATGAGCAGGAAGCTTGCAGCGGCCGAGCAAAGAAGTGGATGGTGGAGAGGTCTCACCACTTTCTTCCATCCTTGGCCTGTGCCGGCTCTGGCCACCGCCTTGATCCTCCTTATCGTTGTGACATTCACCTTCACCAGCGGTCTGTGGCACTCGCAGGATATTCCGCTGGAAGAAGAGGCCCTTCTGGAGGTCCTACCCATGGCAGAGAACATAGAGTTCTTTAAAGCAATGGAGGTGCTCGATACCATGGACTTCCTTGAGGATCTGGGAAACCAGAGCAACGGGTCTGCCTGAAATGGAGCCGAAGTCGTGAGGCTTGTTGCATGTTTAGCTGTTTTCCTTTTTCTCTCTTACCCTTCTTGTCTTCCTGCAGCGGCAGCAGAGGAAGATCCGGATCGCGAGATGCTCATGCTCTTGGATCTCCTAGAACAGTGGGAAATGATCAATGACCTGGAACCGGTAAAAAGGATGGAACTACTGGAAACGACAGGGAGCGATCTTTCACGAGAGACGCCTCAGCCATCGTCATGGAAAAAAACAGAGGATCAGCCAAAATGAAACAACTCATCCAGCTATCAGTGCTAATCACCTGTCTGTGTCTGTCTTTTCCGGTTTGGGCTCAGAGTGTAAAAGATGGAGAGAGTAGAGCTCGTGAGCGGTGGCACCGCATGAGTCCTGAAAAGAAGAGAGAACTTAGAGATCGGTACCGCCGATGGAAGTCTTTACCTCCAGAGAAGAAGGGTGAGCTTCGAAACAGACTCCAAAAGTGGCGCCGTCTTCCACCTAATGACAAGGCCGCTATTCGGCGCAATTTCCGCCGCTGGCGTAATCTCCCGGAAGACCGAAAGAAGCAGCTACGCCGAAAGTGGAAGCACTGGCGGAAGCTTTCCCCGCAAAGGCGTCAAAGGCTTAGGCAACGCTATGAAGAGTATCGCCGGCTCTCACCGCATGAGCGCCGGCGGTTGCGGCGAAAGTTTCAAGAGCACCACAGACTAACACCAAGGGAGAGAAAGGCGCTACGTAAACGTTTAAAGAAGGGGCGATTTTATCGAGAGAGGAGAGCAAAGTAAAACGCGGACTTGCCCAAACTACAACTGAAGGTGGACAAGCTGTAAACGAACTCACGTCACAAACGTCCAATAGACATGAAAGGAGGGTATTCAAATGAAAACATTTATATTGGCCGTTTTGATCGGTTTGTTCGTAGCTCCTTCGGCGAGCTTCGCCAACAGTTGGGCTATTTCGTATAATTACGCGCCTCGCCGCTTTGAGCATCGCCATGACTGGGTTGGCCCGAGACATTTCTACCGGGCAAACTACCGCAGATATCTTCGATACCGGCACCTCCGCAGACTCCACCGTTATAGGTACCGGTTTCACCATCATCATCATCGGTATGGTTACAGACCTTATTGGTTCTTCTACAGGCATCGCTAAAACCAACATCGAAAGGCTCATTTGATCCCCAACAGGCAGCGGAGAAATCCCATGAAACAGACCGTACTCACCATTTCACGAGCGCTCCTGCCGGTCTCTTCAACCGGATTTGCATGGGTACCGGTGGGGTGATGAGACGGGAAGAAAACACGAATACGACGATGGACCCGAAGTTGCTGAACGCAGCCGGGCAAGTCAGCGCGCAACCCACTTAACCCCAAAGACAGAACAAAGAAAAAGTGTCCGCACGGTTAACCAAAGAACAAAAGGCAATTCACTTTTTAAATCGGATTAGCTTTGGAGCCACACCGGGGGAAGTAGAAAAGGTGAAGCGCTTGGGGATTTCTCCCTATTTGGAGAATCAGCTCCATCCTGAGGCAATCCCAGACCCGGTACTGGAAAAAAAACTTGCAGAGTTTAAAACCCTAGGCTTAGACACCAGGCAACTTTTCGAGCTCTATCCTCCACGGAAAAAGGCCAAAGCCCGGGGCATGATGCCTTTTTCCCGGATGCAGGGACCACGCCACGTTATCCAGGAACTCCAGCAGGCACGACTCCTGCGCGCGGTTTATAGTCGACGGCAGCTGTACGAGCTCATGGTTGATTTCTGGACCAACCATTTCAACGTCTTCGCCAGAAAAGGCGCGGACAAGTGGTTGATCACAAGTTACGACCGCGATACGATCCGCCCCCATGCGCTGGGGTATTTCCGCGATCTGCTTCTCGCTACGGCTCAAAGTCCGGCTATGCTCTTTTATTTGGATAATTGGCTAAGTGTAGGTCCACAGGCTTCGTTGCGACGTTTCCGGCGTCACGCCAGGCGCAGGATAAGGCGAGGTCTAAATGAAAACTATGCTCGCGAACTTATGGAGCTCCACACCTTGGGTGTCGATGGAGGTTATAGCCAGAAAGACGTCCAGGAAGTAGCACGATGCTTTACGGGTTGGACGATCCGCCGACCTAGAGGAGAGGCTAAGTTTCGATTTGCTCCTCGGCGCCATGATCGTGGAGAGAAGGTAGTGCTGGGCACGACAATAGCTCCGGGCCGAAATCTGGACGATGGGATTCAAGTTATCGATCTACTCGCACGCCACCCCTCCACCGCCCGCTTTCTTGCCACCAAGCTTGTGCGTCGGTTTGTCTCTGATAATCCTCCTCAGTCGCTCGTGAATCAGGCAGCAGAGGCCTTCCGGCGGAGTGACGGCTATGTACCATCCGTGCTACAGGCCATCATCCGTGCACCGGAGTTTTTTTCCACCTTGTCTTTTCGCGCGAAGGTTAAGAAACCCTTGGAATTGATCGCTAGTGCCCTGCGGATTTTAGGAGCTGACGTCCATAATGCCAAGCCGCTGCTCCGCTATTTGGCCCAGATGGGAGAGCTTCCATTTATGGCCCGGCCCCCAACAGGCTACGCAGATGTTGGACCCTCGTGGGTCAATGCCTCTGCTCTGCTGACAAGAATGAATTTTGCCCTTGATCTCACCGGGAGCCGGATCCGGGGAACTACCGTCAAACCTGACGCCCAAAACGGGGATCAGATTCTACCGCTGGTGGCTTCCGGCGGACTTTCCGATACGACCCGGGCGGCCCTGGCCAAAGTCTCTGGACCGGAAGGTACTGCTCTTCTTTTGGCGGCACCTGAATTTCAAAGGCGATAGTGATGACACTCTCACGCCGACGCTTTCTCAAAAATACAGGCTTAGGGTTTTTAGCCCTGGGCTTACCTCCGTCGTTTCTCCTGCGGGCAGCCAATGGAGAGAACCAGAATCACAGCCGGACCCTGGTGGTTCTATTTCAAAGGGGAGGCATGGACGGGCTTAACGCAGTGATTCCGTTTAAGGAACCCTTCTACTACTCAACGAGACCCAGCATTGCTATTCCGGAGCCAGCAGCTGGCAGTGAACGGGCTTTAGACCTAGATGGCTTTTACGGATTACACCCGGCTCTGGCCCCGCTTAAACCACTTTTTAAGAAGGGCCATCTTGCTATGGTTCACGCGGCCGGCTCACCGGATAATACGCGCTCCCATTTCGATGCCCAGGACTATATGGAAAACGGCACACCGGGCATAAAAAGTACACCGGATGGATGGCTGAACCGGTCGCTCAGGGGGCCTAACGATCCAAGTTTTCCGTTCCGAGCTGTTGCAATAAATCGGCAATCTCCGCATATCCTCGCCGGACCATCCCCGACATTGACTATGGCGTCCATCACTGGATTCCGCTTGCATGATCCTTTTCTCACGAAGAATTTTCAACAGCTCTATACTGGTACCGAAGATTCGCTACTTCACCGTGCAGGGACAACTCTTTTCGAAGCAATGACCCTATTGAAAAAAGTGAAGTCGAGCATTCCCTTGGGGACCCAGCAATATCCCAAGGGCAGGTTCGCAAGGGGCTTAAGTGACATCGCTCGGCTTATCAAGGCTAACGTTGGGCTTCGGATTGCGTTCACCGAGTTCAGAGGCTGGGACACGCACGTCAGGCAGGGATCCGCGGAAGGGGCTATGGCCAATCGCTTGAGAGTCCTAGCTCAAGGTCTTGACGCTTTTTATAAGGACCTCGGTGACCGGGCGGAGGATGTGGTATTGCTTACCATGTCGGAGTTTGGACGCACGGTGCGGGAGAATGGAAACGGTGGTACAGACCACGGACACGCCAATGTCATGTTTGTGCTCGGCGGGAGAGTAAAAGGTGGAAAGGTTTATGGTCAATGGCCCGGGCTAAGACCGGAACTTCTCTACGAAGATCGAGATCTCGCCCTCACCACTGACTTCCGGGCTGTGTGCGGAGAAATCCTTGCACACCATATGGGACAGCAAAACCTAGCCGCGGTCTTTCCGGGATACAGAGTCCCACCGCACCCGCTTGGTCTTATTATATAGATTGAGACCTAATCAGGCATTTTTCACGGGGGGATAATGGCTACAGCATTTAACACGAAGCCTAGGCTGTGGTTTGGCAGGGCACCTGCTCGGTGACCTGAGCCCATTTGCCGGCCATTAGATCGTCCATAGTAGTTTCAAGGGACGAGATGGGAATCCGAATCTGCTGCATCGTGTTGCGATCACGAACTGTAACCTTTTCATCGCCCGGCCTTTTCCCATCACCAACGGTCTGCACATCCACCGTCACACAAAACGGTGTACCTACCTCATCCTGGCGACGGTAGAGCCTTCCGATCGACGCTGTATCGTCGTAAACAGAGACCCACCGTTTGCGAAGGGCATCGGATATCCTGCTTGCAGTTTCGACAATCTGCTGATTTTTTTTGAGGAGCGGGAGAACTGCAATCTTGATTGGCGCGAGTTCCGGATGCAGCCGCAGGACAACTCGTTTTTCCCCCCTCACCTCCTCCTCATGGTAGCCGTCGACAAGGAAGGCCAGGGCTGACCGATCAGCCCCTGCCGAAGGCTCAATGACATAGGGCACGATTTTCTGCTTGCTCTCCTCATCAAAATAGCCAAGCAATCGCCCGCTGGATTGTGCATGTTGTTTTAGGTCGTAATCGGTGCGATTTGCTATCCCTTCAAGCTCACTCCAGCCCATCGGGAAGAGATACTCAATATCGACACACCGCTTCGCGTAAAAAGCCAGCTCATCCCCGGCATGTTCGCGAAGGCGAATTTTATCCTTTCGGATGCCATACTTCTGATACCAGGCAAATCGCTCGTCGATCCATTTTTGATGCCATTCCTCGTCTGAACCAGGCATGACGAAGTACTCGATTTCCATCTGTTCGAACTCGCGGGTCCGGAAGGTAAAATTGCCTGGCGTGATTTCATTCCTGAAAGCTTTACCGATTTGTGCAATACCGAAGGGAAGCTTCTTCCGCACGGACTGAAGTACATTGTCGAAATTGACGAAGATACCCTGCGCCGTCTCCGGCCGGAGAAAGGTCTTTGTTGCGGTCTCCTTAACGGGGCCGAGGAAGGTCTCGAGCATCAGGTTAGCAGGCTTTGGAACTGACAATTTAAGCCCGCCACAGTTAGGACAGGGAACCGGCATGGCAACTGGCCCTGCTACATTATGGCGTCCCGCGAGAGTCTCCAAAAACATGACAAACTGCGGATCCCCCGGACCTTCGAAGGGATATCCCGTCGGATCGCCGGCAACGTTAGCATTGCCTTTCGTTAACGGGAGATTCGGTGCATTTTTTTTACCATCGCTTATTGCCCAATTTTTGATCGCAGTCCATTCGTTCTTTTTCGCGGCCGGCCCCTCCAGCACCTTCAGGATCCCCCGGAACCACTTGCAGGTCCACAGGACGTCATAAATCTGATCGGCTCGATAGTGACGACCGCAGTCAGCGCACCCCGTAAAAGGATCGGAGAAGCTTGCGACATGGCCGCTGGCCTCCCAGACCTTGGGATGCATTGAGATGGCTGCATCCAGACCTACCATATCCCCCCTCCACTGGACATTGTCACGCCACCAGACGCGTTTGATGTTGTTCTTGTACTCCACACCGAGTGGCCCGTAATCCCAGGCAGAGCCAAGACCGCCATAGATCTCGCTCGACTGGAAAATAAAACCCCGTCGTTTGCAGAGGGATACAATCCTGTCCATCTCTATCACTTTATTTTTCTCTCTCGATTCCTTAGGAAGTTTCTAGCTGTGTTCGCAACAGGCCGGCGATCAACTAACATGTATAAACAACCGAGCGAAACCCTGCAAGGGAACGCCTTTGACGAGCTAGATCTTGCCAGTGGATCTATAATTTTTAGGTGGAGGATTACAGGCACGGTGGCAGGGAACCGGAAAGATCGTTCCAAACAGGATTAAGGAAGTCCAAGAACGTCTTGCATACTATAGAGGCCCTTTTTCTGTTTGATCAGCCATCGAGCCGCCCGTATGGCCCCACTGGCAAAGGTATCACGGCTATGGGCGCGGTGAATGAATTCTACCCTCTCCCCCAAACCTCCGAAGATGACCGTATGCTCACCGACGATATCTCCTGCACGAACGGACATGAAACCGATCTCTTTCCTGCTCCTCTCACCAACAATCCCTTTGCGACCGCAAATTCCGCTCTTATCCAAGTCTCTTTTCAGGGCACGGGCGACACTGCGACCCAACGCTAGGGCTGTACCGCTCGGTGCATCCTTCTTAAAGCGATGGTGTGCCTCGATAATCTCGACATCGTAATCGTCCCCAAGACCCTGAGCTACCTTGCCTAAAAGGCTTATGAGGAGGTTTACACCGAGACTCATATTGGGTGAGATAAGGACCCGGGTCCGGCGCGAAAGCTTCTTAATCTCGGTCAACTGCTTTTTATTGAAGCCGGTGGTGCCGATAACGATGGGAACATTTTTCTCCGCGGCGACTTTTGCATGCTCCAGAGTAGCCGCCGGGGCACTGAATTCAATGACGACGACTTGCCCTTTCAATAGCGGTGCAATTTGAGCGGTGATCGGAATTCCAATCTTGCCCACGCCAGCCACCTCACCGGCATCCTTGTTGATTTGAGGACACCCGGGCCATTCGATCGCACCTAAGGGCTTGGTCCATCTGCTCTCATGGGCGAGACGTATCACCGTGCTTCCCATTCGTCCGGCTGCTCCGGAAACAATAAGACCCAACATCTCAGCCTCGGATCAAACCGAAATCAGTCATCGCTTGCCTTAGTTTTTTTAGGTTCCCTTCGGCCATCGGAGTCAACGGCAGGCGCAGCTCTCCTCCACACTTCCCCATAAGGGATAGAGCAGTCTTCACAGGGATTGGGTTGGTCTCGATGAAGAGATTGCGGATCAGAGGAACAAGCGTCAACTGAAGATCTCTTCCCTTCTCCCAATTTCCCTGCAAACATGCCTGTGTCAGTTCAGACATCTCCTTCGGGGCGATATTTGCAACCGTAGAGACCACACCTTTACCGCCCAGTGCCATCATTGAAAAAGTAAGGCTATCTTCACCGGAATAAACGGCCAACCGATCTTTGCAGAGACGGAGCACATCGATGGCCTGATCAATAGAGCCGGTAGCCTCTTTAACGCCGGCAACGTTTTCGATCTCAGAGAGCCGGGCCAAGGTTTCCGGTTCTATCTTGGAACCGGTGCGGCCTGGGATATTATAAACCACAAGAGGTATCCCCACGCCTGCCGCAATCTTTTTGTAGTGTTGAAAGATGCCTTCCTGAGTAGGTCTATTGTAGTAAGGTGAAATCAACAGGGCTCCGTCCGCTCCAGCTTTTTCTGCCGCGCGGGTCAGCGCCAGGGCCTCTTCGGTTGAGTTGGAACCTGTCCCGGCAATGACCCGAACCCGCCTGCTAACCGCCTTGATGACTGTCTGGATCACTTCCTGATGTTCCTCATGGTTGAGTGTGGCAGATTCTCCTGTTGTTCCACAGGGAACGATCCCTTGAGTGCCATTCTTTATCTGGAATTCTACTAACCCTTCGAGACTTTTCGCATCCACCTTGCCGTCTTTGAACGGCGTCACCAGGGCAACCATAGAGCCGGAAAACATTCTATTCCTCCTTTCAGATCTTGATCTTTCCCTCAAACACTTCTTCTGCCTCACCCGTCATATAGACATGGTTATCTTCACGCCACTCAATAAACAGATCCCCGCCCCGAAGGTGAACCGTAAGTTTTCTCTTTGTCTTGCCGGTTAACGCACCGGCTACGGCCACCGCACATGCACCTGTACCACAGGCCCAGGTCTCCCCTGCTCCACGTTCCCAAACCCGCATCCTCACCTCATGAGGACTGAGAATCTGCACAAACTCCGTATTGACCCGCTTGGGAAAAAACGGGTGATACTCAAAACGTTTTCCTGTTTCCTCGATGTCCAGATGCTCCACTTCATCGAGGTAGAGTACACAATGAGGATTTCCCATGGATAGACAACACACGGAATACGATACCCCATCCACCTCCAGGGTGTAGTCGATGATTTGACCATCGGCATTAACCGGGACCTTTCTCCCTTCGAGAATCGGCTCCCCCATATCGACCTCTACTCGATCTTCTATCAAGCGGGGACGAACAAGGCCACCCAAGGTCTCCACTTCCAGCTCTGTTTTATGCGTCAAACCATGGTCACAGACATACTTGGCAAAACAGCGGATACCATTCCCACACATCTCCACCTTTCCCCCATCCGCATTGTAGATCTCCATCTTGAAGTCAGCGACTTTGGACGGATGCACTGTCAGGAGTTGATCTGCGCCGATGCCAAATCGGCGATTACAAAGTTTCCTGGCTATCTTCCCGAGATCACCTATCTCTCCTTTAAGACACTCGAGAAAAATAAAATCATTGCCGCAGCCGTGCATTTTGGTAAAAGGGATCTCGCGCATAGTCCGTTTTGCTCTCTGCTCTTTTCCTTCAACTCAGTAACCAGGGATTGAAATTCAGAATCCCTCCTTTTATCCGGAGTATAAATTCTGAATCCCGGATTCGAGTTTCTGTCTTGAAGCTCCAGGCTTCTGTTTTCTGAATACTCTTGTCGCCTTTTCCCTACTGCAAGCTCGACGGGATCATCTCTCCGTTAATCAGTTTCTCCAAGGTCTCTCTTTCCCGAATAACATAGAAGTTTTCCCCATCTACCAGAACCTCAGCTGCCTTGGGACGCGAGTTATAATTGGAGGCCATAGTAAAACCATAGGCCCCGGCACTCATGACGGCCAGCAGATCCCCTAGCTGAGGCTCCGCCATTTCTCGATTTTTGGCGAGAAAATCACCGCTTTCGCAGATTGGTCCCACGACGTCCGCCACGATCATTTCCCTTTTATGTTCCATTACAGGACGAATCGTCTGATACGAACCATAAAGTGCCGGACGGATGAGGTCGTTCATCCCACCATCGACGACAATGAATTTTTTTTCTTCGGTCTCCTTCAGATATAGAACTTCCGTAACCAGTATCCCCGCGTTTCCCACAATGACACGACCAGGCTCGAGAATTAGAGTTACATCAAGCCCCTTCAGTTCACGAATGAGGGCCGCCGCGTATTCTTCGGGATGGGGCGGTTCTTCGTCATGGTAACGAATTCCCAGCCCTCCCCCAAGGTCCAGATACCGGATAGAGGCACCTGCTTTTCTCAAGGATTCCACCAACACCCTCACTCTTGAGAGGGCATCGACAAATGGAGGAACCGACGTGAGCTGGGAACCGATATGACAATCCACGCCAGCCACTTCTAAATGGGATAGTGAAAGGGCCCGCTTGTACTCCTCCAGAGAATGTTTAATGTCGATTCCGAATTTGCTCTTCTTCATCCCGGTAGAGATGTAAGGATGGGTCTGTGGATCCACATCCGGATTGACACGGAGGCTTATGGGAGCTTGTTTTCCCAGACTACCCGCAACTTCGTTGAGCAGAGTCAGCTCCTGCTCAGATTCCACGTTGAACATCAGGATCCCGACGGATAAGGCATACTCGATCTCTCCCTTTTTCTTACCCACCCCAGAGAAAACGATTTTTTTTGGATCAGCACCGGCCTTGAGGGTACGGAAAAGTTCCCCCGCCGAGACGATATCAAACCCTCCTCCCTCTTTAACAAAGGCGCGAAGTACAGCCAAGTTGGAGTTCGCCTTCATAGAAAAACAAATCAGGTGGGATAATGACGCAAACGCCTGATCAAAGACGCGATAGTGGCGCCTGAGGGTGGCTAGACTGTAAACGTAAGTTGGGGTCCCTACCTCTCGGGCAATGCGGCGTACAGGAATTCCTTCGGCAAACAGTTCCCTGTTCCTGTACTCAAAGTAGTCCATTAGGGCTTCCAGCTGATTTCAACCTCGTTGGAGGGTCTACTCAGGGACCCATCCATGAGTTTGGAGAAGACACGATAACGGTAGATTGTCTGGGGGCTCAGCTCTCTGTCGACAACTCGGAATCGCTTCTTTTTAATAAATTTCTGTTGGTCCTCGACACTGACCGTTATCCTCTTCCGATAAGGCACGGGGCAATCCGGGCAAGAGCTTTTCTTGGGTAGGTCCTTACGGAAAATAACAAATCCCGCAAGGTCTCGAAGCTCCTTTCCGTCCACATATTTTTTAGGCCGGCTCCATGTAAGGGCGATCCCATCGCCTCGCTTCTTTACCTTCAGGTCCCTGATAATCTCCGGTGTCGCCAGCTCCGGTGCCCGCGGGTCCCCCTTTTTGCCGCAAGCGGAACCTACCAGCAAAACAGCGCAGCATAAGATTAAAACAGGCTTCACTTTTTATACCCCGATCTCTTTTAGACGGCGACTCACGTTGACCTGAGCAGTTCCTCCGACCGCTCGCCGCCTCTGAACAGCCGCCTCCGCCGTTAGATAGGTATAGACATCTTTATCAATTCTGGTTGAAAAACGCTTCAGCTCCGGAAGGGACAGACTCTCGATCCTCCGGTGCTGATCAGTGCAAACATGAACGATCTTTCCTACCAGGGCATGGGCTGAGCGGAAACTCAACCCGCGGCTTACTAGATAATCTGCCAGGTCCGTAGCATTCATGAACCCGTCCTGGGCCGCTGCCAGCATTCTTTCCTTTTTAATCTTGATTCGACGCACTAACTCTCGCAGCATCTCCACGCTGACCTTTACCGTGTCCACGGTATCAAATAAGGGGATCTTATCTTCCTGGAGGTCACGGTTATAAGCCAACGGCAAGCCTTTCATCACAACCAGAAGCGCCTGCAAATGACCGATGATCCGACCCGTCTTTCCACGGATCAACTCAGGAACATCAGGATTTTTTTTCTGCGGCATTAGGGAACTTCCCGTGCAGTAACCGTCAGGAAGTTCAATAAAACCGAATTCTTGACTAGACCACAGGATCATTTCCTCTGCAAGGCGGCTAAAGTGCACAAATAGAATCGCCGAGGCGGAGATAAACTCCAAGACGAAGTCCCGATCGCTTACCGCGTCAATGCTGTTCTTTGAGATGCGCGGAAAGTTCAATAACCTCGCAACATAACGCCGGTCAATGGGTAACGTCGTCCCTGCTAAGGCCCCGGAACCTAGAGGCAGGACGTTGACTCGTTCCAAACAATTCCGCATGCGCTCTCGGTCTCGATTCAACATGTCGACATAGGCAAGCAGATGATGTGAGAAGAGCACGGGTTGGGCCCTTTGCAAATGCGTGTAGCCGGGCATGATAACTTTTAGGTGGCGTTTTGCCTTACGCGCCATTTCTCGTTGCAAACCCTCCAAGGCTACCAAAATGGCTTTCAGCTCTTCTCTCAGAAAGAGGCGCATATCCAGAACCACTTGATCGTTGCGGCTCCTGGCGGTATGAAGCTTCCCTCCCACGGTGCCGACCTTCTGTATCAGGCGCCGCTCGATATTCATGTGAATATCCTCATCGGCTGAGGAAAAAGGGAATTTTCCGCCCTTGATCTCTTTTTGAATCGACTTAAGACCGCGCACGATTCTCTGGCCCTCACTTCCGGAAATAATCCGCTGACGCGCGAGCATTCTCGCGTGGGCTACGCTGCCAGCAATGTCATGCCGATAGAGACGTGCATCCACATCGACGGAAGCAGTAAAGGCCTCTACAGATTTCGCTGTTGGACCCCCAAAGCGCCCACCCCAAAGCTTGTTTTCCTGTGCCATTTTAGTAACCTTCGTTCCCCTGAACCTTGTATCCCAAAAGCCGATTTGATTCTTCACCCCTTCCGCCGTTTAATCCTGCTTGCCTGTTGAAGTCTAAGCCTCAGTGCATTGAGTCGAATAAAACCGTCGGCATCAGCCTGTTGATATTCTTCATCCTCCTCAAAGGTGGCAATTTTGGGATTATACAGGGAGGACCCGGATTTTCGACCGGCCACAATAGCATTACCTTTGTACAGCTTGAGACGTACCCGCCCGCTCACGTTCTCCTGTGAGGCGTCGATGGCCTTCTGCAAAATCTCCCTTTCCGGCGAGAACCAATAGCCATAATAGACCATTTCTGCATATTTGGGGATCAAAGAATCCCGAAGCCGCATTACTTCCCGATCCATAGTAATCGATTCGAGCGCACGCCGCGCCCCATGCAAGAGGGAACCCCCCGGTGTTTCATAGACGCCCCGTGATTTCATCCCCACATAACGATTCTCTACCAAATCCACGCGTCCGATCCCGTGTTTCGCACCCAAGACGTTCAGGCTGGATAGGAGAGTCACGGGGGCCAGTGTTTTGCCGTTCAAGGCCACCGGATTTCCCCGGACAAAATCGAGCTCGATAGTTTGGGGACGGTCAGGCGCCTTTTCCAGAGCTCTGGTCCAGAGGAACATATCGGTCGGAGGTTCTTTCCACGGGTCCTCCAACACGCCCCCCTCGTAACTGATATGGAAGAGGTTGCGGTCGATACTGTAGGGTCTCTTACGACTCACAGGAACGTGAATACCTTGACGCTTGGCGTAAGCCACCAAGGCACTACGGGAATTCAGATCCCAAAGTCGCCATGGTGCAATCACTTTTATTTCGGGTTTTAAGGCGTAATAGGTAATCTCAAAACGCACCTGATCATTACCCTTACCCGTCGCCCCGTGGGCCACAGCATCGGCCTGCTCTCTGTTAGCGACATCGATCTGCGCCTTGGCAATCAGCGGTCGGGCAATCGAGGTTCCCAAAAGATAGGAGCCTTCGTACACTGCGTTGGCCCGGAGCATTGGAAAAACATAGTGCTTAATGAACTCCTCCCTCAAGTCATCGATAACAACCTTGCGGGCCCCGGTTTTTAATGCCTTTCGCCTGACCGCCTTGAGGTCTTCTCCCTGCCCTAGATCCGCGCAGTAAGCGATCACCTCACAATGATATCGCTCTGCAATCCAGCGCAAACAGACGGAAGTATCCAGACCCCCGGAATAGGCCAGGACAACTTTCTTGACCCTCATCTTTTCCCCTTAATTCCTTCCTCTCCCGAACCCTTTATCCCCCTTCAGGAGCCACACCATAATCGCCTTCTGCACGTGGAGACGGTTCTCCGCCTGATCAAAGATTACGGACCTAGGATCCTCCAAAATCTCCGCCGTAATCTCTTCCCCTCGGTGGGCTGGGAGACAGTGCATGATCAACACATCATCTTTCGCCATAGCCACCACGTCCTTGTTGACCTGATAATTTTCAAAGATGGCACGCCGGGCCTCTTGTTCAGACTCATGCCCCATACTTGCCCACACATCCGTGTACAGCACATCGGCCCCTCGAACGGCCTCACCCACATCGTGAGTAATAAACACTCGCTCGCTCTTATCTACGGGAACGGTAACTTCAGGATTAGGCTCATAGCCCTTGGGGCAGGCAAGGGAAAAAAAGAAGGAAAACTTTTTCGCCGCCTCTATCCACGAATGCACCATGTTGTTTCCGTCTCCTACAAAGGCAATCTTTAATCCCTCCAGTTTGCCGTTGTGTTCTAAAAGTGTGAAACAGTCGGCCATCACCTGACACGGATGGTAAAGCTCGGTAAGACCGTTAATGACCGGTACCGTTGCCGAACGGCCCATTTCCATGATGCTCTCATGAGAAAAAGTTCGCATGACAATGATATCCACCCAGCGGCTTAGGTTGCGGGCACAGTCGGCTACAGGCTCACGCACGCCGAGATGAATCTCCTCGGGACCGAGAAAAACCGTGTGGCCCCCAAGTTGAATCATCCCGATTTCAAAACTAACACGCGTTCTTAAGCTAGGCTTCTGAAAGACCAGAGCTAGGGTTTTTCCGGACAGCACCTGATGAGGAATCTCTCGTTTCTGCTCACTCTTGAGTCTGCCGGCTAGGGAAAAGATCTTGTCGATCTCTCCTCGGGTAACGTCCCTCAAACTCAGAAGATCTCTCTTTTCCATTAGCTA
>JBHHYU010000052.1:0-21255 GCA_046757725.1 Binatia bacterium
CGGTAACGGCCAGCCCCGGCTGCGAGACCGGCTTTGCCAGCTGATCCGCCAGCACCAACTCGACCCCACCCTGGTCAAGCGCTACGCCGCCGACTTCTGCGCCACCCAGACTCTGCGCGAGGCCCCCCGGGAGCTAGTCGAAGCCTTCATCCACACCCTGGGTGAATGGGCGGCGAAAGACCGCCCCGGCCTCCTCTGCCACCTCAATAGCTTTGCCGACCCTAAGCCTAAGGAGATGAAACCATGAAGCGCCACCTCCCCGGCCTCAACCAGGAAACACGGAACGGTAGTGAGGTCCCCGACGGCTTCTTCCTGGTCCGAGTCGAGCAGGCCCGCTACCGCTACCACCCCAAGAAGCCCTTTTTCTCCCTCCGCTTTGCCATCCTGGAGCCCAAAGAGCTGACCGAGAAGAGCTTCTCGGGCCGCCTCTACTGCACCCCCAAGGCCCTCTGGAAGTTGAGTTGGTTCCTGCGGGACTTCGGCTATGACATCGAGCTCCTGGGCCAGGAAGAAGTGGATGAAAAGGAACTGACCGGCCTGCGGGGCGTGGTCAAGGTCTCTCACACCAGCCTCAACGGCCACGCCTACCTGAACCTGGACGGCTTCGCCCCCGAATGGGGCTGGAAAGACATCTCGGCGGCCTCGATCGAGCCAGAGCCATGACCTACAGCTACACCCAGATTAGCCAGTACCTGGCCTGTCCCAAACGGTACAAACACAGGTACCTCGACGGCTGGCGGGAGAAAGAGACCCGGGCCAACCTGCTCTTCGGGCGGGTGTTCGAGCAGGCCCTGACCGCCTATTTCCTCCGCCAGGACCCGACAGCCGCTCTCTTCCAAGAATGGGTGGCCTACCAGGACATGCCCCTGGAGTACACGAACGGCGATAGCTGGGAAAAGATGTACCGCCAGGGGATCGTGCTTCTTGAACGGTTTGCCCAGAGCAACCGGGTTCGAGTCCTTCGGCCCAGGCGAAACCTCCAGGTCAAGCTCAGTCGGCCCTTGCGAAACGGCAGTAATTTCAGGGCCTATATTGATGCCATTGGGTTGCTGGATGGCACCCGCTCGGTGATCGAGTGGAAGACCACGACCAGTCGGTACCCCGAGGAGCCCGAGGGGCTGCTCTCTCTTGACCCTCAGCTCGTCTGCTACTCCTGGCTGACAGGCATTGAAGATGTGGCGGTGGTAGCTTTCGTCCGCAAGCGACTCCCCGAGGTCCAGTACCTCAAGACCCACATCAGCGAGGAGCAGCGCCAGGACTACGCCCGCCTAGTCGAGGACACCATCGGCCGCATCGAAGCAGGCTCCTTCCTCCCCCACAGCGGCATCCGTTTCCCTCAGAACGGCTGCCTCGCCTGCCCCTTCCTGGGGCTCTGCCTGGAGAACCAGGACCTTGTTGAGATGAAACTCATCCGCCAGCCAGGAGCTAGCGACCTTGATTGGCTTGGGGACATTGACTACTAACGGCCGGCCCCTGGTGGCCCCTAAGCTCAACCGCCGCCGGGCCTCCTTTGTGCTGGCCAAGATCGACCAGATCCTGGCCTGGGAGCAGAGGGTGGAGCACGAGAAGGAGAGCCGCTTTGTGGAGCTCGGCCGCTACCTCTGCGAAGTCCGGGCCGGGCAGTACTGGCGGCTGGATAACCTCAGCTCCTTTGATGAGTTCCTGGAGAGGCGCTTCCCCGAGTCCCGCCGCAAGGCCTACTACTTGATGGCCATCCATGAGCACCTGCCCCGAGAGGCCCGGCGGGAGCTCAAGCAGGTGGGTTGGACCAAGGCCCGAGAGCTGGCGAAGGTCGCCCGTTCCGAGGGGCAGAGGTTTAATTGTGCACCCTGGGTGCACAAGGCCAAGACCATGTCCCGGGAAGATTTCAAATGGGAGGTGGAACGACACCTGACAGGCAAGGATACCGAGCCTTGGGAGATCCTCTACTTCAAGGTCTACAAGAGCCAGCTGCCTGTCATTGAGCAGGCCTTAGAGGCAGCTGCCTTGATGCTGGGGACGGACAAATCCCGAGGGTACTGCCTGGAGATGATTTGTGCGGATTTCTTGGGCGGCGCACACCTACAGAACGGAAACCCCAATGCCGTGCTCCACTCGGTCTGGCGTCTGTTTCAATTCCTGGAACCAAAGCAAAAGCAAGAATTTCTTTCCCTGACTAGCCCGTGAGCCAGCTTCGAAAGCGTCCCAGGCTTCGCCTCGATTCTGGTGCCTACCAACCACTCCGCCGAGTAGTCCTTGAGCGAGATGGATGGCGTTGCCAAAACTGTGGGCTGGCCGCCAACTTGCACGTTCATCACATCCAGCCACGCAGCCATTTGGGAGATGACCTGCAACAGAACCTAATAACCCTATGCGCTAGCTGCCATCGGGATGCACATCTTGAAAAGATCAAAACCTAGCTTTACGCCAACCATTTGATGCTATCTTTTTTATGTATGAAGCACCGGGCTCTCGCAGACCAGTCGATAGATGCTCAACTTGGCCTATTGCTGACCAACTTTCCTCTCTTGTCTAGAACCATCTCAAGCCGTCGATCGCCCAATGCGTAGGTTTCTCCGCTATTGGCTCCCTGCGATCCTCTGGGCACTTTTCATTCTCCTACTCTCGGGTGAAATGGGTCAAAGTAGGATTACTTTAGAAATCGTGCGTGCCGTCTTGCTTTTTGTCCTGCCCAGTCTAGACCATACCACCGTCGAATTGGTTCACACCATACTGCGTAAGCTGGCCCACGTTGTTGTCTATGCTATCTTTACCCTTCTCCTCTACCGAGCCTTTCAACAAGATGCGGCCCATGGGCGATGGGGGCGATGGGCTCTGTTTTCGGCTCTCTTGGCCCTCGGAGTAGCCGGGCTTGATGAATTTCACCAGGCCTATCAGCTCCCAAGAACCGGATCTGCATTGGACGTGGGACTAAATGCCGTTGGTGTTTTTCTTGGGCAAGGGATTTTAGTGTGGAAACGCTACAGGGAAAGAGTGCAAAGCAGATATGTATAAGTCCTCAAAGAACTGTTGGTCGAGAATAAAAGCGCCCGGGTCGGGAAATCGTCTGACAGCAAACCAACATCCCTCAAGGAACCTCAAGATAGGCAAACACGGGTTTTTGCATCTCGAGCCACCAGATTTTGGCGTCTGTCCGCCGGGTCCACCATCCTTACACCCGAAAAGATACGCGCCTCTAATGTTCCCCAGCTAGCTTGGGAGCAGCGTAAGCGGAGATCCGATCCAGTGGCATGTCCTCTCGCTTGGCCAACACCAGACTACCACCATTCTCGCGATTTTCAAGGCTTCATTTTTTGCCAGTCATAAGGGACTTCTGGGCTCCGAGGATCCAGTGCGACTAGGTCGCGGTCGGCAGGATTGTAAGGCATCGTAGTGCAGTTCAGAACAAAGGCTTCATCGCCTCCGAGACACTGAAAACCGTGGAGAACACCGGCTGGCACCTGAACTAGTAAGGGGTTCTCCTCGCCCAAATAAAACTCGTCCACTTGACCATATGTAGTAGAGTTCTCGCGGGAATCATAAAGCACCAGTTTGATTCTTCCCCGCACAACAGCAAAATTATCCACGCGGATGCGATGCGCCCGCCATGCCTTGACCATACCTGGATAGGCCGTGGTCATATACAGTTGCCCGAATTGTACGAACAAGTCGTCGTCACACGTTAAAATCTCCATGACTCGGCCTCGTTCATCGGCAAACACCTTCAAAGCTTTGGTCTTGGCTCCCGCGATCATGACCAATCAGCGGGGTGCCCTTTTCACTTTGCTTGCCACCAAAGCTGGAGCACTCAATCGGCTAGGTTTGCCCTCTCGCCGGATTAACACTTTGAAATCTTCCAGAACCGCATAGATTTCCTTGGGCTCGTCACTCTGGCTCGCTTCCCACAGCCGTGCCAGAAGTCTCTCCATCTCCTCCGGTTGTGGCCGAACCGTGTTGTTGACTAGAAAGATCCGCGGATGCTCCGTCGGCACAATCGCCTCCCCCTCGCCCACCAGTTCCTCGCTCATCTTTTCGCCCGGTCGCAGCCCAATAGTCTTAATCTGAATGTCCTGCCCAACCCGCAACCCGGCCAGTTCTACCAGATCGCGTGCCATATCGGCAATTCGCACAGGATTGCCCATATCCAGCACGTAAATGCTCCCGTTTTCTCCGTTCAACAAACCTGCTTGAATCACAAGCTGGACAGCCTCGGGAATCGTCATGAAGTAGCGCTTGACCTCCGGGTCAGTCAGCGTGATTGGGCCACCTGTAGCAATCTGGTTCTGGAAGAGTGGGATCACGCTTCCGCGACTATCCATCACGTTGCCGAAGCGCACGCAGGCGAAGCGGGTCTCTTGCTGGCGATTTTGACTCTGCAGCAATAACTCATCCAGGCGCTTGCTTGCGAACGATGTCCCCATCGAGCAGTGTCACCGGCCGACCCCCGATCTCCAGGAACTTTACCAACAGCACGTTGGCTATCGTGGACTTGCCTGCCCCGGAGAGTCCGGTAAAAAAGACCGTGAACCCCTGCTTATGGCGAGATGGGTGAGTGCGGTGCAACTCCTGGACCACTTCAGGAAAGGTGAACCATGGAGGGATATCTCGCCCCTCCGACAAGCGGCGGCGCAAGTCTGTTCCAGAAATATTCAGGACACGGGCACCGGGAGGAACCTCTCCTCTGGAACATAGGCATCCAAATCTTCGACGTACACCATTTGCTTGAAGGGCACCATAGCCACTCCGATTTCTTTCTCGTGCTGCCGCAAGAGTTCCTGGGCAGCATAGGGGTCATAGAATGGGTTTCCGCGGAAATCCTTTCCGGGGCCAGCATGGTCGCGGCCGACAACTAAATGTGTACAGCCGTGGTTCTTGCGAATGATGGCGTGCCACAGGGCTTCTCGTGGACCGGCCAGCCGCATGGCGGGACGCAGTAGTGCCAGCTTGGCTGTACTCGGCGGGTAATGGGACAAGAGAGCTTGGTAGCAACGAACTCGAGTATAGTGATCCACGTCCCCAGGCTTAGTCATACCCACTACGGGATGAATAAGGAGATTGGCCTCGACTTCCTTGGCGGCACGCAAGGTGAGCTCCTGGTGGGCCCGATGCATGGGATTGCGCGTTTGAAAGGCCACCACCGGGCGCCACCCCAACCGGGCAAACTCAGCTCGTAACTCCCTTGGTGTCAGGCGTAGGCTGCGGAAGTCGTAGAGTGCGGGAAGCTGTATCCCTTCTAGCCGGCCTCTCCGCCCAAAACGATACTGGCGTCCGCCTTTTTTAGCGAATCATTGACTATTAAGATCCGCGCAAATAACGGCAAATATAAGGGGCGACCGACATAAGCTGCCAGACCACAAAAAACGAGAAAAATAAGAATCATTAGTTTCTAATCATGACTTTTCGGCTCGGCCCAAAGCAACCCCACTATTCTATCCAAATCGCGGCTAAGTGTTCCTATCTACTTTTTTTCCTGACAAACTTTCACTCCGGTTTCTATGCAAAAAAGGATTCTGTGGGAGAGAAAGCCGTGAAAACCAAATCGCTTTTGATTGCTGGAAGCTTGAACTTCATCTTTCTTGGAGTTGGGCTTTACCGGCCTCTGTCGCTACCCCTACCCCTTCACCCTCTTGTACCCGATCTCTAACTCATGCAGGAGCTGGTAGACCTCAGCGGTGTTGTCGGCCCAGGCAGCTTTTTCGATCGCATCTAGCTGCTTTTCAAAGAGGATCAGATCAAAGGGGAGAGGCTTGACTTTTAAGATTTTCTCAAACTCTGTCCGGGTCACAAGCTCTCCATCACCTTGGAATTCTTCCTGGATTTTTTCGCCGGGACGCACGCCAACCTCCTTAATCTGAATATCGTGTTCGGGCCGCATGCCCGAAAGTTCAATCACGTCCCGAGCCAAGTCCAGTATGCGCACTGGGTTTCCCATGTCCAGCACAAATACCTCACCAGTGTTGGCCAGCGTTCCGGCCTGAATCACGAGCTGCACGGCCTCCGGAATGGTGATAAAGTAACGAGTCATTTCTGGACTGGAAAGCGTGAGCGGCTCCCCCTTGCGGATCTGTTCAATAAACAACGGGATAACACTGCCGCGGCTGCCCATGACGTTCCCAAAGCGAACGCAGCAACACAACGTGGGCCCTTTGCCAGCATGTGCCTGCACGATCATTTCACCTATGTGCTTCGTTGCCCCCATGACATTCGTGGGATTGACGGCTTTGTCAGTGGAAATGAATACCAGCCGTTCTGCTCGATGTTTCACCGCATGGGCAACTACATTTCGACTTCCCAGCACATTGTTGAGCACAGCCTCACACACATTCATCTCCATTAACGGTACATGTTTATGAGCGGCAGCGTGAAAGACGACCTGCGGATGATGGTGCTCAAACAGATTTGCAAGAGCTTGGTCGTTTCGGAGGTCCCGGACAATGAAGTCTAGAGGTGCTTCAGGAAATTGAATCGCCATCTCCTGCTGAAGTTGGTAGAGACCATTTTCATCCTTATCCAGTAGGAGTAAACGCTCTGGCCGAAGTGTCGCCATCTGACGGGTGAGCTCAGACCCGATCGAGCCCCCTGCCCCAGTGATGAGAATTCTCCGCTTCTGGTAGACCTGAATAACATCCTTCTTCAGATTGGTGTCGCTTAGCGGCCTTGTCAATAAATCCTCGATCTTGATCTCTCGCAGACTAGTTAAGCGCGTGATCCCGTCGATTAGATCGCGCGTAGGAGGAATGATCCGTGTCTCTACCCCCAGCTCATCGCAACAGCGCCACACCAGCCTAGCTGTGTCTCGAGGAATGCTGGACATACACACGACAACCATGTCAATCTTCTTGTCGCGGACCGTTTCACTCAGCTTCACCAAAGGACCATAAACAGGGGCTCCCCCCACGACAGATCCCTTCTTCTGGGGGTCGTCGTCTAGATAGCCCGCCACTCGAACGTCATGGCGGCCTAGCATCTCCTTGGCCACCATAGCACCTACACTACCTGCCCCGAGTAGTAACAGGCGCCGAACTCGACCCGCGTTCACCTGCCAAGGGTGCGAGCGTTGGTATAGTAGGCGTCGAACCAGTCGTGCAGAGAGCACACTCAAAAAGGAACCCATAAATTCAATGCTGATGACGCTCAGAGGAAGCCGAAACAACGCAACGGTATCTGGTAGGCCCAGCCTCGCAACAACAAGAACCAAGGAAAAGGCAGCGTAGGACTTGCCGAGGGCTATGGCCTCCATGATGCTGACATAGCGCCACCTCAATTTGTAGATTCCAAGCAGACTGTTGAGCGCAAGACGTCCTACCATCATGCCGGGCATGAGAAGCCACATCTGATATGCGCGATCCGGAGAAATAGTGCCTTCGAAGCGAATTTGGTAGGCTAAGTAGAAAAAAACACCGCAGATTAACGAATCAATAATCCTCTGATTTAGCCGCGAATAAGGATTATAGTTCAAACGGGACAACAGCTCACTCATGCGATGGATGACCCTTCGAGGAAGGATCGCCAACCATTCGTCTGAATCACGGGTTGGCTCCCTCCAGTGATTACAAGAACAACCGTCGATCCCACTCTTGAGTTACAACTAGAGATTCTTTCTCCCTGCGCTCATAGCTCTACCCGGATGGTGGTCAGCCGACCTATCGTTCTGCTTTGCCCTGGAATCATCGGGATGAGCAAAGATATTTCGTGTCTCAAAGCGCTTCTCGCCCCGCACCACAGCTGGCAACGTCATAGCCAAAATCTTCAGATCCAGCCAGAAACCACGCCGGTGAACGTAGTCAACTTCAAGAGAAACACGTTCCGACCATTTGAGATCATTGGCACCATTAACTTGTACCCACCCCGTAACACCCGGCAGCACGGAGAAGCGCTCGAGCTCTTCGGCCCGATATTTATCCATGTAGCCTAAGAGCGCCGGCCGGGGTCCTACCAACGACATGTCGCCGCGTAATACATTCCACAACTGCGGTAACTCATCGATCCTCCAACGTCGCAAAAAGCGTCCCAACGCGGTTACCGCGGGATTGTCCAGCCCCAACAGCAAGTCTCCCGTCACTTTGTCAGTTCCCACCTTCATACTACGAAATTTAACCATGGAAAAACATCGCCGCTCCCTGCCGACCCGCAACCCCCAGTAGAACACAGGTCCACGGGAATCCAGCTTTATCAACACGCCGATTACGATAAGCAAGGGGGAAAATACCAATAGCGCCACCGCCGAGACAAGTACATCTAGGCAACGCTTGGCAATGGGATACATACAGGTCACCCTTGTTGTGGCTCCCACCCACGGGAAGCCTCGGTCGAAGAACGGAGCCCAAGCAACGTCATACCGCTATGTCCAGGAAGGCCATTTTCCGTACAACCTCTGTTAGTGCGCACACTATCTCCCCATCTGAACTCTCTGGTATGCAAGCACGTCTTCCAGCGCAGAGCGTAGGCTCCTCTTTGGTGTCCACCCTGTGTCCTTCCGAATCTTGCTTGGATCACCGACCATAGCAGGAACAACGTTTGAGTCTAATAAACCCTTATCTATGGTGCACGCCTGCTTTCCGCATAACTCCAACAGCATCTTTCCCACTTCCCCGAACGTATGTTCCTCGCCGGTGCACACATTGTATATTTCCCCCGGTCGCCCGCGAGTCACAATGTGCCAGTATGCTTCGCAGACGTCGCGCACATCGATAAAGTCGCGACTTGCCGCCGCGTTATCCACTCGAAGCCGCCCGCTCACCGATAGTCTCAATGCTCGCTCTGCTATATCCGCGCAAGCAAAGTTGCGAGGTTGCCCAGGTCCGACCACATTGAAGACACGCGCAATGTAGGCACTCACCCCGCGTGACAGAAAGCGCTGCCTTGCCAGCATAACCTGTGCCGCCTTGGAAACACCATACTCATTGATCGGAGCGATTGGGTGCCTCTCTGCAACAAGGCTGGTTTGAGCCCTACCATATTCGGCGGCTGACCCGGGGAGCAGGACAGTACTTCCCACCTCCGCAGCCGCTGCCAAGACATTCTCCGTGCCCAGCACGTTGACTCTCACCATCTCCTGCAAGCTCGCGTTACGTGCAATGACAGCCAGATGAAATACGAAGTCCGGCCACAGCTGGCGAAACACCTGCAACAAGGCGCGCTGATTAGTCACGTCCACGATTGAAATCCGGACACCAGGTAGGGAAACATCCGATGATCGCACGAGGCCGGCAACTTCTACCTCTTCTTGCTGAAGAAGAAAATCCGCCAAATGCTTTCCAGTAAAACCAGCGATCCCTGTTACCAAACACCGCATGGCCACCCGCAAGTATCTATTCGCTGAAAGCTATTCCGCCACAAACGTGAGACCTAGGAGAAAAACTCTCTCTCATTGTATCAGGTTACACGGTTTACGGTGCTCAGACAAAAACTTTTTGTTCGGCGATTCAAGTATCGAGAGTCCTCTACATGAGCAACTAATCTTCTTTCCGGACAAGAGAAGGAGGAGTAGAGTAGGTAAGGGGAACGGAGCGAAGTCGTAGACGAAGCGGAGTTCCCCTCGTCGCGGGAAGGAGGAGAAGGATGACACCAGCGGAGGAAAAGGTCGTTCGACAGCGGTTCAGTGCCTTGCAGTTGGCCGATGCCTTCGGCAACCTCTCGGAGGCGTGCCGGCGGCGGGGGATCGCCCGCAGCCAGTTTACGAGTACAAGCGGCGCTTCCAGACCCACGGGTTGGAAGGGCTGAAGGACCTGCCGCCCGTCCACAAATCGTATCCGCAGACCACCCCGCCCGAAGTGGGTAAGAAGATTCTGGAGCTGGCCATCAGCAACCCGATGTGGGGGTGCGTGCGGCTGAGTCACCAGTTGCGGTTGCGGGGGTTTCGGTTTCCATCCCCACCATCCAGAAGATTTTGATCCAGCAGGAACTGGGCAACCGCTACCAGCGGTTGCTGAAGCTGGAAGAGAAGGCCCTGAACGAGAAGATCAAGTTGACCCCGGAGCAGGTCCGCGCCATCGAGAAGGCCAATCCCTGCTTCCAAGAGCGGCATGTGGAGAGTTTCAGGCCAGGCGAGTTGCTGGGGCAGGACACCATCTAGGGGGCATCTGAAGGGCGTCGGCAAGGTCTATCTACAGGCGGTGGTGGATACCTACGGCAGCTATGCCTTGGCCTATCTCCACACCGGCAAGTTGCCGGAAGAAGCCGTCGCCGCATTGCACAACGACGTGCTGCCGCAGTATGAAGCTTGGGGGCTGGCAGTGAAGGCGATCCTGACCGACAACGGGCGCGAGTTCTGCGGCAAGGACACGCACGCCTGCGAGATCTACCTAGCGCTCAACGACATCGAACACCGAATGACACGGGTCAAACGGCCCCAGACCAACGGCTTCGTCGAGCGCTTCAACCGCACTCTGCTCACCGAGTTCCTGCACCCCGCCTTCCGCAAGAAATTCTACGGATCGGTCGCAGCGCTACAAAAGGATCTCGACATGTGGCTGACGTTCTACAACGAAGAACGCCCGCATCAGGGCTATCGCAACCGGGGAAAACGTCCCCTTGACACCGTTAAGGAGTTTATCCAAACTGACCGGAAAGAAGATTAGTCTTACACTCTACATGTGCTGCCCCCAAGTGAGAAAATCATTTTTTTATGCTTTCTATTTGGGGCAGAAATTTTTATACTCAGTCAACACGCTAAAACCGAGGGTTCCAAAAGCGCAGTCCACCTCAGCGTGGCGCTGTGGAGGTGAGTTATGGTAGGAGAGCAATTTCGTAACCCTCGAAGCGGGTGGGGACCCTTGGAGAGAAAGCTCTCCACGAAACACAGATTTCACTGGGATTCTGTTTTTCCTCTCTCGATTCTGGCGTGTTTGTCCCTGGCGTGTGGAATTCAGAGGAACACCATAAGCCTTGTCGTTTTCCCCTCCACAGCAACTCTGACGGTTGGCTCGACCCAGCAATTCTCCGTTTCTGGTGTCAGCAGCGGTGGCGTTACCTGGTCCGTGAATAGCACCAAGGGCGGTAATGCAAATGTAGGAACGGTCAGTGAGACTGGTTTGTATACGGCTCCTGACATCCCGCCTATTCCGAGCATAGTTACTGTCACGGCTACTAGTGTGAAGGACCCGGGGTCTTCCGGCTCAGCAACCGTTAGTGTCTTTAACCCGAATCCTAAGATAGAGGTAATCTCGCCCGCCACAGCGATTGTGGGATCGTCGGATATCGCAATTACCGTCGCGGGAAGCGGTTTCGCCAAGCAATCCACAGTGACCGCAGCAGGCACCAATCTTGCCACCAGCTTCGTAAGTGCAACCGAACTGACGGCCAGCCTTCCGTCGGGTCTGCTTGCCAACTCGGGTACTTTCCACTTAGCCGTGTCCACGCCACCCCCAGGTGGAGGCACGAGCTCCTCCAAGATATTCACCGTTCTGTCTGTCGGTGTGGTCTCGACCACCAATAATCCCCAAGTGGCAAAATATTCCTTCAGCTCACCAAGAGATGCTACCGTGATGATTGAGTTTGGGCCTGACACCAATTACGGCTTGCACACATGGTCGCGACCCACACCCCCTGACGGGGGTCAAGTAGATATTCTGGTGGCGGGCATGCGTGCTTTCACGACCTATCACATGCGGGCAATGGTAGAGTTCCCGGACGGTGTCACCCACCTGGATGCCGACCACACCTTCATGACCGGAGGTCTACCGCCGGAGAAGATTCCTACCACGACAGTGAGCCGATCGAGCGGCTTGACTCCGCAGCCCGGCGTCCAGCTGCTAGACCTCATGAGGGCAGGTGTGAAAGTTCGAGCTCTCGTCACAGACTTGGATGGCAATATCATTTGGTTCTATGACGGAGTGATAAATTTCCCCTTCCCCATCCAATTCTTGCCCAACGGGAACTTTCTTGTCCTGGACTTGAACATCAGTCTCCGGGAGATTGACCTGGCTGGCAACACCATCCGCGAAATAACCGAATTCGAAGTGAATCAGGCCCTAGTGGCAAAAGGCATGGAACCCGTCGCAGGAAGATTCCATCCTGACGCTATCATGCTCCCCAACGGCCATATTATGGTGCTGACGGAATACACCAAGCCTTTTACCGACTTGGTGGGCTTCGAAGGGCAAACAATCGTCGTGTTGGGCAACGGGTTGGTTGAGCTCGACGAAAACTGGGAACCAGTATGGGCTTGGTCGGCCTTTGACCACCTCGATGTCAACCGTCATCCATTCTTGTTTAATCCCCAAAGCAGATTTAACTGGACAGCTGGGAATGCTGTTGTCTATTCCCCCGCCGACCGCAACTTGCTACTCTCCCTGCGGCACCAGCACTGGGTTATTAAGATTGATTATGAGGATGGCTTTGGCTCGGGCGAAGTCCTCTGGCGGCTAGGCCTGGACGGCGACTTCACCCTTGTGAATGGAGGTTCGGCAGACTGGCAATACGCCCAGCATCTCCCATTCATTATTGACAACCAGATTGGTTTCTACCGACTTGCTCTCTTTGACAACGGGAATGATCGTCGGTTGGACGAGAGCGGGACCCTTTGTGGCTCCAGTAGCGGAATTCCCTGTTTCAGCCGCGCCGTAATTTTCGAAATCGACGAAATGATGAGAACCGCCCGAATTGTTTGGCAGGACAAGCTTTCAGTCTTCGGTCCCTTTCTCGGGAGTATTCAGGTCTTTGAGAACGGGAACGTCTTGTACAATGTGGGCGCTGTCGGAGGGGGATTCAATGCAATCATACGTGAAGTAACTCAGGAAGAAATTCCAGGAACCGTGTGGCAGCTCGATCTTTCTGGTCAGCGTGCCTACCGGAGTGTGCGCTTACCCAGCCTCTATCCCGGGGTGCAATGGTGACAGTCCTTCCAGGCGGCCAAGATAAAACACTCTAGTCGTTGTTGGACAGTCTCGCTCTTTTTCCTATCACAGGGAAACACCATTCGCCCCCGATCGCGCCGAAAAAAGAGCCTCCTAACTCCCTCCAATTCATCGTATATGCGCTTGAATCCATTGGCATCGGTCTGCACCTGGTAGTAATCCCCACCAATCTGCACGTCCCAGACTCATTCCATAGGCTCTCCTAACTGAGCCCCATTCCATTCCCGGCTGACGTCCAGACCATAGAAGCGAGCCAAGGCTACAACCTCACGCTCGGCCCGCTTGGCTTTGATTTTGCTCTTGGCTCCCATTTCCTAGTCCCGTCAGTTTTTCCGGTTTCCTGTACAGAAACCCCTCTTTGAACTTTTCCAATTTTCTCCGCCGAAATACCCTATACCTACTTTCAGACATCCAGAGATGTCTTCGCGGAAAAGCGGAAAATCAGCCTTACCCAAAGCGGAAAACCCGGAATTACGGAAAATGCCTAGTCATCGGATACCATTTCTGGAAGATTCAGTGCCGACTCGTTGAGGCCACGCAGGAAGCGATAGTACGCCCGCCCGTCTGTCTCCGCGATGCAACCTAGTTCCTCCGCCCGATTACGCACCTCGTCGGCTTTTGTTTTTCCCCAGCCCAGCTCCGGGGTCCGTTGTAGACGCGGCTTTCTGCTCATCAGTTGCCTCCTGTTTGGAGGCCTTGATCATACCCAGGCGGGCTGTCCAGTTTTAGCGGGGAGCACTACAAATCCGTTTTTACGAAACCGCTGGCGTTCCTTGCCCTTGGCATATCTCATAGTACTTGCTGGGGCCTTCCAAATTCAGCTACCTGCTTTCGAAAACTATCGCATGAACCGCCAGCTCAAAGCCCGATGCGTAGCCACCATGGTACTTACTAGCCAACGTCCTAAGAAATTTCCTTTCTTTGCAAACCACTTTTCGTACAAGTAAAGATACGAGCGATAGAATTCGCTTCGGGCCCTAGCGATTTCCTTCTTACTGCTCCGCCCCTTGTAGTGAATAATTCGTGCCCCTGGAAAATAAACAACCCGCCAACCCGCCTCCCGGGTCCGCAAACACCAGTCGATGTCCTCTCCGTACATAAAGATGGCCTCGTCCAACAGACCAATACTTTCTATAACCGAGCGGCGGGCCATTTGGAAGCTGCCCGAAACCGATACCACGTCTGCCTCCTGGTCCCAAGGTCGCCAGAGCAGGTTGTACTCTGCCATCGAGCGACTCCATGAGAACATGCGGTCCAAGCCCGTTGCTTTGCATAGCATCGCCCAAGGCGTTGGCATGCCGCGCCTGCAGGCGGCCTGGGGCGTACCGTCACTGTTTAGCACCTTTCCCCCCGCCATGCCCACATCGAGATGTGCGTCCATGTAGGCCATCAACCGACCAATAGCATTGTTTAAGATTACCGTATCTGGGTTCAACAACAAGATATATTCCCCAGTGGAATGTAAGATGGCCTGGTTGCATGCTCTGCTGAAGCCTAGATTTTTATCGTTAACTATTAGATGGACTTGCGAAAATTGGCTGCGGACACTCTCAACCGTGTGATCTCTGGATCCATTGTCTACCACCCAGACCTCGTAGCTCAGGCCAGTTGTATGCTCGAAAACCGACCGGAGGCACTCTCCCAGGAAGTCTTCACTGTTATAACTAACGATAACAATCGAACATTTCATACCAGTATCCACACTCAAGATACGCTATCTCGAGGGCAGTGTCCCAAACCCAACGAGAATGTTAAGTAGCGCATTTTCTCCCAGGAGTCGATCAAATTCTTCTAGGCAGCTTCAGCTCCAGTCCCCGACAAGTCAAACCAGCCGGCGATCCGGGGCATCTTCATCTGGCTGCTGGCCCCCCTGGCAGCGGTCCTGGCGAACAAGACAAAGAAGACCAGCAAGGAGGCCTGCGTTTTCACCCGCTGCCGAAACTCTTCCTGCAACCGCTCGCTGGCGCTGGTGGCCCTGAGCGACTTGTGCTGGCCGGCCGGAAAGCAGTAGAAGGTCAACAACTCTTCGCCGGCCTCTGCCAGGCTGGTGGCCACCGCAGGGCACTCCTTTCGCCACTTGCCCAGGAAGGTGTCGCGTGCAGAAGGGCAACAGCATACAGCAGGTAAACTGCAAACACAAAGGCCAGGAATGGAAACAAGGTGGAGCCGCGGCATGCCCAGCAACAGGGCTAGCCTCAGCGCCGCTGCCAGCACCAGACGGGCGACCGCGACGATCCGCTCAACAACTCAGAACGGCACCTTCACCGGACACTCCCATCCCCCACACCCCCTTGGGGAAACGCGGGCGGATGAATGAACGGGGTATCGTCTCTTGCAGTTTAGCTCGAATTGATAGAGCAGGGATAGAGCAAGCCAAGATTGTCCTGCTGCCTGCTGCAGAACCCCGGGGGTGGCAGTGTTCGAAATTCACATCACAGCCCTAAGCTGGTCTCACCACGGCCCAGATCAAGAACGAATGCTGGAGCATGGACTTTCTCTCTGACGAGCTTTACGATGGGCGGCGGATTCGGCCGCTGACGATAGTGGACAATCATACTCGGGAGAGTCTGGCAATCCGAGTCGGCCAGCGGATTCGAGGCATAGACGTAGCGGAGGTGTTGGAGGCGGTGGTCGCTGAACACGGCCGCCCAGAAACGATTCAGATGGACAACGGGCCGGAGTTCATCCTGAAGCACCTGGATTTGTGGGCGTACTGGAACCGGGTCAAGCTGGACTTCAGCCGTCCGGGCAAACCGACGGATAACGCGTTTATTGAGTCGTTCAATGCCCGGGTTCGGCTGGAGTGTTTGAACGAGCACTGGTTCCTGAGTCTGGCGGATGCCGCCGAAAAGGTCGAAGCGCTGAGAAAGCACTACAGCGAGATGCGGCCGCATAGTTCGTTGGGGAACCTGCCGCCGGCTGAGTTTGCTCAACGGGCCACGCTTCCGGCGTGTCCCGCTACAATGTAAAGAGACTGAAAAGTTGCACTCTGGTTGGACCAAAAATGGGGGCAAGTTCAAAATGGCCGTAAACTAATATTGCAGGTAGTACAATTCCCGCGGGCAGGTCATGAGCCTGTCGAAGGTTCTCGGCAATGTTCTCGCTCCGCAACCCCTTCAAGACGATCTCCTACTTCTCCTCCGCACGGCGCTGGACATAAACTTTCCTGGACATCTTCGCCTCCTTCCAGAGGCCCTAATCATACCTACTCAACCTGTCCAGTTTTACAGGGGAACCACAACAACCTCCATCATCCATCCTTGGTCAATTTGCGGTATAGAACCTACGAATAAGTTCACACACTTCCGTCACCTGCGCGTCTGTCAATTGGCTCGCCGAAGGCAGCCACAACCCCTTTTCGCCAACCATGCGGGAAACGGGGCAGTCTGCATCCCATCCGTAAGCCTTCTGTTCATTAATGGGAGGATACATGACCCTAGTTCCAACCCCTTTTTGCTTGAGGTGTTGCTGCAACTCATCACGATTGTCCGCCAGAACATCAATAAACCAGGGAGTGGTATGCTTGAGATCTTGGTCAAAAAACTCTATTTGCGGAAAGGACTGTAATTCTTTCCGATAGAGCGAATAGATCTCCTTCTTTCTCTGGACCCGCCAAGGCAACTTTTTCATCTGCTCAATCCCGACGCACGCTTGAATGTCCGTAAACTTGAAGTTGTACCCTAGACAATCATGTATGTCGGTTCCCCTTTTGCTGCGACCGAAGTCTTTTAGTTTCCTGATCCTTGCTGCCATGATGTCATCATCTGTTACAATAGCCCCTCCTTGTCCTGTCGAAATGATCTTGGGAACAGAAAAGGAAAAACTGCCCATTCTACCCATAGTCCCGATATGTCTTCCATTAGGATAAAACGATCCCAAAGCCTGCGCCGCGTCCTCAACCAACACTAAATTGTGTTCTTGACAAAGCTGCACAAATGAGTCTACCCCTGCCTTGGGGTAACGACCATTAGTGGAAACAAGGAACACCGCCTTAGTCTTATCCGTAACAGCCTGTTCTGTCTTTCCAATATCAAGGCACAGGGTCTCCCTCTCCACATCTAAAAGCTTTGGAACTGCTTCGAGCATCCGCACAGAATTCGGCGTCGCAATCATGGTGTAGTTCGGAACAATGACTTCATCTCCGGCCTCAATGCAACAGGCCAAGGCGGCGAGAGTCAAGCTGACAGTCCCGTTGTTGACAACAATGCAATGTCTAGACCCGACATAGTCAGCAATAATCCTTTCGAACTCCCACGTCTTCTCGAACTCAGTTATCCACCCTCCCGCCTCAAGATACTCGCAGACAGCCCTCTTCTCTTCTTCTCCAAACCAAGGTTCCATTTGAGCGATCATTCTTTCCTTGACACGACCAGACCGTTAAACGCTATCGTCAACGCAGGTGTGTGTTACACTGAAACTTATGCATTCTATGGCCTACGATGTTGAAATTGAATCTAACATGACCCCACAATGACGAAGTGGAACACTTCTCCCAACCACGTCAAGTTGGGGCATTGAATCTTCTCCTTCAGCTACGCGATCACGTTCTCGACACACTGCGTCCAACATCCTGAAAATTGAGCTTCCGCTCACAACCTAGTCCTATCCAGGTCTGCGCCAGGATACGGTCCGTTTTTGATTTCCAAAACCTGCGTTTCATTTTCTAGAACACGGTATCCATGGCCTCCGTTGAGCATGATTATGAAATCTCCTTGACTAGCTTCAATTTCGCCGGCAACGCGACCGTCAAGATCGTAAACAGTTGCCCTGAGCGCGCCTTTCCTCACATAGACAACCTCTTGTGTGTGTGTGATAACTCTCTCCACAGGGTTGTGCCTGTGAGCTTTCAAAACCATACCTTCGCTATAACACCAGGTTCCCACCTGAACAAAATCTTGATCTTGGGAGTAGAACTTCAATCCCTCCTCCCAGTCACCACTAACATGGACTGCCAATAGCAGATCTCCTGACCTGACATACCTAATCATCTATGTCCGCCTCTGTTCCAAATAGAACTCCACCGTCTTTTCTATGCCACGTCGCAAGCTCGTTCTGGGGCGCCAGCCCAACAACACCTCGCCCCGAGAGCCATCAACCGTCTTGTGAGGTGCGCCATCCTGCTTAGAGGTATCTAGCGTTAACTCACCTTGGTAACCAGCTATCTCCTTAATCAGATTGGCTAACTCAAGAATAGATATTCCCTTGCCTACCCCCACATTTACCGGCCCAACGTAAGGCTCAATACTAAGTGCTCTTATCATTGCTTCTGCGCCATCATCAACATACAACCATTCGCGCACAGGTTTCCCCGTTCCCCAGATTTCCACTTTCGGCTGATTACGCTCCTTAGCCCCGATTATCTTGTGAATCAAAGCGCCCAAAGCATGCGACCGAACCGGATCAAAGTGATCTCCGGGCCCATACATATTAGACAAGACGAGGTTCACTGTGTCTGTTCGATATTGCTTGTGATAAGCCCAAGCGCCAACCCAAGAAACTTTTCTTACGGATCCGTATACCAGGACCGACTCATCAAGTGGTCCATCCCAAAACTCTTCTTCTCTGAAAACGGAAACTCTAGCAGGATAGGCACAATTTGCAATAGGATTTACTAGCCGTTTAGCCTGGAATTGGTTACACGCTTCTTGGATGTTTATGGTCATCAGAAGATTATTTTTGAATATCTCACCTGGGTGTTCAAAGCCAAATTGGATACCTCCGACGTAAGCAGCACAGTTTATCACGGCTTCCGGCATCGTCTGGTCAAACAAGGCACGAGTTTGGCGAGCGTCCCGCAGATCCACGCCTCGAGACAATGATGTTTCAAAAGGTTCTGCACCGCGCTCACGAAGCAAACGGCAAACAGCTTTGCCCAGAAAGCCAGTCGCCCCTAGTATTAGGACACTGTTTTTCTTTATGTCGATCACAGGTGACTTACGTTAAACTACTCTCCATGGAATTGCTGATTCTTAAGATCTTCATCAAGACTTCCTATGGAGGAGTAAGCCCTGCAGAAGGCTGCACCGCGCTTCCTTCCAGCAGAATTCTCTCGCGTTTGAGATCGGAATCAACCATGATCCGTACCAAATCTTTAAAGGTCGTCCGAGGTTTCCATCCTAGTTCGCTTCTGGCTTTACTCGCGTCGCCATGCAAGCAATCTACATCGAGCGGACGGATTAGACGAGGGTCAATTTCCACATGTCGACGCCAGTTTAGTCCAGCGTAGCTAAATGCTTCCTCAACGAATTCCAGCACCGAATGTTGCTCGCCCGTGGCGATCACGTAATCATTCGGTTTCTCCTGTTGAAGCATCAGCCACATGGCTTCAACAAATTCAGGTGCGTAGCCCCAATCTCGGATCGCTTCAAGGTTCCCCAGCATTACCTTGTCTTGCAGACCAAGCTTGATGCGGGCCACCGCCCGCGTGACCTTTCGAGTGAGAAACGTTTCCCCGCGGCGTGGCGATTCGTGGTTGAAAAGCATTCCATTGGCGATCCACATCCGGTAACCTTCTCGATAAATTCGGCAGATATGATAGGCACAAACCTTAGCCGCTGCATATGGACTGCGTGGTGCCATAGGTGAGTTCTCATTTTGCGGTGGCGGTGTGGCACCAAAGACTTCGCTGCTGCAAGCATTATAAATCTTTGGCTGGATACCTAACTCGCGAATACCCTCCAAGAGTCGGATTGTTCCGAGGGCAATTGTGTCCGCACTATATTCGGGAATTTCAAAACTAACCATGACGTGGCTCTGAGCCGCTAAATGATAAATCTCTTGTGGCTTGATTAACCTCAGCAAGCGAGCCATCGAGCTGCCATCAGTTAAATCGCTGCGGAAAAAATCAAAATAGTTGTCGGGAGTGTTAATAAGATGATCAATCCGGCCTGTGTTGAAGCTGCTCGCCCGTCGCACCAAACCAAAAACCCGATACCCTTTTTCGAGTAGCAACTCGGCTAGGTAAGAGCCATCCTGCCCAGTCACTCCAGTAACGAGTGCAACACGAGGTGACGTCATTCTTCAAATCCTCCCTCTGCGGAAGCCAGCGAGATTCCTGATCTAATAGGCAACCAGAACTACTGTAAAGGCAAAAAGGAGTCAATAGTGAACTTGCCCCCAGAACTAGACCGCCCCGGGCTTGAGGTTTTCCGTTCCGAGTAGTCCCTGGTTGTATTTGTGTAATGCACCCCTCAGATTTGGACACTCAGGGCCTCGGTTTTTAGGTCACTTTCGAACCCCACAAAAGCCTCCCGTGGTGTCCGGTCGCCCAGGCTCTGGTGCGGCCGGTCGTGATTGTACTCCTGGACGTAGCGCTCGATCGAGGCCCGTGCCTCCTCCAGGCTCTGGTACTCACTGACCCAGACCTCCTCCTCCTTGAGGCTGCGGTGGAAGCGCTCGATGTAGCTGTTGCCCTCCGGGTGGTGGTAGGCGGTACGGCGATGGGTGATGCCCAGCTCAGCCAGGGTCTCGAGGAACCGCCCCGAGGTGAACTGGGTGCCGTTGTCGGTGGTGAGCGTGAGCCCGGTGCCGCGACAGCCCGCCGGCAGCCGCTCCAGTACCGCCCGCTCCACGGCGGCCAGGGCTTCCTGGGTGCGGCAGCGGGCCGAGAGGTCCCAGCCCACGATCTCCCGCGTGTGGCAGTCGATCACCGAGACCAGGTAGGCCCAGCCCACCGCCGGCCCCGCCCACACCTTAGTCAGGTCGGCCTGCCAGACCTGGTTGGGCCGCTCGGTCTCCACGCGTCCCCACTCCTGGCGCCGCCGGGCCCGCAGACGCCGCGAGCGCACCAGTAGGCCGCGCTCCCGCATCACCCGCAGCACTCGTTTGCGATTCACCCTTAGCCCTTCCTTGCGTCGCAGCCACCAGGCGACCCGCCGATAGCCGTAAGCGGGTTTGGCCCCGCAGGCCGCCACGATCTCGCCGTCCCACCGCCGCTCAGCCCGGCTGCCCCGGGGCTGCTTCCGGTAGTAGAGGCTGGAGCGGCTGATCGTCAGCACCGCCGCCACCCGCGTCGCCTGGTAGCCTTGCCCGACCAGCTCCCGGGCGCGGGAGTGAGCCTCCCCGCAGCTCACTCCCGCACAACGTTTTTAGGATCTCGACCTCCAGCGTCTTCCGTCCCAACGAGCGCTCCAACTGCCGCAGGCGCCGGTCCTTCTCGCTCTCCACCGCGGCCGCGCTCTTCCCCCCGAGCGCGGCCTTGGCGCCCTGCTCGGCTTCGTCCTTCCAGCGGTAGTACAGGTTGGGGGCGATCCCGTACCGCCGACAGGTCTCGGCGATGTTCCCGCTGCGGAGCCCTTCCTGCACGATCTCCCACTTCTCCTCCGGGGTTCGTTGCACACGCACTTTCCTGGTCATCTTCGCCCCCTCTGGGAGGCCCTGAATCATACCCAGGTGGGCTGTCCAGTTTTAGAGGGGTGCA
>JBHHYU010000053.1:0-21093 GCA_046757725.1 Binatia bacterium
TTTCCATGTCTCCTCATCTCCAGTTTTTTCAGCATATCGTCAGTGGGCCACATCTCAGCCATCGTGTGGAAAAGTTAGGGGTTTAGCCTCTCAAAGTCGCTGTCCCAAAGCCGCCTCAGCCGCGCCATCGCCTCCTGAGATAATCCGCCTGTGGCCGAGCAGGCGACCGCTTCGTCGATGTGGCGAGTATTGGAAAAACCCACAAGGACCGTAGAAACTCCGGGTTTCATCAAAGCGAAGCGAATCGCGGCTTGGGAAAGATTCATGTCCCTGCTGGCCAGAAATTTGACCTTTTCAGCGCGTTCGAGATCGAGGGCATAGTCGGATCCAGGTGAGAGAGGCTCCGGGCTACTCCCTCCTCCAGCCGTTGGGTTAGACGTGAGGGCCCCGGCAGCAAGCACCCTGATCACCGCAACGCCCATGCCATGCTTTGCAGCCTGATCGATGAGTTTCCCATAGTCCAAGGCACTGAACGCGGAGGACACCGACTGCCCGGCACTTGGATTCAGAAGATTGTAGTAAGCCTGAAAGGAGTTGAACTCCCCGCTATCGATCAGTGTACAAAGGGCTTGCGGATCCCCTAGTCCAGTAAAGCCAAAATATCGCACCTTCCGCTGCTCTCTTAACAATTTAAAACCTGCAAGTACACCTTCTGGCCCAAGCACTTCCGGGGGGGTTAAGCCCAGGCGTGCGCCGTTTTTCCTGTCCAGAACCACGCGGTTGTGCATCTGGATCAGGTCCACTGACTCTCTTCCAAGGCGTTTGAGACTTTGCTCTGCAGCAACAACCGTAGCCGCCTTCAAACTAGTAAGGGCCTCCGGTCCAAGGCGCACTTTAGTCGAGAGCACCGGGTCAACTCCAAGCGTGCCCAGTATCTTACCCAAGTTAGTCTCAGACTTGCCGCGTCCGTAGGCCATAGCCGTGTCAAAGTAATTAATACCCAGGTCCAAGGCTCGGCGTACTGCTTTTAGCTGTTCTTCGTGACTTGCACGAACCATCAAGACAGCATTGTTCCCGCAACCGAAACCGATCTCAGATATTTTAAGATCCGTTCTGCCAAGTGTCCGATATCGCATAGGCCGCCCCATTTACCAATCTATACTTCTATACTAGAGTCCGCCTTATCTCATGGGAGCGAAAATGTCTACGTTTACCTGGTCCACTGAAATGTTTCCTTGGGAGTGCTTGAAAATCAACCCTAGGTTGACATAAGAACTGTTTATCGGATAATCTCACTCCCGTAATGTTAATCTCAGGTCAGCATACCCCTTGGAGCCGCCGTTCTGGCCATTGGACGCGGGCTGATCACCCATCGCCGCAGGAGTCCGTATGTTCTTGCTGTTCATGTGACACAAACAAATTTTTACTAATACTTAACTGAAGTCAATGGAAGGCAGCGCAATGGCAGACCCGAAATTTCCAGCAGGCTTGGGGGTGCTGGCGTTAATAATTCTTTGTGGAGCAGTACAGATCAGTGCCTGTAGCACGGTAGGACCACCGACTGCAATTGTATCAAAGGCAGAGCTCGCCGTACTTGAGGCGGGGGCTCGTAAGGCAACTCGTTACGCCCCCCTCGAGTTACGTATCGCACGGGAAAAATTGGACCGCGCCAAGCAAGCGATAAACGCAGACGAATACACAACCGCGCGGCGCCTAGCCGAACAGGCCCTGGTAGACGCCCAGCTTGCAGAGGCAAAGGCTGACGCCGAGATTGCAAGCCAAAACGCAGAGGAACTCCAGAAGACCATTGAAGCGCTAAGTGTCGAAGCCGAGAAACCTCCCACGCGCAACTAGCTGCAAGGTTGCATGCGAGAAGTTCAAGTTATGGTGAAATCCAACAAAAAAGCGACTTTCCCGTTCGTAGTAACTCTCAGTATGCTGACGGTGAGTAGCGTGGGTGTCGGCTGTAGCGTCACAAACAATCCGGCTTTAGATCATGCTCGTGCAAGCTACGAACAGGCACAGCAAGATGCACAGGTTAACGCCAATGCTTCTGTAGCTCTCTACGAGGCTCAGATTGCTTTGCGCCGCGCTGAAAAAGCGTGGAAAACGAATCAAGACCAGGAGGAGGTGGGACACCTGTCCTATCTCACCGAACAAAGAGTGAAGATTGCCCGGGCAACGGCCCAACAGACTATGGCTGAGACCGAAATGCAACAGTTGGCCATAGAGCGGGAAAGAGTGATCCTCGAAGCCCGGAGTCGAGAGGCGGAGCAAGCTCGGCAAGACAGAGAGGTGCGTGCGCGCGAGGCGGATCAGGCGCGCAGGCAGGCTGTAAAGGCCAGGTCACAGGCCAGGAAGCTGGAGAAGCGCCTTGCTAATCTCAAGGCCATGCAGACCGAACGTGGCCTGGTGATAAATTTTAGCAACGTACTTTTCGATCCCGGCAGCACCGATCTCAAGCCGGGGGCTATTCGTAACGCTTACCCACTGGTGGATTTCCTTAAAGAGTACCCCAAGCGCCAGATAGCCGTCGAGGGGCATACGGACAGTATGGGTTCAGCGTTATACAACCTTGATCTATCGCAACGTCGGGCTGACAGTTTCCGTAATTTCCTGATTCAAAACGGTATTGGATCGGAGCGGATCACGGCGCGTGGATATGGTGAGGCCTATCCCATAACCTCGAACAAGACTGCCGCCGGACGCCAGCAAAACCGTCGTGTGGAGATAGTGATCTCGCGCGAGGGAGAGAGTTACCCTCCGAGAAAAAATACAAGCAACTGAGCGAGCGACTTCCCGCCGCGGGGATAGTCGTATGTTGCAGTACCTATTTTATTCCGATCAATGCGTTCAAAGACCAACCATTTCTTGAAAAACTTCCTTTAATCCCAGCCAACAAGTTGATGTGAGGGGCCACATACTTAGAGAACGCTTGATTGCGCTGCTCGGCCCAGGATCGCTTGTTGCGGCGATGTTAATGTCATAAAATAACGGCAGAATTCGAGCTGAATACTTATGAATTTTTGGCAAAAGTTTGATAAACCCATCATAGGTCTGTCGCCTATGGATGGGGTTACCGATGCTTCTTTTCGCTTCATTACGGCGAAACACGGCGGCCCTGATGTTACGTTTACCGAGTTTGTTAACGTCGAAAGCGTATTCTTCTCACCCCATGTACTAATCAGAGACCTAATGTATACTGAGCTTGAACGACCGGTGGTTGCGCAGATCTACGGGCACACACCAGAGCTGTTTTATAAGGTTGCACACATTGTTTGCGAGCTTGGGTTCGATGGTCTAGATATTAATATGGGTTGCCCTGCGAGAAAGGTTGCCGCCAATGGCAGTGGGGCGGCTCTGATCCTCAAACCAAGGTTGGCTCAATCCATCATCCAAGCTGTACGTCAAGGTATCCAACATTGGTCAGAAGGGCAAACTCTGTGGGACCTCAGGATTAACCCGGATTTGATCCAAAAAATCAGGAGCTCAAATCGAAGAAGGTCCGGACTGGAAATGCATCCTTGTCGACGGCTTATCCCGTTATCAGTCAAGACTAGACTAGGGTATGACCAAGTTGCGGTAGAGGAGTGGATTCAAACTCTATTGGAAGAAAAACCATCAGTCATCTCTATCCATGGCCGAACACTCCAACAAATGTACAAGGGAAACGCTGATTGGGAAGCCATAGCTCGAGCAGTGAGCATGGCAAAGAATTCAGGAACCTTAATTCTCGGCAACGGAGATCTCCAAAACATGAAAGATGTCTACCGTCGTGTGCGAGAAACTGATGTAGATGGGGTTTTGCTGGGTCGGTCCGTCCTGGGAAATCCGTGGATATTTAGAACCAAACACCAGGTTAAACAGGCCCAGCATTTAAATGACGCCGAGTATATACATGACACCGCTATTAGCCTAGCAGAACGGTTGCAAGTAATCATAGAACACTGCACGCTTTTTGAAAATCAGTGGAGTGCCTCAAGTTTTGTGGGCATGCGAAAACATTTGGCCTGGTATTGTAAGGCGATCTACAGGGCATCGGAACTGCGATCTCAGATGGTTCGAGTGAGCAGTGTGGCAGAGGTAGTCAAATGTCTGAGGAACTACGCAACAACCTACGCTTCCCAGCTGGATGCAAGCGAATCACCCGTGCCCGAATTAAGGCAAAAAGCCTGCACCCCAGACCTTCAGCTCTGAGCTTTTCATTTCATGAGACTGATCCTCGCGTCCACATCCCCCCGCCGTCGTGAGATAATCTCGCTTCTCGGTTTGCCGTTTGAAGTCATTTCGCCATGTTTTGATGAACTCGCGTTATCCGATTCCCCCATCGAAGCCAAGGTTTCAGATTTAGCCCTAGGAAAAGCGGCATCGGTCGCCAGAAACAATCCTAGAAGCATTGTAATCGGGGGCGATACGATGATCCTGATAAACGAGACAAAGATTGGTAAACCTAACGGGATAGCCGACGCAAAACAGATGCTCCGCTCCCTTTCCGGCAAAACTCATCGAATTCTGACAAGCGTTGTGATCCTCGATAGTTTGGGTGGGCCGGGGCTCAGAATCACCGAAGAAGTTTCGGTAGTGATGCGTGATTACTCCGGGAAAGAGATTGAACACTATCTTTCTTGCAGCGAATTCCTCGATAAAGCTGGTGCATACTCGATCCAAGGCGAAGGCTATGCTCTGATCGAATCCATTCATGGTGATTACCTTGCCGCAGTGGGTCTGCCTCTAAAACCTATCGCACACTACCTGAAAGGCCGAGGTATATCCTTCCCGTTGAACGTGGAGAGACTTTACTCTGAAAAATCGTTCTTAAACTGGCAGCGTTTCTAAGTTCTTCAGCTTTTTACCCTACACCAACAAGACTCCATCGCTTTTGGTAGGTGAGCTCATAGTCCATTGACAAACCGCATCTTCTAATATAGGTAGGAGTTGATTCATCGGTTCGCGCGACTGGCGTCTGCGTGGAAGGAACCACGAGGGAGTGCAAAGCGTTTAAGGTGGCCGAACGCCTGGGTCTCTTAACCAAGAGAGGTTCAGGCTTTTTTTATTGTGGCGACCGTTATAGATCATGCTTGCTTCCAAGTCGCCCTTCTGCCAATCATTTCTTGGTGGGGCATGATCTTGTGTTGGGGTGATGATCACCCATTACCAAAGAAAAGGATCAAAGATGATTAAGGAATATTTACTCTCCCCAGGTCCCACGCCTATCCCCAACGAGGTCCTGACGGCTATGGCAGGAACCATGATTCACCACAGAACGCCCCAATTCAGCGACGTTTTTGCTGAAGCCAAAGAGGGACTCAAAAAGCTCTTTGGGACAAAAAGCGATGTATTGGTTCTGGCGTCTTCAGGTACAGGAGCTATGGAGGCGGCTGTTTCTAACCTCTTTTCTCCGGGTGAGAAGTTGCTTGTGATCAATGGAGGCAAGTTCGGTGAGCGCTGGTTAAAGATCTGTCACGCATTTGGCCTTGAAACCATTGAGATCAAAGTGGAATGGGGAAACGCTGTCAAGCCTGAAACCATCCAAAAGCAGCTTCGGGACCATCCTGACATTAAAGGAGTCCTTGTCCAGGCCAGTGAAACTTCCACCGCCACGTTGCATCCGGTGCGTGAGATCGCACAGATTACAAGGTCCGGTCCGCTCCTCCTGGTAGATGGTGTCACAGCTGTCGGCGTCCTTTCTATACCCTTGGACGAATGGGGTATTGACGTCCTGGTCACGGGCTCACAGAAAGCCCTGATGCTTCCCCCTGGCCTTGGATTTATCGCGTTGAGCGACCGTGCATGGGCTAGGACCGAAAAGGCGAAACTGCCGAGATTCTACTTTGACTTGGCACTGGAGCGAAAAAATCAGAAAAAAAATACTACAGCTTTCACGCCCGCGGTTTCTCTGACGTTCGGACTACGTGCAGCGATACAAATGATATTGGAAGAGGGCTTAGACCATGTCTATGCCCGCCATGATCGGTTGGCAAGGGCAACTCGGGCCGCTGCAATGGCGTTAGGGCTCAAACTCCTCGCCCCTGATAACCCGAGTCCGGCGGTCACGGGAATCTTTTTGCCCGAGGGCATGGATGGTGGGAAATTGTTCGTCTATCTTCGTGACCGCATGGGAATCACCTTCGCTGAAGGACAGGATCAATTGAAGGGCAAAATTATCCGGATCGCCCACGTCGGTTACATGGGGGCGTTTGATGTTCTGGTCGCCATCGGCGCTCTAGAAATGGCACTGAAAAAGTTTGGATTCCCCATCAAACTGGGCCGGGGAAGTGCTGCTGCCGAAGAAATCCTTATGGAGACCCTTGATGGATAGTACAAAAATTCTCGTGACGGATAGTTTGTCCCCTCAGGGACTTCAGGTATTTGAACGCACCCCAGGGTTTAAAGTTGACGTACACCTGGGACTTAAACCGGAAGAGATCAGAAAGATCGTGGGTCCGTATCACGGTTGGGTTATCCGCAGTGGCACCAAGGTAACCGCAGATTTGGTCGAGGCCGCACACAACCTCAGAGTCATCGGCAGGGCCGGCATCGGCGTAGAAAACATCGATGTGGAAGCTGCCAGCAAAAAAGGGGTTGTGGTCATGAACACCCCAGGCGGGAATAATGTAACCACGGGAGAACATGCGATCTCTCTCATGCTATCGCTTGCCCGCCACATTCCCCAGGCGGTCGCATCGCTTAAAGCGGGACAGTGGAAGCGGGCAAAGTTTATGGGAACGGAGGTCTGCAACAAGACCTTGGGAGTCATAGGTCTCGGTAATGTCGGCCGTATTGTCGCTGAGAGGGCGCTGGGATTGCGGATGAAGGTACTCGGATACGATCCTTTCATACCGCCCGAAAGTATGGCTCGTCTAGGGGTGGAGCTGGTGAGTTTGGACGAGATTTACAAGAACTCGGATTTCATCACCGTGCATACACCATTGATCGAAGAGACTCGTGGACTGATTAATCGAGATGCCTTCGCAAAGATGAAAACAGGGGTTCGGATCATCAATTGCGCCCGAGGTGGCATCGTCGACGAGAACGATTTAGAGGCCGCACTTCGGAATGGGAAGGTCGCTGGGGCTGCTTTGGATGTTTACGTTAATGAACCTCCCGCCCCGGATCACCCACTCGTCAAGATGGAGCAGGTGATAACAACGCCCCACCTAGGGGCCTCCACGGATGAGGCGCAGCTAAACGTGGCCATCGCAGTAGCGGAACAGATGGTCAATTTCCTGACTCGAGGAGTTATCAGGTACGCCGTGAACGTTCCTTCGGTAAGTTCGGAGCTTCTTGGTATGCTTCTCCCCTACCTTACTTTGGGAGAGAAGCTCGGAAGTCTTCAGGTCCAGATGTTGGCTAAGCTCCCCAAGGAGGTCCACATCGAATACGGCGGAGAGGTGACCCAATACGACGTGGCCCCGCTGACTTTGGCAGTTCTTAAGGGCATTTTAACCCCGATGATGGAGTCCAGCGTCAACTATGTCAATGCGCCGGTGGTAGCCCGCGATAGGGACATTAAGATCGTAGAGTCAAAAAGTAGTCGTGCCGGTGACTTTTCCAGCTCCATTGCCGTTAGGGTCAAAACGCAGGACAAGGAGATCAAGGTTGAAGGCGCCATCTTCGGTAGCCATAACCCCCGTATTGTCAAGATTGATAACTTCTATCTCGATGCAGCCCCCGAGGGATACATTCTTATCCTTCATAACCAAGATTTCCCAGGCGTTATCGGTGCTGTTGGCACCCTTCTAGGACAGAAGGGGATTAATATCGCTGGGCTGGAATTAGGACGGGAGCAAGTAGGCGGACTGGCCATTTCTTTTTTTCATGTGGACGTTGCCGTTCCTAAAGAGACCCTCGAAGCCCTACGTGGCTTACCCAATATTATTAACGCCCAACTCGTAAAGCTCTAGCAGGTTTCAAGTGGCGAACGTCGCGGTTATAGGAGCCCAATGGGGGGATGAGGGCAAAGGCAAAATTGTCGACCTGCTGAGCGAAAATGCCGACATTGTGGTGCGTTTTCAGGGTGGTAATAATGCCGGCCACACGCTCGTTGTTGATGGAGAAAAAACGGTCCTCCACTTGATTCCCTCAGGGGCCCTTCACCCGAATACACTCTGTGTGATCGGGAACGGTGTCGTGGTCGATCCGAAAGTTCTGCTTGAAGAGATCGGCAGCCTTAAAACCAAAGGGCTTCTACCAGATGACGCATTACTCCGAATCAGCGAAGATGCACATCTCATCATGCCCTACCATAAGTCCATTGACCAGGCCCGGGAGAGGCTGAGGGGCAAAGGAAAAATTGGCACTACAGGGCGTGGTATCGGTCCAGCGTATGAAGACAAGGTGGCCCGGACCGGTGTCCGTTTCATTGACTTTTTGGACCCGGAGACATTCCGCGTTAAGCTGCGCAACAATCTAAAAGAGAAAAATATTTATCTCAAGGCAATCCTCAAGGAGAAGGCTTTAAACTTTAAAGAGATTCACGATTCCTACTGCCATTATCGGCGAAAACTTAGACGATATATCACCAACACGGCATCCTTACTGAACCGTGAGATCAAAGCCGGTAAAAAGGTCCTTTTTGAGGGAGCCCAGGGGACACTCCTCGATGTGGACCACGGAACCTATCCCTTTGTCACTTCGTCCAATACCGTGATCGGGGGAGTGTGTACCGGGGCGGGGGTAGGCCCCCAACACATTCATCAAACCATTGGCATCTCAAAGGCCTATACGACTCGTGTGGGGAGTGGTCCTTTTCCCACGGAACTCAAGGGTCCCGAGGGGGAAAGGCTGAAACGGGAGGGGGGCGAGTTCGGCTCGACCACCGGGAGGCCACGCCGCTGCGGCTGGTTTGATGCAGTCGGAGTAAGTCATGCTGTGCGCATCAACGGCATTACCGGAATAGCTCTCACAAAGCTCGATGTCCTAACCGGCTTCCGAAAGATCAAGATTTGCACGGCCTACCGTTACAGAGGTCGGACCTATCGTGAGTTTCCTTCCAGCGTGAAGGTACTAGAGCACGCTAAACCCGTATGGGAAGAGATGCCGGGTTGGGATACCGCTCTTTCGAGGGTCAGGAGCCTTGCGGACCTCCCGTGCAATGCGCAAAGGTACATCGAGCGTCTAGAACACATTCTTGACACGAAGATGGTCTTGGTGTCGGTAGGCCCGGCAAGGGATCAGACCATTATGATCCAGGATCCCTTCCGTTCCTAGCTCGTCATTCATGTACCGGCGAATCGTAATCTCGTGCTAACTCCCAACGCTAACGAATAAACTCCCAAGCCGGGTCACAGCCCGCTTGCGGAAACAGGTCAGCGCAGATGAAAGATTTTCTGATAGAGTTTTACCGTTTCAGAAAAGTTCGTATAGGAATCGGGAGTTTCCACAATACGCTTATACCCATGGAACAGCCGCGCAGGTTTGGGCTTGATATCTTGACGTGCAGGAATCCGCTGGAACCCCACGAGCTGTTGTTGCCCCTCTTGGGATAGGACGAAGTCTAGGAAAAGCTTGGCCACGTTGGGATGCGGAGCTTTTGCCCCAAGCATCATCGGGTTGACCTGGACGGGAACAGGCTCCAGAGGAACCCAATCAATAGGTGCGCCCAAGGTGGTCGCCCGCTGGATCGTCGGTGCATAAGCGATCACCAAGGGGAATTCTCCGGCCATGACAAGCTGAACCCTGGCGGTATTACCCCGCATGGGTACCGGATTCTGTGCAGCAAGCTTCTTGAAGTAAGCAACGGCTTTTTCCTTGCCCCATGCCTTGATAAGCCCGGAAAGAAGGCCAAAGGCCTCATTGTCAATCGATATCTTTCCCCCTTTCCATCTAGGGTCGAGTAGATCATCATAGGTCCGGGGAACGTCGGTTTTTTTGACCATGCGGGTATTGTATCCTAAAGCATAGGGATTCGCGTAATAGGCCGCCCAATAGCCATTTTTGTCCGCTAGATCTGTGGGCAAATGGCTGGCCTCGGGAGAGCGGTAAGGGGCCAAAAGCTTTTTCTTCATTAAGGGGAGAAAGAGTTCCCCTCTTCCTGAAACCACATCCCATTCATGTCTGCCGGCGCGATCCTCGGTTAGGATTTTGTTAAGCAGTGGCCCACCGCCGGTGCGATAGAGCTCTGTTTTTATGAAAGGATATTTTTTGTGAAATTTGTCTACGACTTGCTTACTCTGGCTCAGAGTCATGGTTGTCCAATAGGTGAGACTCCCTTCTTTCTTTGCGCCTTCAATCAGTTTGGGATCGGGACCTTTCGACCAAGACACCACAGGGAATACACTTATGGCTACCAGCAGTCCGGCAAGGATTCGAATTCTCTTCATGGCACGGTTCTCCTTCTCTTTAGATCTAGCTTTCTGAATACCTCTATCTCAGGCTTCTCCTGGTGTCCAGCCGTCTCTTTCTGGAGTCAGCCACCGCCGTCATTTGGCCTCGCTTGATCAATATGGCCTGCACAACCCCTATGGTTTTTTTCCCTCTGACCACATGTCCCCTCCGTCGTAACGATTTTATAGTATTTCGGGAGATTTTACCTTCTACCCTAAGCTCATTGGGAATCCACTGATGATGAACCCGGGGAGACTGTACCGCTTTTTTAAGCGGCATGTGGTAATCTAGAGTGTTCAGGATAGTTTGCAAGGTGGCCGTGATAATGCGGGGCCCCCCTGAGGCCCCTACAATTAGAACAGGACGGTCACCCTGGAGGATGATGGTTGGGGTCATACTACTGAGAGGCCTTTTCTTGGGCTGAAGGGAGTTTGCCTTGTTGCCTATGAGCCCGTAGACATTCGGTATCCCAGCGTGGATGGAAAAATCGTCCATCTCGTTGTTGAGGATGATCCCCGTCCGCGGGACGAGGATTTTTGAGCCGAATCGGGTGTTTATGGTTAAGGTGCATGAGACGGCATTGCCGGATCCATCAAGAACCCCAAAATGGGTGGTCCCTCCCTTTTCGGTCTTTAAAGAGCTGATCCCGTAAAACTTGGTAGGGTAAGTCCGCACGGGAGAGATATGGCTGCGTATCTTGGTAGCGTATTTTTTCGAGATAAGCTTTTCGACAGGAACCTTAATAAAATCCGGATCTCCCAGATATTGTGCCCGGTCGGCGAAGGCATGTTTCATGGCTTCCGCTAGGAGATGTAGATAGGTAGCAGAGTTATGGGGAATCAGACCGAGCTGATAACCCTCCAATACGTTGAGCATCTGAATCAAGGCGATTCCTCCGGAGCTCGGTGGAGGCATGGTAATCACAAGCCGCTGGCGATAGGTGCCGAGCAGGGGTTCCCGCCACACGGGCTTATAGTTTTTTAGATCTTCGGAAGTCAAAACACCGCCGGCAGTCTTCAGCCTCTCTGCAATGGCCTGAGCGATCCAACCTTCATAAAAAACCTTTGAACCCTTCTCTGCGATGGCTTTTAGGGTCTCACTTAGTTCCGGTTGGCGGATTTTCTCCCCTATGTCCGGAATCGCATCTGCCCTGAGAAAGATACGGGAGAAGTCGGGGCGCTTCCGAATGGTGGGAAGTGAGCGTTTCAAAGCATCTCGAAGGTGTGGGTGGAGGGGAAAACCTTCCCTAGCATAGCGAATCGCCGGGGCCATGATGGCTGGCAATGGCAGGCTGCCAAACCGCTTCAATGACGCTGCAAGACCGGCAACTGCGCCCGGGACGGCAACGGCCAGCGGACCTGTCAGGCTTAGAGCGGAAACAGGTCGTCCTCCTTTCGTGTAGAGAGCCCTCTTAGCCGCTATGGGAGCCGTTTCGCGGAAATCCAACACATGAGCCTTCTTTTCTTTCGCTTGATAGATCACCATAAACCCCCCACCTCCAACACCTGATGAGGCAGGTCCAACCACGCCAAGGGCAAAGGCCGTGGCGACCGCAGCATCCACCGCGTTACCCCCACGTTTGAGGATCTCCATCCCCGCCTTGGTAGCTAGCTCATTGTCTGAGACAACAATCCCGTTCCCAGTTTGTGGTGCTATACTGGGAGGCCTCCACGCAAAGCAAAGGAAAAAGAGGAGAGAGAAAGTTATGGTTTGAATAGTATGCTTGAAAAACATGGAGAAAAGGGAATCTTGCCTTTTTTAAAACATTGTCTCCGGTTTTGCAACTCAAAAAACTTTGAGCTCAATGCAAGCTATGTTAATGTTTGAGCTGGCGTTCCCGACAAGCAGCATCGTAGAAATCTCCTGCGATGCTTTTCAAGGGCTAGCCACGATCGACAGGATACTACAATAGAAACTCTTTCCAGAGTTTTATGCAAACTATTCTAGGCCGATTTCATCCGGACCTTGAGGATGCCCTGGTCAGGGAAATTCTTAGCCATAAGCGTGGGGCTCTTCTGTGCCCGCTTTTGATTCTAGTTCCTTCTAGTTCGCTCCGACGTCGGCTTAAAGTGCTGCTAGCCAGCGAGCATCGGCTGGACCTCCTTAATGTTTACATCCTGACATTTCACCAGCTTTCCCTCCGGCTCTTTGAGGAACTTAAGGGACCAAGCAGTCCCACACTTCAGGATGACCTTTTTCTCGAAGAGTCTTTGAGGCAAATCATCCGGATGCGGTATCACGGCACCTCAGCGTTCTCCGGTTTAGAAGAAAGGGTTGGAGGATGTGCGGCATTATGGCAGACTCTTCGCGACCTGAAGGACGGCAGGGTAGAGCCAACCCGGGTTCTCGAAGCCTTAAATGAAGGATACTTCAATCAAGAGACCGGAAAAAAGCTTTTCGATCTCTTTTTCCTGTTCCAATCTTTTCTTTCTTGCTGCGACAGGCGTAAAATCCGAGACTACTCAGACCTGGATATCTCAGTTATCAAACAGATTCCTTCGTCTGTTTTTCTCAAACAGTTCAGCCAGATCTTCTATTATGGCTTCTATGATCTGACGCAAGTCCAAGTCGACCTGTTCCAGACCGTTGCACGATACTACCCTACCACCCTCCTGTTCCCTCTTGTCTACGCGACTCCGAAACATCCCGCTTGGGCATTTGCCCAGCGCTTTTATGAGAGTTACATCCAAGGCCTAGGTACCGAAGGCTCGCAAATTGGAAATCTCGCCGTCGATTCGGGTCATGCACAGGCTCCCGTCAACACATCCGTTCAGTCTAAGTTCCTCCCCATTTTCTGTGATGAGCCTGACGCCTGCGAGTTTTCCCTTCCACAGGATTTCCGTTGCACTATCATCGATTGTTCCGGCATGCACGATGAGGTGCTCACTGCTGCAAAGGAGATCCTAAGTTTAGTTTCTGACGAGGGCCTATCTTTTCATGAAATTGGAGTAGTGGCACGCAATATTGAAGCCTACCTTCCTTGGATCAAACAAATCTTTCCAGAGCACGGGATCTCCATAAGCACGTCGGCAAAGGAGCCTCTGGTGCAATTTCCTCTTGTCAAAACCGTAATTCTTCTCATCAATCTCCCGCTCAAGCACTACCTCCGTTCTCTTTTTGTCGATCTGGTTTCTTCTCCATTTTTTTATACGCAACGCTTCTGCCCGGAGGAAACGATGCCCCGTCCCGACCTCTGGGATCTTTTCACGCGACAGCTTGGCGTTACGCAAGGTCTGGAAGAATGGCGCCGCCTGGAAAGACACCTGAATGGCGAGGTGATCCTAACCGAAGACGCGGACACGGATGAAGATCATAGAACATTGACCGTTCCCGCCTCTCAGCTTCGCATACTCTGGAAGCTCTTTACCGAACTCTATCGGGATCTAGATACTTTACCAAAAGAAGCCACTTGGAGTCACTATGCCAGCGCCTGGCAAGAGCTGCTGCATAAATACCTCATGCTTTCCGATGAAAGCGTAGGCACGGGAGATTCCCAGGAGAAGCAGGCCAGAGAAATGATACTGTACGGCCTCGAGGGACTTGCCGGATTAGAAGCCATCAACCCAAAGGTTACTCTGGAGCATTTTATCCGGACCTACCAGCACTGGTTGGAGCGTTCTTCTCTCTCGTTCATGCCTTGGAATCTGAAAGGTGTAGCGGTGGAGGATGTGATGGCAGCGCGTGGGGTCCCTTTTCGGGCACTCTTCATCCTTGGTCTCAACGAGGGAGTGTTCCCTCGTACCATTCGCGAGGACGCCTTTCTAAGAGACCGGTCCCGACGGATTCTAGAGTCGGTGCTCGGATATAAGGTCAGTGAAAAACTCGCCGCCTTCGATGAGGAGAAACTCCTCTTTACATTGCTAGTGGGAGCGGCGAGGGAAAGGCTTTACTGCCTCTACCAGCGCTCCGACGAAACGGGACGAGCGCTGGCCCCCTCCTGGTACCTCGCGGAGCTTCACCATGCTCTGGGAAGCAATGAGGCGGCCACAACCTTTAGCGAGAGAACCATCCCACGAGGGATAGTAGAAAAACAGGCGGTACACCCTTTCACTGAGGACACGCTGTTCCCACCTAAAGAGCTTGCCATTCGGCTGGCGCTGAGAGCCCAAGAGCCGCTACCCCTTGTTGAACTCTTCCTACCCCCATCTTCCCTTTACAAGCGCGGCCGCCAAGTAATGGAGCGATTAGAAGCCGCCGGGGGTCTACTGGCCGATTATGACGGCATCCTGGGCCCGCTTTCCGATTTCCAGAGGGGGCTTTACAAAACCGGGGTCTCTCCTACCTCCCTGGAGCGCTATGCTTCCTGTCCATTTCAATTCTTTGCGTATCATATTTTAAGACTCGGACGGTTGGAAAGACCGGAGGAGCTAACGATTCCCGGCCCTTCCGACCTGGGCATACTCGCACATACTATTCTCAAATCGCTTTACCAGGAATTTCTTGATCGTGGCCTTTTCGATACAAGCGATTTTTCAGTTGACGTTCAGGCAAGCCTCGACCCGATCGTACGGAAAGCCTTCTTCGAGTACGAGTTGAAAAAACCGGTGGGTTATCCACTCGCGTGGGAGATTTTTCAAGAAGCACTCTCAAAGTTGCTGGCCCAGGCTGTAACACAGGATCTCCAACAGCTTGCCCGATCAGGCTATCGCCCTATTGCGCTCGAGATCGAAGCCAACGAGCAATTGACGGGAGATTGGCCGGTCCCCCTGAAGGGGCTTGTCCTTCACGGACGCATGGATCGGATCGATCATCAGCCCCAGGAGGGCCGTTATAGGGTCATTGATTACAAGCTTAAATCGGGAAGAAATCGGTCTCCGGAAGACAATCACCTCCCCCGCTCCGCCTTACGAGGTCAAAGGCTACAACCTCCCTTTTACCTCCTTCTCGCTCAGCGGTTTGCTTCTCTTCAAAAAAAAACAAACACAAAGCCGATGGTTGAGGCGGCATTCTATTTCCTTGCCTCCCGATGGGCTGCAGGTCCCCTTGTGATCGAACTTTTCCCTGCCGACGCATGGAAAGGACAGCTGGGCAATGACTTAAAAGATACTCTCTCTCGCATTGTAGACGGTATTCACCGTGGCCGATTTTTTATTCAACCGGGTCTTTATTGCAATCATTGTGAGGTCTCAGAGGTCTGTCGGAAAAACCACCTGCCTACCCTCTGGCGAGCGGAAAACGACCCCGTTGCGAGACAGCATCGCCGACTCAGGCATAAGAATCCGACAAAGGAAAAACCGATACGTGGGGAAGAAACTTCGTCCCCATAGGAAGAGAAAGTCGTGACTATTCTACCCAACCTCCCCGATAGAGCGGATCGCGAACGGGCCGCTACCACATTTGATCGAAACGTCGTCGTCACGGCTGGTGCAGGGACAGGCAAGACCACGTTGCTTGTGAATCGCCTAGTTCACCTATTGATGCGTAATCCGGATCCGTTAAAAATCACCGAGGTCGTGGCGTTGACATTTACCAACAAGGCGGCCAATGAGATGAGAAACCGTCTTCGACAACGGCTTCAATCCTATCTTGACTCCCGTCTGGATCGAGAGCCGGGTAGCGCAAGTGAGGCGGAAGTCCAAGGAGAAATCAAGTCCTTCATCGGCAAGTACCATCTCAGCAAGGAATTGATTGATTCTCGATCGAGGGACGCGCTACGCCAGATCGAGAGAAGTGAGATCGGTACCATCCACAGCTTTGCGGCTACCTTGCTTAGACTCTACCCCATCGAGGCAGGGCTCGACCCCCAGTTTCGAGAGGATGATGGTTCATGGTTTGAGCGTCATTTCGAGGAGCAATGGGCTATTTGGCTGGATCGGGAGCTTTCCGGTAACGGAGGTCGAAAAGACTGTTGGCGCCGTATCCTGACGAAGATCTCCCTAGAGGAAATACGGCGTCTCACGTTTTCCTTAACTTCGGAAACCGTACAACTTGATCGGCTTCAGGAACTATGCAGTTTGATCCGGAACCAAAAGGTCCCTCTGCCGGTATCAGCGTGGCTAAAGACACTGGAAGATAAGGCCCTCCGCCTTATCAAAGAACATCCCGAAGAAAAGCACCAAGTCGACAAACTCACGCGGGCCGCTCTAAAGCTGATCCGGGAGGTTTCGGCCCACGGAGAAATCCAGGAGGGAGTGCTGGAAAAAGAAAAATCCTTGGTAGCGGAAAAGACGGCGGGTCGAGTGAAGACCTGGGCCGAGAATGAGTTTCGGCAGGCTGAAGAGTTGGTACGCGTGGCCAGGCGCCTTTGCCAAATCAATAGGCCGTTGACGCTGCTACTCTGTGATCTTCTGATTCCATTTGCTCAGGGGTGCCGGGAAAGTTTCGTACAAGAAGGTTTTGTATCGTTCGACGCTTTGCTTGTCCGGGCGAGGAATCTGGTGAGAGACCACGTCTCCGTGCGTGAGGAAATCAAGCAGCAGTTCAAGTCAGTCCTGGTTGACGAGTTTCAAGATACCGACCCGGTTCAGTATGAAATTCTTCTTTACCTAGCCGAAGCATCTGGTAAGCAAGCTGGAAACTGGAGAGAGGTCCGGCTGATGCCCGGTAAGATTTTTGTCGTCGGTGATCCCAAGCAGTCTATCTATGCATTTCGTAGGGCTGATATCGAAGCCTACCTCAATATCATTGAAAAAATCATTAAAGCCCAAAATGGCATCGAATGCAGGCTCACTACCAATTTCAGGAGCCACGAAGGAATACTGAAAGTTGTGAACGGGGTCTTTGATCCGCTGATCCTTCCTCGTGAAGGACTACAACCCCCATACGTAGGCATTCACTCCCCCGAACCCCTCGACGTCGGAGCAGAGGTGGAATCCCATCCCTTGCCATTTCGAAAAGTAGAGATTCGAAAAGTAGAGACTGAAGATGGCGAAGCCAACGCCGATCGCGGGCGCAGGCTGGAAGCTGAAAGCCTGGCCCGATGGCTTGCAGAGGAGGTCCTGGGAAAGGCTGAACACCTTGACCGAGATCACCGACGAGGGGTCGTTCAACCCGGACACGTTGCTATTCTTTTGAGGACCATGACTCATGTTCATCAATACTTGGAGCCGCTCCGCAGGAGAGGAATTAGATACATCGTAGAGGGGGAAAGACACTTCTATGCCGCGCAAGAAGTCATTGATGCCGTTAACCTTCTGCGCGCAGTTGAAAACCCCTATGACAGGTCAGCCCTTGTGGGTGTTCTACGCTCCCCGGTGGGAGGACTGAAGGATGCGGAGATACTTCAACTTCACCGTGAGAATCTACTGAATTACCGCAACTTGATAAGCCGGAAAGCCGGCGTCAAAAGGAAATCGTTAGCACTCATTGAGGATCTCTACGGCGTTCTCCATAGGCTCCATCTGGAGACTCGTAAGATTCCGGCCGGCGAGGCAGTCGCCCGGGTTTTTAGCAACCTACCCATTACGATTCTTGCTGCGCAGTCCTTTAGCGGTGAGCAGGCAGTCGCCAACTTGGAAAAGGTTTGCCGACAGGCAGAGGTGATGGGACAAGAAGGGTCGGGTACCCTCAAGGAAGTCATTACCAGGTTACAGCGTTGGGTTGGGGATGTAAAAAAAGAGGGAGAGGGCGCCCTTGCGGAAGAGAACCTCAATGCGGTTAGAATCCTCAGCGTCCACAAATCCAAAGGACTGGAATTCCCGGTTGTGGTTCTCGCCGGTTGTCATGGCGCGATCGTCCACGGGGGTGAGCTAACGGAAGTCCAATACGACTGGTCCACCGATCTGGTGGGTTTGCAGGTAGGTGAACACTGGAATTTGCCTGGGGTATTTCTCGCTGAAAAAGAAAGGCTCCGTGACCGAGAGGAGCAAAAGCGCGTTCTTTACGTGGCTATGACACGAGCCCGAGAACACCTGATGATCTCTTGTGCATCAACCGAGCGACAAGATAGGGGGAGCTTCCTTTCGATGCTGCAAACTTCCTTAGGAGATTTATCATCTCTCAGAGCATCGACGCTTGTTCCTGCGGGGAACGGTAAGGTCGAGTTTCACGCCGTGAGAGAACAACTCACCTCTCCAATTAAAAGACCCAAAAAACCCTTAGACGATATCTCTAAGTCAGACTGGAAGCCTTACGCTCAGCTCTGGCAGGAACGCGCCAGGAACTATGAAGCAGCACTCCAGAGTCCCCTCTTCCTCAGCCCTACGCTATTGAAACGGCAGGAGGTGAAGCTGGCCGAGGGAAACCTCCCTGATGAGAGAAGGCTCAGCTCTCCAACTGAGGCTATGCTAGTTGGCGAGCTGGCGCATCGCTTTCTTCAGGAATGGGGTTTTAAGTCAAACCCGAAGGATTTTCAGGATCAACTAACACCTTTTTTGGACCGTTGGTTGAAACCCACCTCCGCTGGAGACCGGCGGAGGATTCAACCGGAGTTGGAGGGGATCTTCCGTGTGTTCTTTGCATCGCAGGCTTACATGGAGCTCGCTTCCGCTAACATCCTCGGGCGTGAAGTCCCTCTTTTAATCTCCTGGAACGGGCAAATCATGGAGGGTGTCATCGACCTGATCTTTGAGAAAGATGACCAGCTGTACCTCGGTGATTACAAGACAGATCGAATTCAGCAGAAGGATCTCGAACAGGTGGCAGCAAAATACCGCCATCAGGTGCGGGTCTATTCCGAAGCCGCCCGGCAGAGTCTCTCGAGAGAGGTGACCGGCTTCAAGTTGTTTTTCTTACGGCTCGGTCAAGCTACCCAGGTAGGTGTTTAACCCAGCTTATAGATTCTTCTGAGCATACCTGTTTGACTTTCTCGGTTACGCTTGAAAACGTAGCTTTCAGCTTTAACAGGTGAGTCAAGAGAAGGTCCTTCTTGCTTAGCATGCAATTTCGCGTCATAAAGGATCAACGTGGCGTATCTTACGAGGTTTCAGCTGCCGTTTTTATTAGCGTGTTTTCTTTTCGGTCTTACCGCCTGTACGATGAAGCGGCCGGCTTTATATGCAAACGCTCACCTGAGACGGGTAGGACCCAACATAGCGGAGCGAGACACAAATGCGTGTATGCAACGGGCCGAAGCCTATCTATCTTCAGAGCGAGCTGACACGGAGGTGGCTAAGGAAGCGGCGGTTGGTGCAGGGACGGGTGCCGCGATTGGCGCCGCCGCGGGAGCCGCGAGTGGCGCAGTGGTCGGCAGCGCCGCTCGTGGCGCTGCCGCGGGAGCCGCAGGAGGTGGAGCTGCAGCCTTAACCGGGAGCCTCCTCCGAGGGCTATTTCGCCCGCGCGAGCCCGACCCGGCATACAAGAGTTTCGTTAACCGTTGCCTCCGCGAAAAAGGTTATGACTTGATCGGTTGGAACTAGGTGATTGATGAAAATTCTATTTCTCGATATCGAAACGGTGCCTACCCCACAGGCCTTACTAGAAAACGGATTACAGGATACGCAACTGTCCCTCAACGAGCCGGAGATTATCAAACGGCTGAGCTTGGCCGCTGTTACGGCTAGGATACTCTGTCTCGGCTATGTCGTTGACCCACCACGTGAAGCGCCGGTTGAAATCTTGTACGGTGAAGAGTCGGAAATTATCCGTGGTTTCTGGAAACTGGCAACTGAGGCCAACCTCTTCGTAGGTCATAACGTTCTAGATTTTGATCTACGGTTTATTTATCAACGATCGGTCATCAATCGGATTAAACCGTCCCGCGAGATACCCTTCGCGAGATTTAGGAACGCCCCTATCTTTGACACCATGCATGAGTGGTCGAAATGGGGACGGGATCTTGTTAAGCTGGATGTGCTTGCCAAATCCCTTGATCTCCCCTCGCCGAAAACTGATCTCGACGGATCAAAAGTCTTTGGGTATTATAGAGCCGGTAGGGAAGCCGAGATCCACGATTACTGCAAACGAGATGTGGACGCCGTCAGGAAGATTTATCGTCGACTGACTTTTTCTGCTTAGCTATTTACCTTGGGTAGACCGAAAGAACCGCTGTGGAAAACGCCAGCACCTTTCACTTCCGCCGTGCGGATTGAATAATCACGGGTTCAACGGGCACGTTTTGAAAAGGCCCCTGATTGCCGGTCTTCACGGCGGCAGCCTTGTTGATTACATCCATTCCATTGACCACCTTTCCGAATACGGCATACCCAAAATCCCGTGTTCCATGGTCCAGGAAAGAGTTGTCTTTCAAATTAATGAAAAATTGAGAGGTCGCGCTATTGATGTCCTGCGTGCGCGCCATGGAAAGAGTGCCCTGTTCATTCTTTAGACCATTGTCCGCCTCGTTTTTGATTGGGGACCGGGTTGTTTTTTGCACCATCTGCTCCGTAAACCCGCCACCCTGAATGACGAATCCGGGTACGATCCGGTGAAAGATGGTTCCATCGTAGAATTGGCTATCCACATAGGCAAGGAAATTCTCCACGGTTACGGGAGCCTTGTCGGAATAAAGCTCGATTGTGACCTCTCCGAGTGTCGTCGAAAAAATAACCATTGGTCTCTCCCTAGTTCCACTGCTAGGCTTGCCTTGAGCCAACACCTGTCCTGCCAGTAACAGGATGACCCCAACAAGCACCACCGCCCATTTATACTTTTTGAGAATGCAAATCATTACCATAACCCTTTCAGATTTTAAACCAAGGCATAATATTCCGCCTGGTTTACCCTAACAGGAATCTTTGAAGTTTCAACAGGGCAACGATCGGAATTTCTGAACTCTTATGCGACATCCCATCAAGTTAGCGTGTTAGACAGATCTTCAGATGATTTTAACTACCTGGGGCAACAGAATCAGTTTCAGACTTTTACTCCTTGCGCTCGCTGCCTTCGATCAGACCGGCGATGGGTGAACTTGGAGTTAAAGCGACGATGTTAGCGGATTTCTACCTGGAG
>JBHHYU010000054.1:0-20510 GCA_046757725.1 Binatia bacterium
AAAGGTTAGATCTTAGATGACAAGATGATCCCCCACTGGGTTACATTCTTAAATGGCTTGACAGGCACCTCTGGGATAAAATAGATCTGCCTTGGACAGGGGCCAAGAAGCTCGTAAGGAGACTCAAGGACATGGGCCGTTACAGAAATCACCGCTAGTAGAGTCCGGTTGAGGCTTACCGGGGTAAACTTCTCAGGCAGCCTAACCGTATGGTCGAGGACGAGCCGAGATTCTTCTGTCCGATAGATCACCCTAATGCCTTTGACAACTGGAAAGATTCCATATACAAGGTATGGAGAGGAGTCACCGAGAAAAGGTGAAACAAGCAATAAGAGAATTGGAAACTTACAACGGTACAGCGATTGGGCTAAAAGAAATGCACCCTGAAGGGTGCATTTCTTTTTTTAGGCTTTCGGAGGTTTCGAGTTGCGCGAACAATTAGAGATTCTGGTCTCACTCCAGAACATGGACCGCAAGATAAAGGAAAACCACAGCATCAAGGAAATGTTACTAGCAAACAGGCAACGCAAGGAAACAGAAGTAAATGCTAAACAGAGCGAGGTATCGTTACTCAAGGCCGAGTGGGAAGAGAGGGATAAAATCCGGCAAGACAAGGAAAAGGTGTTGCAGGAGAATGCAAAAAAAACGGTGGACAAAAGGATGCGAATGAATCGCATCAAAAATATCAAGGAGCTACAATCACTTCAACGAGAGATCGATCAGATCAAGTTTAACAACTCTCAATTGGAAGAAGAGTTGATCACGGTCATGGAGGATCTGGAAACACGTGAGGCTTTACTCAAGGAGAAACAGCAAGAGATAGAAAAATTAGAAGAGCAGTGGAAGGGCCAATGTGACGAGCTGGGAGAACAAGTCGCGGCGGCGGATAAAGTTATTGCTGAGACTTCCGCAGTTCGCCAGGAAGTCGCTGCACGGCTCAACGGAGATCTGATCAAGCGCTACGAGCTGATCTTCTCCCGGCGTGGCGGCACAGCCGTGGTTACGGTTACCGATGGCATCTGCCAGGGATGCCATATGAATATTCCACCTCAACTATGGAACGAGACCCTCCGGAGCGAAAGACTTAACCTCTGTCCCAGTTGCCAGCGTATTTTATACCACAAGCAGACGATACCAACGGACGAACAGATCTGAAAAAAATATGACAACGGACCCCCAAGGGGAGTGGTTGCTCATGGTGGATGGGGCAGCACGGGGAAACCCCGGAGAAGCAGGTTGTGGCGCGGCTATATGCGATGAGACGGGCACAGTCTTAAAGGAGCTTTGCCAATATCTAGGTCACACCACAAATAACGTTGCCGAATATGAGGGGCTCCTTATGGGCCTCGAAGGGGTTCTCCGATTAGGCGGGAGAAGACTCAGAGTTCAGAGCGATTCCGAGCTGTTGGTACGACAGTTAACCGGCATCTATCGAGTCAAGGACGACAAGCTCAAGCGGCTCTATGAGAGAGCTCTGCCCTTATTGCATCGGCTTGATACCTATCGTATCATCCATGTGAGGCGAGAAAATAACAAATTGGCGGACCGATTGGCCAATCGTGCCATTGACCGCAAGGTAAGAAAAGGCTCATCGGGCTAAAGTAGATCAAGCGATCGCTCCTCGTTCTACCGGGACACCGGAGGCAAGGAGAGGAAAGTCCGGACTTCACAGGACAGGGTGGCCGTTAACAGCGGCCTCGAGCAATCGGGGGAAAGTACCACAGAAAAGACACCGCCTACCAAGTTTTTCGTGGGTAAGGGTGAAAAGGCGAGGTAAGAGCTCACCGGTTCGCCAGTAATGGTGAATGCATGGCAAACCCCACCTGGAGCAAGACCAAATAGGAGGGTCGGGTGGTCCGCCTTAACCCTCGGGTAAGGTCGCTAGACCCTGTGAGCAATCATGGGGCAAGATGAATGATCGCTGGTGGCCCCTTCTAGGGGCTACAACAGAATCCGGCTTATCGATCTACTTTAGCCCCCTTCTTAGATTCACTCAGCAGAAACCAATACCTTTTCGTCTCACAGAAATAAAACGTTATCTGAACCCGCAGTCCGCCTAAATTATCCCTTGGGTGCTATTGTTGGCCCAATAAGGGAATGCCGCGATATCTTGTGGTTTTTTGTCATACTTCTCCTAAGGTATACCAACATGTTGTGGTATAATAGTGGAAGATTTTAAAATGTGCTTTACAAGAGGCTATTTTTTTATTGACAGAACCATTCTAGGAGGTTATAAGTTGCCACTAGGTGGGATGAAGTGGGATTAAATCCCATAATCCTAGATTTTGTGGCATTATGTTTCGTGGCAGTTTCGAGCATACCTTAGATACCAAAGGGCGCGTAAGTATCCCCTCGAGATTTCGTGAGGTCCTTCTCGGGAAAGGGGACGAGCGCATCGTCATTACCAATTTTGTCATTGATGGTATTCGATGCTTGGACGTCTATCCTCTCGACGAGTGGCTCCGTCTGGAAGAAGAAATAAGGAAGAAACCGAAGTTCGATCGACGCATGGTTCTGTTTCAGAACTACTACTTGGGCGGCGCCTTTGAATGCGACGTGGACAAACAAGGACGCATTCTCATCCCGCCGTTGTTGCGGCAATACGCCAATCTCAAGCGAAATGTATGCCTGGTATCTGCCCTCGATAAGTTTCGTGTTTGGGATAGGGAAGCCTGGCGAAAGATATTTTCGGAGGGAGAGGAAAAGTTGATGCAGGATCCTGATTTTCTCAGCGATTTGGGACTCTAGGAAGGAGGCCCATCGGGTCTGTCTCGGTTCCCAGTGACTTCGGGTCAAAGGAGGGAAGAAATGCTGCAACGCAATATCATCCAAGACATCTCGGTGATTGCCATCACGGGCGATATTGATTTTCGGGAGATGATAAGGATCAAGGACGTTATCGGTTCCTTGATCGAGAAGGAACGACTGAAAGTGGTCCTAAATCTTAAGGCCGTCGACCACATCAACTACCTGAGCATCGGTGTGTTGGTGGAGCGCTTGCAGATTCTCAAAAACTTGAATGGCGATTTGAAACTTGCCGGCATGAGTCCGTATTTGAGGGATATCTTCAGAGTTGTAGGGATGGACCAGTTCTTTGAGCAGTATACATCCTTGGAAGATGCCATTGAGAGTTTTGATGACGAATGGGAGGGAGACGGGACCTATCATTGAAATAAAATATTGGCAAAGTATCTCTTTCAAAGTACCCAACCGCAAAAAAACAAACCAAAGGAGGAAAGTCTATGAAGGTTTCTCTCATACCTTGGCATGTTTTTTTAGAAGCCTGCGAGGAGGAGAACGCTGACGTACTGGAAGGCTGGGTCAAAAGGTGGCTATTTGCCGACGACGGAGTCCGAGTATCGGTCGAACCAGCTCTGCCGCAGTATGAATAGACTCTCCATACCGGAGTCGAGAGTGAGCTGAAGCGGCGTAAAGACAAACCCGGGTCCGTTTTATGGTCTACAAGCATGAACCTGTAATGGACCGGGAAGTCATGGAGCTCCTGAAACCCGAGGCGGGCAAGAAATATCTAGACGGTACCTTGGGGGGGGGAGGACATGCAAAGAAACTTTTAGCGCTGAGCGGTTCCAGTGGCCAACTCCTAGGCCTGGATTGGGACGAAGACGCGATCACGGCAGCCCGGCAAGAGCTTAAGGGATTCGGCGATCGGTTGATAGCTCGACGCGCAAATTTTAGGAGGGCGGGAGAAGTACTAAAGGAGATCGGCTGGGATCATGTGGACGGTATTCTTCTCGATCTTGGTCTTTCTTCCCATCAAGTTAATACCCCGGTGCGGGGATTTAGCTTCAAGGTTGAGGCTAGATTGGATATGCGAATGGATCGGCGCCAGCTGGTGGACGCCCACCGGGTGGTGAACACCTACGCCGTGTCTGAACTAGAGCGAATTCTACGGGAATACGGTGAAGAGCCACACGCCCACCGTATTGCCTTAGCGATCAATCGACAGCGAAACCAGCGAGTTATCGAAACTACCCACGATCTAGCGGAACTTGTCTTGCGAGTTACAGGCAAAAGGGGTGGTAACATTCATGCGGCAACGAGGACCTTTCAGGCGTTAAGAATTGAAGTCAATCGAGAGTTGGAAAACTTGGCAGGTTTCCTTGAGCACGGTTATGAGCTGATCGTGCCCAAGGGACGCATGGGGGTGATCTCTTTTCATTCCCTGGAGGATCGCCTGGTTAAACATGCCTTCCGTAAATGGAGTCGGAACTGTCTTTGCCCCCCGAAGGCCCCCCTGTGTCGCTGTGGCTGGAGCCGGAAAGCTAGGCTCCTTACCCGGAAAGCGATGCTCCCCACAGAGGAAGAGGTTCGCCATAACCCTCGTGCCCGTTCCGCCAGGCTTCGGGCCGTGGAGCGTATCTAGGAATTGACGATGGCCAAAGCCCTAAACAGGAAGATCTGGGGATTAGGCCTCCTCAAGAGACAGCCGGTCAGGCGGTTTCATCCACAAGAGAAACGTCAGTTCTGGTTTTCTGTTCTTTTACTTGCTCTCTTGTTAGTCGGAATGGCTCTGCTGCAGGTTTGGCTACGCTTACAGGTAGTCCATTTAGGCTATGTTCTTTCTACTACGAGCAAATTGCATGCCCGGTTGGAGCAGGAAAACCGCGAACTTAAAGTCGAGTTGGCAACCCTTCTCTCCCCTCAACGCTTGGAAGAGATGGCCTCGGCGCGATTGGGGATGAGGGAGCCAAAAAAAGGTCAGGTGGCGATATTGCCATGAAACGTTCCCTAAAAACTACAAAGGCCAAACCGCGCCTTGCCATTTCCACTTTTCTCTTTCTTTTCATGTTCCTAGTCGTAGGGTTGCGCGCCTTTCAGCTTCAGATCCTTCAAGGAAAGAAACTCAAACGACTGGGTGAAAAACAACACCATAAAGAGTGGATTGTCCTCCCCAAGCGAGGAGCGATTTTAGATCGGGCTGGAGAACCGTTGGCCCTCAGTGTAGAGGCTCGATCCGTTTATGCCCGGCCACAGCGTATTAAAGAGCCGGACAACATTGCTCGGCCCTTGGCTAGAATCCTAAACCTAAACTCGATGAAGCTGCAAAGGAAGCTGAAAGCAGAAAAACCCTTCGTTTGGATAAAGCGCCAGATTACCCCGAAGCAGGCAGAAAAGATTAGTGCCCTCAACTTGGCAGGCATCGGTATGTCCCTTGAGCCAAAGCGGTACTATCCTCAGGGTCATCTCGGAGGCCAGGTGATAGGCTTTGCCGGCAGAGATTCTCAGGGGCTGGAAGGGGTTGAGCTACGCTTTGACCGTTATATACGGGGGGAAACCGGCTCCTCGGTTACTGAGCGGGACGCGTTGGGGCGCCGGGTTCTAGTTCAGGGAGTAGAAAACCTCCAGATCCCGCCTGGAGCCGATATCCGTTTGACTCTTGACACCTCGATTCAACACCTGGCGGAAAAACAGCTAAAAGCGGCGGTCGCGAAATTCCGGGCCAAATCGGGCCTCGTGGTGGTCGTGGAGCCATTCACGGGCGAGGTCCTGGCTCTTGCCAACTATCCCTTCTTCAATCCTAACAACTTTACACGGTATTCCGCCCGTCGATGGCGTAATCGGACGGTCGCTGACAGCTTCGAACCTGGATCCACCTTCAAAGCAATTTTAGCCGCCGCCGCTCTTCAAGAAGGAGTCGTGGGGAAGAATGATCTCTTCTTTTGCGAGTTTGGTAGATATCCCTACGGGGGAAGGATTGTTCATGACAGCCACAAGTACGGCTGGCTACCCTTTTATAAGATACTCCAATACTCGAGCAATATCGGCGCAACCAAGGTGGCAGCAAAACTAAAAAAGGAACGGTACTTCAGATATATAAAAAAATTTGGGTTTGGCCAGGCAACCCAAATTGACCTCCCGGGAGAGTCGGCAGGAATGCTCAGGTCCCCGGATAAATGGTCAGCTATTGACTTGGCAACTCACGCTTTCGGGCAGGGAATTTCGGCAACTCCAATCCAACTCGCCATGGCCTATGGCGTGATCGCCAACGGGGGTTTTCTCATGCGTCCGTTCGTGGTACGCGAGGTGGTGAGCCCGGAGGGCAAGGTGCTTCGGAAAACCCAACCTTACGTTGTGCGTCGTGTCATTTCGGAAAAGACGGCTCACACACTCACTTCAATCCTTAAAGGGGTAGTGCGTCATGGGGGAACAGGTCTCATGGCCGGCGTGGAAGGATTTGAAGTGGCCGGCAAAACCGGAACCGCCCAGAAACCTGATCTCGTTCATGGAGGATATTCAAAAAAGAAACGGGTTGCCTCCTTTATCGGTTTTGTTCCTGCCGATGATCCTCGTCTGGTCTTGTTGGTCCTGGTAGATGAACCGCAACTCAGTGTTTATGGGGGTGCGGTCGCGGCACCGGCTTTTCGTAACATAGCGCGTGGTGCCCTACGCCATCTCCGGGTTGTGCCGGATAGGCCGGAATCGTTACCGTTGCTGACGGCTCAAAAAGGGTCTTTGGTGGGTGTGAAATTTAAGAACGCAAACGAATCGCCAGAACACAAAATTACCCGCCGGGAAGTACCAAATTTTGTCGGTCTCAGTCTGCGAGAGGCTCTAGAAAAGGCCAGAACCTTGGATGTTAACGTAAAGATGCTGGGAGATGGGTACGTGATCAGGCAGTCACCACCACCGGGAGCCGCCTGGGAGAAGAATGAGACATTGACTCTGAAACTGCAGGGTTGATGGAATGCAACTTAAGGATCTCCTGAGTGCAGGGGAGGTTGAAGAGGTGCAGGGCAACTTGGATCAGTTTGTTACCGGGCTTGCGTACGACTCGAAAAGGGTGCAGAGGGGCAATATTTTTTTTGCCGTCCCCGGGGCAAGGGTGGACGGACATGAATTTGTTTGCGAGGCAGTTGAACGCGGAGCCTCCGCGGTGGTCGTGGAGCGTAAAATTCAGCTGCCGGAGGGGGCCGCGTGGGTCCGAGTACGCAACGGAAGGAGCGCTATGGGGCAGTGGGCGGCACTGTTTTTCGGCTACCCGAGCCGCCACATGGTGCTTATTGGAGTCACGGGTACGAATGGCAAAACAACGGTGACTTACCTCGTGGAGTCGATCTTCGCCGCCGCCGGCCTGTCTACAGGGGTCATTGGCACGATCAACTATCGGTATCAAGATCACGCAGTTGCCGCGCCTCAAACCACGCCGGAGTCAATAGACCTTCAAGCCCTTTTGGCGGAGATGGTCGCGGCCGGGATGCAGTCGGTGACGATGGAGGTATCATCCCATGCCTTGGCAATGGAGCGGGTGCGGGGCATGGAGTTCGACGGGGCCCTATTTACCAATTTATCACGCGACCATCTCGATTTTCACGAGGATATGGAACACTACTTTTCCAGCAAGAGCAGGCTTTTTACCGATCACCTGGGATCTAGTCCAAAGAAAGGGAAATTTGCCATCATTCACGGAGGGGATCCAAGAGGCATAGAGTTGATGGAAAGAGCCCGTCGGCCAGGGGTGGAGGTTATAAGTTATGGCCAAGACAGCAGATGGGATATCTATCCGCTGGAGGTCGACGACAGTCTCAATGGCCTGAGCGGAAGGATCAGGATTAAAGATCAGGAACTCCCTTTTTCTTCTCGGCTTATCGGAACGGCCAATCTCGAGAATATCTTAGGGGCGGTTGGAGTTGGGGCAGCATTAGGATTCTCTCCCGGCGTGATCGCAAAAGGCATCACGCAATTAGAGTCAGTCCCTGGCAGGTTGGAGAAGATCGAGAATTGTCTTGGCTTCACCGTCTTGGTGGACTATGCCCATACGCCGGATGCACTGGAGCGAGTGCTCAACACCCTGCGACCGCTCACACCCGGTAGTTTGATTACGCTCTTTGGGTGCGGCGGAGATCGAGATCGAGGGAAAAGACCATTGATGGGAGAGGTCGCGGCACGGATCAGCGACCTAGTGGTTTTGACCTCAGACAATCCCCGCACGGAAGATCCGCTCGGGATCCTGAATGATATAGAGGAAGGCGTTCGAAAAACCGGTATGAATAAAGTCCAAATCTCGGATCTCGAAACGCCAAACCCAAAACTTACAACTCCAACCGGTTATTGGGTAGAGCCTGACCGCCGAGTTGCTATCCGTTGCGTCCTTCGGATTGCCTGCGCTGGCGACCTGGTCTTGATCGCTGGGAAGGGACACGAGAATTATCAAATTCGCGGGACCAACCGGACCCGGTTTGATGATCGGGAAGTAACACGGGGGGAACTCGGCCGGATCAGGGGTGAGTTTCGAGTTTAGAGTTCTTCGTTTCGGGGCGGAAAAACCTGTCAAGTCTGTTTCCGATCCGTGATACTCGAGACCCGAAACTGAAGCTTACCATGTCATGGAGAACGGAAGAGATCCTTTTGGCGACCGGTGGAGAGACGCTTTGTAAGGGTCGAGAAAACATTTTCAATGAGGTAGTCACCGATTCGAACAAGATTGAAAGCGGATCGGTCTTTCTAGCGTTGAAGGGGAAGAGATTCGATGGCCATGCTTTCCTCAGGGATGCGGTTCGCCGGGGGGCAACATGTTTGGTGGTCCATACAAAACCGTCACTGTCAGTTCTCAAGGAAATGACCGTGATCAAGGTGCACGATACGTTGGAGGCCTTGGGAGATTTGGCCTTCTATCGCCGTCAAATAGTAGCCCCTAAGGTTTTGGCCATTACAGGATCAAACGGAAAGACAACGATAAAGGAGATGGTGGCAGCTATTCTTGAACGTGCCCGGATCCGGGGAACATCTCTTCAGGGAAGGATCCTAAAAACCGAAGGTAACTATAACAATCTTGTGGGCCTGCCCCTGACCCTCCTCCGTCTTCAAGGAAGAGAAAGAGTAGCGATCCTGGAATTGGGAACCAGCTGCCCTGGAGAGATCCACCGTCTCACCCAGATCGCTCATCCTGATATGGGTCTCATCTGTTCGGTCGGGCCGGCCCACTTGGCAGGGCTCAGCAGCTTGGCAGGGGTCGCCCGAGAAAAAGGAAGCCTCTTTCAAGACATCCGACCGGGGGGCGTCGCTGTGGTGAACTCGGACGATCCCTGGGTGCGCCGTCTGGGAGAGAGATTCAAAGGAAAGAAAATTGCCTACGGACGAAAAGGCGAGGTGAGAGGAGAGTCCTGCAGATGTTTGGGTGAGAGAGGCATCGAGTTTACACTCCACGTGGGAAGAAAGCGCCGGCGTATCCGACTCCGGCTCCCCGGTGAACATAACCTCTCAAATGCCCTAGGGGCGGCCGCAATGGCCTATGGACTCGGTGTAGATCTTGCGACCATACGGAGCGGACTAGAGGCTATAAAGCCCTTCCCGATGCGGATGGCTATCGAAAGATGGAGAGGGATCGGAATCATTAACGACACCTACAACGCCAACCCCTCCTCCATGGAAGCGGCCCTAAAGACCCTGGCCGAGATAGGAGGCAAAAGAAAGAAAACCGCGGTGCTGGGTGACATGCTGGAGTTGGGAAAAGAGAGCCGGAAACGGCACCGGGAACTTGGATATCAGGCAGCACAACTCGACATAGATCGCCTTTACCTTCTCGGTGAACATGCCGATCTGGTCAAAGCAGGTACCGTGGTTGGCGGGATGGAAGAATCGCAGGTAACCATTGGAAGAAATCACAGGCAGATTGCCCGATTGGCGCGAAGGCAAGCAAAGAAGGGGGATTGGATTCTTTTCAAAGGTTCACGCGGCATGAGGTTAGACAAGACATTAGCGGAGTTTAAGAAGATAGGAAAATAACCGTTGCTTTACTACCTGCTCTATCCGCTGCATACGACCTATTCGGTCTTGAACGTTTTTCGCTATATCACTTTTCGGACCGCCTTGGCTACGTTGATGGCACTACTGATCTCTTTTCTTTTAGGTCCTCACTTAATTCGTTCCCTGGCAGCCAAGCAGGTCGGCCAACCCATCCGGGAAGATGGCCCGGCCACTCACGGGGCCAAGGCCGGCACACCCACGATGGGAGGAACACTAATTATTCTCGCCCTCTTTCTCTCCACCGTCCTACTGGCCGATATCGGCAACCCTTACATCGGACTTGCGCTTTTTGGGACTGTGGCCTTCGGAGTTATCGGCTTCATTGACGACTCCTTGAAAATCAAACGGAAGAGCAGTCAGGGATTGTTCGCATGGACCAAGCTTCTCTTCCAGGTGACCATTGCCCTGGTTATCGCTGTCGCCCTGTACTACCTACCTAATTTTAGCAGTGTACTTGGGGTCCCTTTTTTCAAAAACGTGCGCCCCGACTTGGGGTTCTGGTATATTCCCTTTTCCATACTGGTGATTGTGGGCGCCTCCAATGCCGTCAACTTAACCGACGGCCTCGATGGTCTAGCGATCGGACCCGTCATGACGGCCGCAGCAACCTATGCCCTGATTGCCTATGTTACGGGGCATCTAAAATTAGCCGAGTACCTGCAGATCCCGTATGTCGCCGGGGTCGGAGAGCTTACCATCTTTTACGGAGCGGTGGTCGCAGCAGGTTTAGGCTTCCTCTGGTTCAATACGTACCCCGCTCAAATATTTATGGGTGATGTGGGTTCCCTGTCCCTCGGTGCATCCCTGGGCATCGCAGCCGTCATGACTAAAAACGAGATCCTTTTGGTTATTGTTGGAGGGGTCTTCGTAGTCGAGGCCCTATCGGTGATCTTTCAGGTCCTCTCTTTCAAACTAAGACATAAAAGGGTCTTTCTGATGGCCCCCATCCATCACCATTATGAATTGAAGGGCTGGCCGGAGCCCCTGATCATCGTCCGCTTTTGGATTCTTTCAATCATTTGTTCGTTGCTAGCGTTGAGTACATTGAAACTCAGATGAAAAAGAAGCTCAAAACCGCGCTTGGAAATTTTATGGAATTCAGGCAGTCCAACCCATTTTGGGACAAAGTTCCGACCATGCTCATAACGAGAAAATTTACGAATGGAATTAAAAGGAAAAAAAGTCATGGTCCTAGGCCTGGCACGCACCGGAACTGAAACCGCCCGTTTTCTCGTCCGTCAGGGGGCAGAGGTGCGGGTAAGTGACCGAAAAGAGGAAAAGGAGCTTCAAAGCGAAATTGAAGCCCTTTCCGGACTACCCATCCGCTTATTTCTCGGCAGCGAGCAAACGAGCTGGTTGGCAGGGCTGGATACCTTGATTCCAAGCCCTGGGGTTCCCGCTGAAAATCTTCTACTTCAGGAGGCAAGTAAAAGAGGAATAGAAATACTGAGCGAGATCGAGCTGGCTTATCGTTGCCTTCCTGTGCCTCTGGTAGCCATTACCGGCACCAATGGGAAAAGTACAACCACGTCGCTGATAGGGCGGATCCTCAAGGCAAAGGGGCTGAGGGTCTTTGTCGGAGGGAATATTGGTGCCCCATTGATCGGGTTTGTTTCCGGCAGCTGGGACTGGGGGGTTGTGGAGGTAAGCAGCTTCCAACTCGAGTGGGTGAAACAATTTCACCCAAGGATCGCTGTGTTTTTGAATCTGACGGAAGACCACCTCGACCGTTATCGGGACTTTGCCACGTATTGCGAAGCCAAAGAAAAACTCCTCTCGGCCCAGAGGAAACAAGACATCATCGTCCTCAATCGGGATGATCCCTTGGTGTGGTCCATGAGAAAGCGGACCCAAGCACGCGTATTTTCTTTCGGCTGGGAGGAGGTATCGGAGGGGGTTTATGCCACAAAGGGTGAAATCATTTGGCGCGGCGCGAAGAGGGAAGAACATTTTTCCCTCTCCTCGGTCCAAATCCATGGAGTCCACAACATAGAAAATCTAATGGCCGCCGTCGCCGTAGCAAAATCGATCTCAGTACGCGCAGAGACCATCCAGCAGGTCATTGAAGAGTTTCCCGGTCTCGAGCACCGACTTGAATTCGTCCGAGAGAAGGGCGGCATTCGTTTCTATAACGATTCTAAAGGGACCAATGTGGGCGCGGTCACAAAATCCCTGGCTAGCTTCTCGGCTCCAGTGATCCTTCTCGCCGGCGGTGTTCATAAAGGAGGGGACTATCGATCATTGGAGAGTGAGGTAAAGCGGACGGTTAAAAAAATCATCCTGTTTGGAGCGGCAAAGGAGATGATGCAGAAGGCGTTGGGTCATCTCACAGATACAACCGTTGTGGAAACCTTAGAGACGGCGGTTCAAGCAGCCTATAAAAGTGCGCGGTCGGGAGATGTGGTTCTTCTCTCTCCCGCCTGTTCAAGCTTTGACATGTTTCAAAATTACGTAGAAAGGGGAAAGGCCTTTAAGGCCTTGGTTCACAGCCTGTAAATCATAGTTTATGAGGGAAGGTTCCGTCATCGATGGATGGCTTGTCTTTGCCGTTGCCGCTCTGTTGGCTGTGGGCATCACTATGGTGTTGAGCACGAGCTATCTCTATGCCCAAGAGCATTTCTCCGACGGCACTTACTTCTTCCGTAAACAGGTTATTGCTGCCGGAATAGGACTGATCATCCTCTTTATTTCAGTCCTTGTTCCACCCTCACTCTACCGCCGCTTGGCCTATCCCCTTTTGACTTTAAGCCTCCTGGCATTGACTCTAGTTCTGCTCCCCCAGATCGGCGTCACCCGCGGCGGGGCTCGACGCTGGCTTTCTTTGGGTAGCTTAGTTTTTCAGCCGGCTGAGTTGGCTAAAATTTCCCTCGTGATCTACCTAGCCCACTCTCTAGCAAAAAAGGGCGAGAAGGTTCGGACCTTCGCACTAGGAGTTCTCCCCCATTTGATCGTCGGTGGCCTCTTCTTGGGGCTTATTCTCTTGGAGCCGGACCTGGGAACTACGCTTATGCTCGGACTCATACTGTTCTTTATGCTCTTCATCGCTGGAGCAAAGGTTTTCCATCTCATTATTATCGGTCTTACGGCAATACCGGTGATGGCGTTTTTCCTGCTCGGTGCCCAGTATCGGGTGCAACGTCTTCTGACCTTTCTCAATCCGTGGAAGGATGCTTCCAGAGGCGGGTTTCAAATTATCCAGTCCTACATCGCCTTCGGCTCAGGACAGCTTTGGGGTCGCGGATTGGGGGGGAGCGAACAGAAATTGTTCTTCCTCCCGGAAGCCCACACGGATTTCATATTTTCTGTAATCGGGGAGGAGCTGGGTCTTATAGGGGCCCTCGTTGTGCTGGCACTTTTTGCCCTTATTTTTGTACGTGGGTTTCGTGTGGCGGCAAGGATTGATTATCCCTTCGGTCAATACCTTGCCTTTGGTCTGACAACCCTGTTGAGCCTTCAGGCATTGATCCATATGGGCGTGGTGATGGGTATGATGCCAACGAAGGGCCTGGTGCTTCCCTTTATCAGCTACGGGGGGTCTGCGATGGTCATGAATCTTGCGGGGGCCGGAATATTACTTAGCCTATCGCGCAGGAGAAGGTAAAGATGCGCCTGATCCTGGCCGGCGGGGGAACGGGTGGACATCTATTCCCCGGGGTGGCCGTGGCACGTGAATTTCAGAGGCAAGATGGGATGACGGAAATTTTGTTTGTGGGCACCGAGCTAGGAATCGAAAGCCGCGTTCTTCCGAAAGAGGGATTTCCTCTAGAGACCATCCCCATTAAAGGGATCAAAGGGAGAGGGGTCCGTGGTTTAATGGAGGCGCTCTATGGTATCCCGATGAGCTTATTTCGCTCGCTCAAAATCCTTCGCCATTTTCAACCAGACTGTATCCTCGGGCTAGGCGGCTATGCCTCCGGGCCACTTCTCGTAATAGGAAAACTGAAAAGAATTCGCTGTGCCATTATGGAACAGAATCTACGTCCTGGTTTTACCAGCCGCATCTTAGGGTGGGTGGCGGATCGCATCTTCACTGCCTACGAAGAAAGCGCTCCCTTTTTCCCCCGCGCGAAGATCGTCAAGACGGGAAATCCGGTCAGATGGCAAAGCCTTCCCCAGGTTCCGAGAGACGACAAATTTACCCTCCTGATTTTCGGGGGAAGCGCCGGCGCCCATAGGATTAACCTCTGTGTGATGGACGCGTTAACGGGGCTCAAGGATCTCTACCCAGGGATACGGTTGATTCATCAAACGGGTAAGGCAGATTTTGCCTCCGTGCAGGCGGCCTATGCTTCCCTCCCCTTCGAGGCTGAAATCCTCCCGTTTATTGATAGGATGGATGAGGCCTATGCCCGGGCCGATCTTGTCATTTGCCGTGCAGGCGCGACCACAGTTGCCGAGCTCACCCTATTCGGGAAGGCGTCCATCATGATCCCCTATCCTTATGCGGTCTACGACCACCAGAGGTGGAACGCTGAGGCACTCAAACTACGGGGGGCGGCAGAAATGATATTGGACGCAGACTTAGAGGCAGAGCGTTTGGGCAAACTGATCCGTTCCCTGTATTCGGACCGGCCCAGGCTTGAGGCCATGAGGCAAGCGGCGGGAGAGTTGGGCACGCCTAAGGCAGCGGCACGGATTGTCACAGAGTGCTTGGCTCTTGTGGGAACGTAAGACTTTAAGACATAGGCATTCGGGAGTCAAAATAGAAAGACAAGCGTTCAGAATAGAGAGGTCAGGAGTCACTCGAGGGAAAGGATTCCCGACACTGCCTTCTGACACTTCGAAATCGGCTGGGATAATGCTTGAGAAAAAGCACCGGGTTCATTTTGTCGGTATCGGGGGCATCGGCATGAGCGGTATTGCCGAGGTTCTGTTGAACTTGGGTTACTCCGTTACCGGTTCGGACCTCCGTGAAAGCAAAACAACCCAGAGGCTCCGATCTTTGGGGGCCCAGATTTTTATCGGCCATGGAGAAGCCAACCTCTCCGGCAACCCATCCGTCGTGGTTATCTCCACGGCCGTGAAATTTACTAACTCCGAGGTATTGGAAGCACGCAGGCGCAGTATCCCTGTGATCCCACGAGCCGAGATGCTCGCCGAGTTGATGCGCATGAAGTATGGCTTGGCGGTCGCCGGAAGTCACGGGAAGACCACCACAACTTCGATGATCGCTACGATTCTGAGCGCCACCGGCCTGGACCCAACGATGGTGATCGGGGGCAGAGTGAGGTCACTCGGGAGCAGCGCCAAGATGGGCCAGGGAGAACTCCTGGTGGCGGAGGCCGATGAGAGCGATGGTACGTTTTTACTCCTCTCCCCTACCATTGCTGTGGTCACCAACATCGATCGGGAGCATATGGATTTTTACCAAACCATGGATCGCCTTATGAAAAGTTTCCTCACCTTTATCAACAAGGTACCGTTCTACGGCGTGGCCGTTTTGTGTCTCGACCATCCTAACGTACGGGCGCTTCTTCCCAAGGTGAAAAAACGTTTCGTTACTTACGGGTTCTCTCCGGAGGCTGATTTTTGTGCCCGGGACTTTCAAGTCAAAGCTATGGAGATTCAATTCTCCGTATGGCAGCACTCTAAGCCCTTGGGTGAACTTCAGCTGCATCTGCCGGGACGCCATAGCGCTACCAATGCCTTGGCTGCTGTGGCAGTGGCACAGGAACTCGAGATTCCCTTTTCCTCGGTGGCATCGTCGCTCGCCTCCTTCAGCGGGATTCATCGCCGCTTTGAGATCAAAGGAGACCTCAAAGGCATTATCGTCATTGACGATTACGGGCATCACCCCGTGGAAATTCAGACAACGCTCCGAGCCATTCGTGAGGGCTGGAACCGGCCCTTGACGGTGATTTTCCAACCCCATCGCCACAGCCGCACTCGCGATCTTTTTGACGACTTTGCCAGCTCGTTCGACGGAGCGGATCGGCTCATCTTGACCGAGATTTATGAGGCTGGAGAGGAACCTATTCCAGGAATATCCGGTGAGACCCTCTACCAAGCCATCAAACGCAGGGGTCATCTGGAAGTCAAGTTCATCTCCGATAAAAGAGAGATAGCTAAAAGACTACTCCCGAGCCTCAGAGAGGGAGAGATGGTGCTGACGCTGGGGGCCGGGGATATCTACAAGGTCGGTGAAGAAATTGTTCAGAGGCTGGAGAGATGAAAACAACTTCAATCGCACTTGATAGCAGACCGGGCTTCGCGGTTCTTATGACGAGAACGGACTCCCCGTCGCTACCGTGTGGTGCCCGATGACAAAGTTCGGAAACAGACAAGATGAAAAAAGAATCGGACACCCCACCCCTGGTTCGAGACTTGAGACGAATCTCCGGGCTGAAGGTCAAAACCGCCGAGCCGCTCGCACGTTATACTTCGATCAAGATTGGTGGACCGGCCGATTTTTTCCTGGAAGTAGAGAACCGTGCTTCCCTGATCCGAACATTAAACCTTTTAAACCGGGCCGGGATTACGCTTTACCTCTTTGGCAAAGGGAGCAACCTCTTGGTGAGTGATCTCGGGGTGCGGGGAGCCGTACTTCGTTTAGCAGGAGACTTTAAGCAGATTAAATGGCGGGAGGCGGGTGAAAACCCACTAGCCACCGTGGGGGCCGCCTATGCCGTAACTCAGTTGGTACGACAAGGAATACGCAAAGGATACAGGGGGTTGGAATTCGCCGAGGGTATACCAGGAAGCGTAGGGGGAGCCTTGGTTATGAATGCGGGTGCCTACGGTTCCGAGATGGAAAAGATTGTGGACCGAATCGAAGGAGTTACTTATAAAGGAGAACCCCTTTGTTTTAACAGAGAGGAAATGGTTTTTTCCTACCGCGACTCCCATCTTCCAGCCGGGACCATAGTAACCCAAGTGCAGATCCGTCTCTCAAAGGGCAAGTTAGCGGAGGCGGGTTCAAAACTTCGGGAGTTTGTTGCGAGGCGGAAAACGAGCCAGCCTTTAGGCTTTCCCAACTCCGGGTCCATGTTTCGCAATCCCCCGGGAAACTTTGCCGGGCGACTGATCGAAACGGCCGGGCTCAAAGGAAAAAAAATCGGCCATGCCGAGATCTCCGAACGACACGCCAATTTTATCGTAAACCGTGGCGGTGCAAAGGCAGAGGACGTGAGGAATTTAATGGAACTGGCCCGATCAGAGGTAAAAACAAAATTCGGGATTGAGCTAATGCCGGAGGTCCGATTGGTCGGCGAATGGCCTATGCGACCGGGAGGGAGCAGCATTCAAGATAGAGGCAAAACGGAACCTCAGTCCTAATGGGCGAGGGTACACCGTGATGAGTTGGGGCCATCAAAGATCGTCGGAGTCATTGGCTACGGAGCCATGACGGTCGTAGATTATGAAACTGTTGGTTCATTACCGGGACAACAAAAAAAAAGAAGAACAGGGAAGAAGCCACAGCCGCGTGCACTTGTTTCTCTGGAGTACGGTCGCCGTTGTGGCCGCCTCGATTTTGGGGTTCTATCCGGGTCCGTACCAGATCATGCGGATGGCCAGACATTTTTTCCTTGGCCCTCTTAACCACCCTTATTTCTCGGTTCAAGAGATACAGGTAAGAGGAGGAGACAAACTGAAAGGTAGCGAAATAGTAGCCATGGCAGGCCTGAGTCACGGAATGAATATCTGGACGATCGATCCCAAGATAATAGAGAAAACCGTACGGAAACACCCGTGGGTAAAAAGAGTCTTAGTGCGACGGGAGTTTCCCCGTCGGGTAGTTATCGACGTGAAGGAACGAACGGCAAGAGGGATCCTGGCCCTGGGAAAACTCTATTATGTCGATCAAGAGGGTTTTTTGTTTAAAGAAGTCGGGCGTGGAGAAAAGGTTGACTTTCCCATACTCACAGGACTGCGGCAGGCGGATGTTGCATCCCATAGCCAATCTACTCGTGAGAAGATTCGACAGGCCCTAAAGCTGAGTGAACTCATGCGCCGGAAGCGCCTTGCTCTTTCTGAGCTTCATTTTCTACCACGGGGCGGTTTGGTGCTTTACCCCATGGCTTATCCGGTCGCCTTACGCATGGGATGGGGAGATTGGCGCGCAAAGATTAAACGACTCGAACGGGTTTTGGCTATTTGGAAAGGTCGGGAGAGTCATATTGCGGTTTTGGATCTGCGTTTCCGTAATCAGGTGGTGACCCGACTCAAGGGAGGCTGAAAGTTCAGTCTAGTGCTCTCACACACATAAACGATAGGGAACTATGGGAAAGAAGAACGGTCTCATTGTAGGTCTGGATATCGGAACCTCTAAAGTCTGCACGATCGTGGGGGAAATGACGGAGAGGGGAATTGAGGTGATCGGTGTCGGATCCTACACTTCAAGCGGATTGCGCAAGGGGGTGGTCATCAATATTGAAAGTACGGTGAACTCCATTAAGAAGGCCGTAGACGAGGCTGAGTTGATGGCGGGATGCGAGATCAATTCCGTCTTCACAGGGATCGCCGGAGGTCACATCAAGGGTTTCAACAGTCATGGCATTGTGGCGGTAAAGGGTAAAGAGGTGACCCATCGTGATGTCGACCGGGTTATAGATGCGGCCAAGGCGGTAGCCATTCCAATGGATCGAGAAGTACTTCACATTATCCCTCAGGAATACATCATCGATGATCAGGACGGAATCAAAGAACCTTTGGGAATGTCAGGAGTCCGATTGGAGGCCAAGGTCCACATTGTCACGGGGGCCGTCACCTCTGCTCAAAATATCATTAAATGTTGCAACCGCACGGGGTTGAACGTGGCAGACATCGCATTGGAGCCCCTGGCTTCCGCGGAGGCGGTTTTGACGCCCGAGGAAAAAGAGCTGGGAGTAGCTCTCGTCGATATGGGGGGAGGTACCACCGATATCGCCCTTTATCATGAGGGGGCGATCAAACACACGGCCGTTCTGGCCATCGGCGGTAATCACCTGACAAGCGACATCGCGGCGGGGCTTCGGACCCCTATCGGTGAGGCGGAACAGATCAAGCGGAGGTGCGGTTGCGCCCGAACTTCGATGATCCCTAAGGACGAAACCGTAGAAGTGCCAAGCGTAGGGGGAAGAAACTCACGTACGATCACGCGGCAGAACTTATGTGAGATCATCGAGCCTCGTTTGGAAGAGATTTTTATGCTGATCCATCGGGAGATTGGCAAGTCGGGTTATGAGGGGTGTTTGGCATCCGGCATCGTGATGACCGGAGGCTCGACGTTGCTTCCCGGAATGATCGAGATGGCTGAACAAGTCTTTGGCATGCCTGTACGTCTTGGAATCCCCACCAAAGTGGGCGGGCTCATCGACATCGTCTCCAGCCCTATCTACGCCACGGGAGTCGGGTTGGTCCATTTTTACGGTAAGAACCGACCAGAAAAAAACTTTTTTCGTATTCGTGAAGATAACATCTTTACCAAGGTGAAAAATCGAATGCTAGAGTGGTCAAGTGAATTTTTTTAATAACCAAGCAAAAACCATAAAAAGGAGGAAAGCCTATGTTTGAGCTCGTCGAACACACCAATTTAAATGCCCGCATCAAGGTGATCGGAATAGGAGGAGGGGGGGGAAATGCCGTCAACACCATGATCGCGGCTAAACTCTCGGGCGTGGATTTCATCGCGGCTAATACGGACGCTCAGGCCATCGATGCCAGTCGAGCACCCATCAAGATCCAACTGGGAGAAAAGATCACGAAAGGGTTGGGGGCCGGGGCCAATCCTGAGGTTGGGCGTCGGGCTGCCATGGAAGATCAGGATAGGATCCGGGAGTATTTGAGCGGGGCCGACATGATATTCTTAACGGCCGGGATGGGAGGAGGAACAGGAACCGGAGGAGCACCGATCATCGCCAGGATTGCACGCGAGGTGGGAGCCCTTACGGTTGGTGTAGTCACCAAGCCGTTCATTTTTGAGGGTAAGAAGAGGATGCACCAGTCCGAGGCGGGAATCTACGAACTCAAGCAGAATGTAGACACCTTGATTGTGATTCCGAATCAACGTCTCATGAGCATTGCTGCAAAAACCACCACGATGCTTGAGGCATTTCAAAAGGCAGATGATATCCTGTTTCAGGCCGTTCGCGGCATCTCCGACCTGATTATCACCCCTGGCCTGATCAACCTCGATTTCGCCGACATTCGTACGGTGATGGCTGAGATGGGGCTTGCCCTGATGGGGGCGGCTTCGGCCTCGGGTGAAAATCGCGCCATCGAATCAGCGCAAAGAGCAATATCAAGTCCTTTACTGGAAGACATTTCGATCCAAGGGGCCAGGGGGGTTCTGATCAATATTACAGGCGGACCTGACTTATGCCTTCATGAGGTTAACGAAGCGGCCACTATGATCCAGGAAGAAGCCCATGATGATGCCAATATCATCTTCGGGGCTGTGATCGATGAGAAGATGAAAGATGAGGTCCGCATTACCGTTATTGCTACCGGCTTCGGTGGAAAAGAAGAACGCAAACCTGTCCCTGGGTCTAGATTCAACAACAAAGGTAAAAAAGTGGTTCATCTAGGGACTATTGTGGATGATCTAGATGCCCCTACGTGGCAACGTAAGAAGCGAGATACTGGAGAGATAGAGACGGTGAGTGCTGATACGGTTGGTTACCGACTCAGCCGAGAAGAAGAGGATAGGTTCGACATCCCAACCTTTCTGAGAAAACAAATGGACTAAATGACAGAAAATACGCTTCGAGGCATGACCCCACCGCAAGTTCGAGAACTAGCAGCGTTTGACATCGACAGGCTCCGCA
>JBHHYU010000055.1:0-20492 GCA_046757725.1 Binatia bacterium
CATAAATGGCGCAACGAATGCTCCTTGGGTTAGATTATACACGGCGCAATACGCCTGGGTGACATCTCAAACTAGTTCATGATATGCTTTTACGTTTGAAAAGTGCAAATGGGAATATCTCAAAGGCATTTAACACCGCTCATAAAAGCCCCGCCCAACAGGTTCAACCAAGATGAGAGAGAGAAAATCATGAAACAAACAACGCCATCCGCGAGTATTTTTTCGCCCTGGTTTTTTCTGGATGGATTTCTGAACTGTATCGGTCCACAACCGCGGTACAGGCTTTAAGCAAAAGCATTGCCGGGAACCGGCACGAAACTTGGCGGGTTGAGTTTCGCGAGGAGCTTTGCCGCACGAGTTGCGCCGTTTCACGAGCTTGAGACCGAAGCTAACCACCCCGGTCTACATCACCCGGACCAGTGGTAACCAAAAAGTAAAGAGATTATTCAGACAGCAGAATCCAGGGAATGGTCCTGAAAGGGTCACAGCCTAGAATGAAAAAAGTGGGGCTAAAAGATTTATTTTACAGCGACACCGATATCACGAAATCCGCTCGCCCGGCAGAGCCCTAAGACTCTCACAACCCGCCCGTAATCCAACCGTCGATCGGCCCTGACGATGGCCGTCTTCTTTCCACTTTGTTTCCCCAAAATGTTCAGACGGCTCTCTAGGGACTTGAGATTCACCCGCTTACCATTCAAGACGATCTTTCCACCCCTCCCCATTTCTATGGTAACTGGAACCGACTTAGCTTCCGCGGAAGCGGCTTTGGCCTTGGGGAGCTGAAGATCGAGTTTTTTAGAGGGATCGATGAAGGTGGTGGTTACCATGAAGAAGATGAGCAAGAGAAAAATAACATCTATAAGGGAGGTAAGATTTAACCCCAATTCTTCTTCAGACTCTTCTTTTGAAAACCGCATCTTGATTCTACTCTGCCTAACCTCGCCTCAGGAAAACCTCACCTGGGACGCGATGCCGCCTCTTTCTCCCGGGTTCCTGACGTGGATGAGGATTGAGTCCCATAGCCTTCATAGGCCAAATCCTCAATCAAGGCGAAACAGACCTCTTCCATTTCGAGGACCCTGACCTCCACCTTTCGCCTGAAATAAAAGTAAGCTCCCAGGGTTGGAATGCCGACCATCAGACCAAATACGGTTGTGATCAGGGCCTCGGCCACGCCACCGGCAACGGCTCCTGGATTTCCTGCCATGCCAAAGCTGGCAATGACGTTAAAGGAACGGGTTAAGCCGAGCACCGTACCAAAGAGACCAAGCATGGGAGCGATATTAGCAAGAAACCCGAGCAGGGTGAGGTTCCGCCGTAATGCCGCCGCCTCGTGTTGTCCGGCGCCTTCAACACCCTTTTCAACCGCATCGATCCCCTGGTCGAAACGAAGTAGGCCAGCGCGCAGCACACGAGAGAGCGACAGATTGTACTCTTTACACGCCTGAATGGCCCGATCAACCTCTCGCCTGTACCAGTACCTCTTGATCTCCTCTATAAAGGCACCAGAGATAATCTTTCCCTTTCGCAGATTGATGCTCCGTTCTAGGATGACGGATAAGGCAAGGACGGAGCAGGCAAGAATCACGTGCATAATGGGTCCGCCCTTGACATAGAAATCGATAGGGGAAAGGACCTTTACCCCAGCGGGCAAATTTGGTTGGCCACCCGGTAGCACCTTCGCCGCCACAAGAGGCAAAGATAAAAACAAAAACCGAAAAAAGAACCCATGAAATCCGAAAGCCCTCACCAAAACTCCTATCTAACGGTATCGTTGCTCAGGGGAGGTGGCTGCTGAGACCTCCTTAAGCTATCTTCCCTACTACGGTCAATCTCTCTCTGGATGTCCTCCTTGCTTTTGCCGAGCCGCTCGACCTGCAGTTTGAGATCCTTTTCTTTTTTTATGAAGACTTCCAAATCGAGAGAACGTTGTTTCCCGGACTGATAGTATACGGATATGGAATCTTGTCCAACGGCCCCGTCACTGGCACGGGCAAACACCTGAATTCGGTTGAGTCCCTCGGTTACCGGAAGCGCCGAAGAGAAGAAGCCGTCAGCGCCCAGACGCAATTGGGAAGCACGCCTGCCTGTAGTCTTGTTAAGGACCTCAACGTAGTCGACCCCCACAACTGAAATGTTCTCCAAAACCGCCAAGATATCCGCCGGCCTAACCACCGGAGTGAAGATCCCGCCGCTTTCCCTGGCAATACCCACGGCAGCTCGGGGGTAGGAAAGGGCCTCTCCCCCGAGTGCAAAAACATGAATTTTGATCCCTGCCTTCCCTGCGATGCGGGCGGCGTTAATGGCTAGGTTAGTATCTTCCGGCGCAGCCCTGTTCCCCCTGCCAATCGGCAAGGTCGGAAAACCATCCGTTAGAAGAAATTGGACCTTGACTGCATTCGTTCTCTTCCTGCTATGCCCTAGACCGGCTAGTTCTTTGATAGCCCCGCGAATCCCGCCGACCATATGCGTTCCACCATATGGACCCTCGATGAAAATCTCGTCCAACGCCTGTTTTACCCTATTAAAATCGTGGGTTAGGGGCTGACGTACTCTCGCATTTTCACCGAAGGTAACCAATCCGACACGGGTTGTTTGTGGGTTAAGCTGTGAAAGTAGCCGGTGAGCTCCAGCGATTTCCGCCCCTAGAATGGAATTTCTGAGATCAACTATGGGTGGTCCGCTCATCCCAAAGCCGCCACCAAAGATTTTTATCTGCGGGTTCCCCAATCCCGTGGAACCGGACGAACTCGGCAGTTTAACGGAATCGCCCAGGTCCACACCCGCATAGTGCGCCGTGCTTCCGGAGACATCGATGACAAAGACAATATCCACATTGGGTGTGCGGTTCCCCCCCGTGGAGACCTTCCCACTAATAAGTATCCTATTTTGTGCTTGTGTGATACGTGACCCATCTTTGGGGGATTTAATTTGGATCTTCGGCTGAGCACTCCATGTGGCATGAGGCAACAGAAAGAACCCGGCAAAAAGAAAACTAGGGAAAAAACGTTTTAGAAAGGCACAGTTTATCATTGACATAACCATCGACAACCCCATGATAACCCATCAGACGAATAACATGAATACCCTGGGCTGTAAATAACCCTAGGGCTGCCGTTTGCCAGGGAAAATACTGAGATGGTATATTGGTGTTATGCGTGTGGTGAAAAGACTCTTCGCTTTAGCTGTGGTAGCTTTTTTTTGCTGCCCGGCATTTCTCTTCGCCGCGTACACTCTGGTTCTTAAAAACGGCCGACGGATCACGGTCCAGAGCTATCGAGAAGAGGGGGGCATGATTAAGATTTACAGCCTCGGGGGAGAAATCGGTATCAACAGAGACCAGATCCGGACTATTCTAAAGGACCAGGAGGCAGTCAGGCAGGGGATGGTACTCCCTGGGGCCGAGACAAAGCCGCTTCGCTCAAGCTCGGTGGAAGGGAGCCGGTTCGAAGAGATAGAGAAGACACCCAATGAGACGAAAAAAAAGATTCTGAGTCCCGAGGAAAGCTTGGCGAGGGAAAAAGCCAAACAAGAAAGGGAATACCGAAAGAGAGTTGAGGAGATAACCAAACAGATCAAGGCAGCGAGGAACCGCTATGGCATCGCTTCCGGAGGCGGGGGTGGTCGTGAACCGAGTCTGCTCAACAGCGCAGAAGCTATAAAAGCACGAACCGATGACCTCAACTCACGGTTAAGAGACGCCCAGCACAATCCTGGAGGACCCAGTGGTGCAGGCAACCTGAATTTGGGAACCTCCTCCTCCTTTACCGGCGCTCCGCCTACGACAACGGTGCTTCATCCCGGCAAAGTTCCCCCCAGGGTAAATGTTCCCGCACCCCGTTACTCTAGGAAAGAGAGGGAGCTCAGTGAGCTGAGAAAACGGCTCCTTCAATTGGAGCAGGAGCGAGAACGCCTGATTGGGGAGATGAAACAAAAGAAGTTTAATACGGGTTCCCTCTTCTTGGAATAATCGTTACTCGTGCTCGGTTTTCGTGTTTGTTTGCAAGTACGAGCTAGACATTCGGCTGAGCTCAGTCGAAGCCCGAACACGATCACGACAGGTACTCCACTGCGGCCCTCAGCGCTAGGAGATAGCTTTGTACTCCGAAGCCAACGATCTGTCCCACAACCGCTTCTGCAATCAGGGATCGCGTACGAAACGCTTCCCGTTTATGAATGTTGGAAATATGAACTTCAATGGCAGGTATTCCTACCGCCATCAAGGCGTCCCTCAGAGCAATGCTAGAATGGGTATAGGCGGCAGCATTGATTATGAGAGCGCCGAATTTTTTGGGCGACTCCTGAATCCAATTGACCAGTTCTCCCTCACTATTTGATTGGCGCGTTTCCACATCAACGGCAAGCTCCCTGGCAAGAACGTGGATTTTGCGGTTGATCTGTTCCAAGGTCAACCGACCGTAAATCTCGGGTTGTCTCTTACCGAGAAGATTCAGGTTAGGACCGTGAAGTACTAAAACTTTTCTTTTTTTTACCATCTGTAACCCTCTTCTTTTTTATTGAATCCAGCGGTTTTAGATACTTCCAGTTTCTGAGCCGTCGGCTGTCAACCACGGGGTCTGCTAGGCTTTAAGATTAGCTACAATCTGTACAGGCGAAATCCATTGAAAGCAGGTCTCGCCAATACCGGCACAGAGGACAAACTTAATTTTTCCACCAGAAGATTTTTTGTCCACTTGCAATCTCTTCACGAGCTCCTTCAATTCGATGTCGGCGGGCATTTCAGTCGGTAACCCAGCCATGGCAATAAGCCGTTTTATGCGCCTATGGCCCTCTTTATCACAAACCCCCTGCCGTACTGAGATCGCGCTAGCTTGGACCATGCCGATGGCTACAGCCTCACCATGGAGAAACTTCTCAAAGCCGGTTATTGATTCCAGGGCATGACCCATTGTGTGACCGAAGTTCAGTACCGAACGATAATCTTGCTCACGTTCATCTTTTTCCACCACCCGGGCCTTGATGGCACAGGAAGTCGCGATGGCCTCCACCAGGGAGTCTTCCTCAAGAGTCAGCAGTTTTTCTATGTTTTCCTCCAAGAAACCAAAGAGCAAAGGGTCTTCGATAATCCCATATTTAATAACCTCAGCCACGCCGGCGCGGAGTTCCCTTTGAGGCAGAGTGCCGAGCGCCTTTACATCAATGAGCACAAGCCGTGGCTGATAAAAGGCCCCTATCAAGTTTTTTCCTTCTTGATGATTTACCCCCGTCTTGCCGCCGACACTCGAGTCCACTTGGGCAAGGAGAGTCGTAGGAACCTGAATATACGAGATCCCTCTAAGAAAGGTGGCCGCTGCAAAGCCAGCTACATCCCCGATGACCCCCCCTCCTAATGCCAACAGGGAGGAGCCACGCTCAAATCTTTCTTTGATCAATCGATCATAAATAGTGGTTAGGGTTGCTAAGTTCTTATACTGCTCACCGTCAGGAAGGAGGACAGGGGTAACTGTAAAACCCGAGTGTTTGAGGGCCTCTTCTACAATACTGAGATAAAGTTCTGCCACGGTGGGGTTTGTGATAATGGCAACCTTTTCCCCGCAGCCGATCTCTTTTAGAAATTTCCCCACCTGGGGTAGTAGATCCGCTCCCAAGTGAATCGTATAGGAACGATCGTTTAGGTTGACATTGACTGTGCGCATGTTTGAAAATAGTATTCAGTAGATTGGAGCCGGTGCTCAGAACCCATCCCTTCAGTTCCCTCCAGCTTCTGGATTCTGACTTCTGGATTCTATCTCCCGAATAATTTTCTCCACAACCTTGTTCACGGACAAGCCGGTTGTATCGATACTCACGTGGGCTAGGGCATAGTTTTTTTCCCGTTGTTTCAAAAGTGCTTCAATCCGTGTCTGTCTATTGTTTCCCTTCAGTAGCGGGCGTCCCCGGCTGGTCTTTGACCTTTGAAGCAGGACGTCGGGAGAGGCAGAGAGACATATTAGCAAACTCCTCTGTTTAAGTAGGCGGAGATTTTCTTCATCCATGACGGCTCCTCCACCAGTGGCAACTACCTGGCCGTTTCGGCATAGGAGCTCTCTCAAAGCCTGCTTTTCCACTTTGCGAAAGTAAGCTTCTCCTTTACAGTTAAAGATTTCATGTATTTCCATTCCTGCGATCTCTGCGATGACCTGATCAAGATCTACAAAGCGCTGTCCCAGTTTTCGGGCCAGCTTCCGGCCTACAACACTCTTACCCACAGCCATAAAGCCAGTAAGAGCAATGTTTTTTCTTGACGGATCTGTGGACAGGGCTCTCCACCCTCCCATCAGGCTTTGAGGCAAAGGTTTAGAAGTTCCTGATTTGTTCCAGGTAGCCCTCGTAGTTGCGTGTGATCTCATGAAGGGAGTCACCGCCAAATTTCTCCAGGAACGCCGTCGCTAGCTCAAAGGCGACCACCGCCTCACCCACTACAGCGGCAGCCGGGGCGGAACAGACATCCGAGCGCTCCACGGAAGCGTCTGCAGGTTGCTTAGACCTCAAATCCACGGATCGGAGCGGACTCATCAAGGTGGAAATAGGTTTCATCGCTGCACGCACAACCAAGGGCGCCCCATTGGACATCCCTCCCTCGCTTCCTCCAGAGTTGTTGCTCCCACGGTAAAATCCCGTAGGAACGATTCTCGGTCTACCCTCGGAGACCATTTTATTGGGGTCAAAAAAGATTTCGTCATGCACTTGAGATCCGCGCCGTCGAGCCATCTCGAACCCAAGGCCAATCTCAACTCCCTTAATGGCCTGTATGCTCATGAGGGCTTGGGCCAAACGGCCATCCAGCTTACGGTCCCATTGGGTATGACTGCCGAGTCCGGGGGGTAGGCCCAAGACCACGACTTCAAAAACGCCTCCTAGAGTGTCACCTCTTTTTTTGCAGTCGTCGATAAGGGCAATCATCGTCTTTTCAGCCTGTTTATCCGCGACACGAACCGGTGACTCCTCAGCCTGGGCGTAGGCCTCTTCGTAGGTTAGGCCTTCGGTCTTAGCCTGTACACCACCCAGCGAACAGAGGATGGCCATTATCTTTATACCAAATGGTGTGAGCAGTTGTTTACAAAATGACCCCACTGCTGTCCGGGAGACCGTATCACGGGCGCTGGCTCGCTCGAGAATATTTCGGATATCGGAATGGTGATACTTGAGGATTCCCGTGAGATCGGCATGGCCGGGGCGGGGCTTGGTTACGGCTAGTGTTTCATCACGATCCTCGGGCACCGGAGACATTTTCTTGGTCCAATTCTTCCAGTCTCGATTTTCGACCCCGAGGGCCACGGGCGAACCTAATGTCTCTCCCCACCGAATACCCGATCGAATCCGGACTTCGTCTTTTTCTATAAGCATTCGTCCGCCGCGACCGTAACCTTGTTGGCGACGCCAAAGGTCATGATTGATCTTCCGAATATCTATGGGAAACCCCGCGGGGACACCGTCAACGAGGGCAGTTAAACAGGGGCCATGAGACTCCCCAGCGGTAAAATAGCGCAGCACAGCGGTATCTTACTCTATTCTGTTTCCACAGGCCAGTGGTGTAGGGGAATGACAATTGAGATTTGTGACCAAAAATAATCCTCTTCACGCCCTTGATCCGGGTAACAGATCAACCCCCCTGAGTCTTCTTCATCTGCTCGCGCCAGATATCTTCTGCCGAGGGAAGATTTTCCGCGCCTCCAATCATAATACGCGGGGTGATAAAGACCATCAGCTCCTCAAAGTCTTTCTGCAAAGTATGCCTTTTAAAAAACCACCCTAGGAGAGGGATGTCCTTGAGATAGGGGATTCCAGCCTCGTTCTCCTGGCTCGTGTCTTTCATGATACCGCCTATCACGATCGTCTCCCCATCCCGGACCAGGACATTGGAGATCGCTTCCCTGCTTAGTTCGTCCGGGATAACCGAACCTGAAGATTGGGCTCCAAGCGTACTGGACTTGACGCTGATGTTCATCATGACGAAACCATCACTAGAGATTTGAGGGGTGACAGTAAGGGTGATACCGACCGGAATTTGTTCCGTCGCCACGGCCGATCCCGCTGCTGCTCCGGTCCCACTTGCAACGTTGGTGGTTCCTGTGGGTAGAGCGACCCGCAGGACTCTCAGGCTCTGGATCGTTGATTCCACGTTGTTCAACGTTACCACCGAGGGACGGGAGATGATCCGGATTTTGCCCTCCTGCTCAGCAGCAGATAGGATCGTCGCGAGATCTGTCAGGCCGCCCAATTTATCCTGAATAATGGAAATCGTTCCCCCAAGTGTGGCGGAAAACGGACTGCCCGCCGCAGCATTGCTGTCTAGGGTTGTTCCCCCACGAGTGAATTGCAGCTCTACACCCAAAGCACGGGAAAACGTAGGGGTTGTTTCAATCAAATTCGACTCGATCAAGACTTGCGGGGTGCGGGCATCGAGTTTACTGACAACTGCTTTAGCCTCATCAATACCCTTCTGAATATCACGCACAATAATGGTGTTACTTCTCTCATCGGCGGAAATGACGCCACGGGGACTCAGGCCTGGTTTAATCTGGTCCACGAGGTCTTTCACTTTGGCATAATTGATGTTCAGAAAAGCGCTTTTCAGAGGCTCTAGATTTTCATTGGCCTTTTTAGCGGCCACCAAGGCATCTTTTTCTGCCTTAAGGCGTGAGGCTGTCGAAATGCGGATGACATTGCCCACTTGTTCTTTGTCCAGGCCATTAGTCGCTATAAGCAAAGCCAGGGCCTGGTCCCATGGTATGTCAACAAGCCGAACGGTTATCTTTCTGGCCACATCGTCTGTAACAACGATATTAAGGCCACTGACTTCAGCCAACAGGCGAAAGACGTTCTTGATGTCCGCGTCTTTGAAATCCAGCGAGATCCGCTGGCCGGTATATGGTTTCTTTGCCTTTGGCACCACCGGAGGCACTGAAGCCGTCGAAGCGAGTTTAGGAGTCGTCGCTTTTGTTTCCGCTACACTTTTGCCGACTGCTTTTCCTCCATGGACCAGTCGGTGCACTTTTTTTGCGGGCGCTTTCGGATCCACAGAGCCTATGACCACTTTGAGCGTACCCTCTTCCTGGTTGACCAGATAAGGGGGGAGGGTGGCAGCCCCGATTGTCAATACGATATGGAGGACTCCCTCTTTGGCAACGAGTTTTACGGTATCCACCCAGTCGCTGTCGACACGATAATTCTCTACCCCGGCCGGCTCTTTCGTCTGCCCATAGATATCGAGGACTATGCGCCGAGGTTGCGTCAGGGCGAAGTGGCGATACTGATGAACGGGTTTAAAGAACTTCATACGGAGGGCAGTCCGGCCGCGGTCTTCCTGAACGGACAGTTCTTTGAGATTTGAAGGCCGTTCCTCAAGGTCTGCCTTTTTGATGGTGACCGGGGTGCCCGCCTTTGGCGAGGGCGTTTTCTTTGAAGTTGCGGTCGCGGGCTTCGCCTTTCCAACTGCTGACACCTGAGAAGCCGATTTCTCTTCAACCGGTACAGCACAGCTGAGAAGCCCCACTGTCAGAACTGTGCTGAGGCAGACGATGGTACGCGTAAAAATGGATAGACACCTCCAACCCCTGACAACTTCAACGATCATAGGTCTACTCCTTACTCCTCTTCAACTCACTCCTTGGACAGCCTTAGCTTAACCTCTCGACTCTTCCTGGCTCCGTAGAAATCGGTATAGGTCTCTTTGATCACGACTTCATTGGGTCTGATCGTCTTTACCTTTCCTTCGTTGGTGCCGATTAGGGCACCGACCTTTATGATGTAGCCCAAGCCTGCCGCATCTTCCACCATGGCCTTGGGTTCTTTGACATCCCACACAATGCCCACCAGCTTGAGTTGACCTAGCTCGTATCGCTCTAAAGGAGAGAGGTTCCTTCGCGGGCGTTGTTTGGTCTTTGTTTTTAAGCCCCAAGGATGAAAGGGGTCACGCTTTCCTCCTGAAGCACGGTGGTGTGCCTCAGGCTCCGCGGAAGCTCTCCCCGGCGAAGTGAAAGAATTGGTTTGTGCTTTCGCAGGTTTTCCGATTTCCTGGGCCTCTCGGACCTTGGCCTTTTCCGCGCCTTCCAGCGCCTTCACGCGATTCCTTGCAGCCGCCGGGGCCTTTAAAATCTTCTTGATGGCCGCCTTGGTTGTTTGAGACAGAGACCTCTTATCCTTCTGTCCTTCGCTTGCTGGAGGCACAAGGAGGATAGAGAAACTCCAAAGACTCAATAGAACTATTCGTTTCGACAGCCTTCGCATCGTCTATTTTGAACGGCCTTGGCCTTTTCCGCCACTACCTGTACCCTTCTGCCGCTCCGCCTCGCTCAGGAAGCGGAAGGTAGTAGCTTGAGCCGAGGTCTGGACGAGAAGTTTTTTGTCATTGTTCTGAGGACCTTGGATTTCAATATTTTGAATATTCACCAGCCTTCTCAACTTTCCAACTTCACTGAAAAAAACTACCATATCGTGAAATCTCCCTCGGACTACAATATCGACCGGAATCTCGGCATAGAACGCCTGCAGCTTCTCTCCCCTGGGACGGAAAGTCAGGACTTGCAGGCCCGCCTCTCTCGCTTTGCTGGAAATATTACGTAAGAGATCGGGTATCTCTTTACGATCGGGAAGCTGCGCAACGGCTTCTTTGAGCAACCCACTCTTTTCTCGAAGTTCTCGTTGCAGCTTCGGCAAGTTAGCCGCTAACCTCCTCTTTTTGTTTCTTACCATGCGCGCCCCTTCGATATTCTCTCTCGCTTCTGAGATCTTATAGGATCGAGGGGCATAAAAAAGAAAATAGTCCAAGACGAGAAGGACTATCATCAGACCCGCTAGGATCCCCACCCTCTGGTGGCGAGGCAGATCCAAAATCCGATTAATCAAGTCATTCACTTTCGGGCTCCCTCTTTCGCAGCAGGTCTGGACCCGCCCTGTTTAGATGGAACGAGGAGGGGAGATGCATATAAGACGTGGGAATTGACGGAAAACTTTTTGAGTGAGGTACCTCCCTGTCGCATTTGAGTGGTTTCAATCAACTCTACGTGGTTGAAATAGACTGAACGGGAAAGCGCCTTAAGAAAGTCGGCAATGGTTTGGTTATCAACTGCGATGCCGTTGACGGTGAGATTACCACCCGTTTCCTTGAAACGGGTCAACCAGAGCCGAGGTGGCGTCGCCGAAGAAAGGCTTTCCATGACCCGTACGGGGCCGGTTTTCTTTTTGTCAAGTTGCTCGATTACCTTACGCTTGCTGGTAAGGTCGCGTATCTTTTTTTCTAGATCGGCAACCCCTTTAGCGCGGACGTTCAGCGCTTTGATCTCTTTCTGGAGATTGGCTAATTCGTTTCTCAAATCAGTTAGCCTGCGGGATTGAAACAGATTAAGACCAAACAGCAGGGCTAGGGTGAGAGCTAAAACGATAAATGCAATAGTCAAGTCCTGCCGGCGGCTAACCTCTGCCTTGATTTCTCGTACCGGAAGGAGGTTCAGGCGAATCATTTATCCCCTGGTCTCCTAATGGAAAGCCCAACCCCTAGAGCCAGAATCAGGGCCGACTCAGCTAAATAATTCCTATCGATGTTTTTTGCCACATCGAAGCCTCGAAACGGCTCTGACAATTCTACCGGCACCCCGAGCTTTTCCGCTAAGAGCGGGCAGAGCCCAGAAACTTTAGAACTTCCCCCGCTGAGATAGATATTTTGGACTCTCTCGTCGGCCGCCATAGCCCCATACAGACTCAGGGTCCGGCCGATTTCTTCAGCCAGATAATTACAGGTTGGTTTCAAGAGGGCTTCCAACTCATCGGCTTTCTTTCGTTCCAACAAGCCGGTGAGTTTAAGTGTCTCTGCCTCATCATGAGAAATTTGAAGCCTCTCGACGAGACTTTCGGTAAATGCCTCTCCTCCAACCGGAAGGTCCCCAGTGAACGTGGAGAGCCCATCCTTCAGCAAATTGATGCTCGTGTAACGGGCCCCAATATGAATAAGTCCCACCACCTTGCCAGGTTGAGGTTCGTAGTTCATCTCGTACATATTCTCCATGGCGAAGTAATCAACATCCATGATCGCAGGTGTCAGTCCTGCTTCCCAGATTACCTGCGTGTAATTATTGATAATTTCTTTCTTTACCGCTACCAACAGGATTTCCATTGTGTTCCCATTTTCCAAGTAGTCCAGGACTTGGTAGTCGAGATTGACGTTCTCTAGGCTTTCTGGGATCACATTGCTTGCCTCGAATTCTACATTAGCCTCAAGCTCTTCTTCACCCTGTGAAGGAAGTTGTATCTTCTTGATGATGACTGCTCGGCCAGGAACCGCAGTGACCGCTCGGGTAGCCTTGACTCCGTTAGCTTGGACAAGACTCTGGATAGTCCTAACGACAACGTCCTTATCGGCTATCATATTGTTTTGCACGGCCGTTGAGGGCAAAGGCAAAACACCCAGGCTGATAATGCGATAGCCATTTTTTCCTTCGCTTGCCTCCACCATTTTGACCGAGCTAGAACCAATATCGAGCGCGACGAAGCCACTATCAAAGCGGAAAGGGTTGAGTGAAGCAAGTTTGAAATTTTTCCAAGGGGTCGCCATGGTTATTGTTTAAGGATTCTTCTTATTCCAGAAAGCTTGGGACCAGGAGTAAGAATACTTTTATGCTCTGTGGTCAAACGCTATGCCTTGCCGCTTTTAATTCGACCGAACGTTAAGGGAGAAATCCCACTCAAATTGGCCAGTATGGGGCAGTTGATTCCGTACAACAGAAGTATTATGGGCAGTTAAAGGCCTCTAGTCAAGTAGAAATAAAGGAATGAAAACTAATCATTGGGGCTTTTTCTACGAAACGTTTGGGTTCTGCCATCATATTGCTTTTCCCAAGCTGACCGGGTAAAAGTGCTAGCATGCAAAAAGGGGAGACTACGTTCGCTCAAGTCGTCATTCCCTCCCCTTTAAAAGACTCCCTCACTTACGCGATTCCACCTCTCCTAAGGGGCATTCTAAAGATAGGCATGAGGGTATGGGTTCCTCTAGGAAAGCGAAAAGTCACAGGTGTAGTGGTAGGTTTCCTTTGCAAAACTTCCCTGAAGCAGGTTAGAGATATCCTCGCCCCTTTGGAGGATCGCCCCATCCTTGACACCTCTTTGATCAAGCTTAGTCAGTGGATGGCTCAGTATTACCTTTCCCCTATCGGAGAAGCCTTCGCGGCTGTACTTCCCCCCACCCTGAGAGCTGAAAGGCAGAGGACAATCGTCTCCAGAACCGGAGAGTTCTCTTTTAGAAGAGACCTGGAAAGAAGAATTTTTGAAGAGCTTCAAAAAAACGGCAAGAAAGTAACTATCAAGGTCCTTTCCCGTAAATTTCGCGGAGGCGGCTTCTACGACGCTTTAGACCGGCTGACAACGATGGGAGCTGTTGAGGTTCGAGAGCGACTGGAGGGGCATCGAATAAAAAAAATAGAGGAATTCCTACCACCGGGGACACAGCCGCAGCAGCGGTCTAAAAACCATACCCTGAACCCTGAACAGCAAGAAGCCCTTCAGGTCATTCAAGGGCGCCTGAGAAGAGGCGGATTCGAGACTTTTCTCCTCTACGGAGTGACAGGGAGCGGGAAGACTGAGGTTTATCTCCAGGCAATGGAACAGGTTCAAAGAGCTCAAAAGCGCTGCCTCATTCTCATACCGGAAATATCTCTAACTCCCCAGCTGCTGGACCGCCTACGGGAGCGATTCCGTGATCGCGTTGGGGTTCTCCACAGCGCTTTAACCGTGTCCGAGCGCCGGGCTCAATGGTGGCAGATTCTCGGGGGGCATGTGGACGTGGTGGTTGGGGCCAGGTCTGCCGTCTTTGCCCCGGTACCTGATCTGGGACTTATCGTTGTAGATGAAGAGCATGATTCATCCTACAAGCAGGAAGAGGGGTTCCGCTATCATGCAAGGGATGTAGCTGTGGTGCGGGGCAAGTTACTCGGCTGCCCGGTGATTCTGGGTTCTGCAACCCCAGCGATCGAGAGTTATGAAAACTGTCGCCAGGGCCGTTACCGCCTCCTAGAACTGCGTCAGCGGGTCGAGCAAAGGCCGCTCCCGAAGGTAGAAGTGGTTGATATCAGATCAGGCCTGAGAGTCACGAGATACGATACAGAAAAGCAAGGGCCACCGAATAAAATAAAGACCCAAGGCGACTTCCAGGATTCCGTCTACAGCATTTTTTCCGCCCGGTTAGGGGAAGCACTCCAAGAAAATTACGCTCGAGGACAACAGAGTCTGATCTTTCTGAACCGCCGGGGCTTTGCCAATTTTCTCCAATGCCACGTCTGTGGCTTTGTTCTGCGCTGTCCCCATTGTAGTGTTGCCATGACCTATCATCTGAAGCAGCAGAGTGTTATTTGCCATCACTGTAATTTTTGTAATCCGGCCCGTGACCTTTGCCCGGGGTGTGGTAACTTAACTCTTACCGGCATGGGATTCGGCACCGAGCAGGTAGAAAAGGAACTTATCCGACTCATGCCCCAGGCACGGATTGCCCGAATGGATCGGGATACTACGACTAAAAGAGGTTCCCAAGCGCGTTTGATTCGGCAGTGGGAAAACGGGGAGATCAATGTTTTAGTGGGAACCCAGATGATTACGAAAGGACACGATGTGATGGGTGTCACGTTAGTGGGGGTTATTCTTGCCGACCTTTCCCTGAATCTCCCTGATTTCCGGGCCTCGGAAAGAACTTTCCAGCTCCTCAGTCAGGTGGCAGGAAGGGCGGGGAGGGGAAAGACGCCAGGTGCCGTGATCATTCAAACCTACACTCCTGACCACTACCTATTTCAATATGTTACGAACCATGATTACAAGGGCTTTTTTGCCTCGGAGATTGAATTTCGGCGGGCTTTGAATTACCCCCCTTTCGATCGCCTAGTGCATCTCCGTTTGGACGGCCCAAAGGGCCAGGATGTTGAGGCCAAGGCAAAGAGGTTGGGGGATACGTTGCGCAAGAAGCAAAAGCAGGATCACGCGAGTCTAGGGAAGATAGAAATACTAGGCCCCGCACCTGCTCCCATCGAAAAACTTCGCGGTCGTTACCGGTGGCAAATGCTTCTAAAAGGGAGAAAGAGTCCGCTTCTTTTGGAATTTGCAAATCAGGCGCGCGCGATCCTACCTCGGTCGCACAATACCCGCGTTCACATTGATGTGGATCCTTATAATATGTTATGAATTCGCTTGTCTCATGGCTGTTCTAGAAATCTTCAAATACCCTCATGCGATACTAAAAAAGACTTCCTCGCCGGTAGAGAACGTTACCGGGGAGACGGTCCGTCTTGTTCAGGATATGGTAGAGACAATGTATGCGGCGCCCGGAGTAGGGCTGGCGGCCCCTCAGGTAGGCATCCTCCAGCGTATTATCGTTGTGGATGTCGATAACGAAACCCGCGGGAAAAATCTCATCAAACTGATTAACCCCGAACTTCGCGGTACCGAAGGAGAGGTGATCTGGGAAGAGGGATGCTTAAGTGTTATTGACTTCACGGCCGAAGTCAAAAGGGCAGCGCGAGTAGAAGTGGTAGGCCTTAATGATAGAGAAAAGGAAATCCAGATTGAAGCCGAAGGGCTCCTGGCTGTGGCCTTCCAGCATGAGATTGATCACCTCGATGGCAAGCTCTTCCTCGATCACATCAGTCGCTTAAAGCGTGACCTTTACACCCGCCGGCTTAAGAAAATGCTGCGCACTGGGAAGACCCCACAGGAAAATGCTCGTCTTATGATCTGATCCTATTGTATCGTGGATTTAGTTATCGGAACCAGAATCCACAATCTTAAAGGTCTCATGCATCTATCATGGTCGATCGTTTTTATGGGAACTCCGGAAACTGCGGCAGTCTCCCTTGAGCACCTCCTGAAGGGTCCTGACCCTGTCGTCGGGGTAGTTACCCGGCCGGACCGACCTGCCGGAAGAGGACAGAAAAGGGCTTCTTCTCCGGTACGAAGGGTTGCCGAAAGGCATGGTATCCCTGTTCTTACTCCCACAAAGATGCGGGATCCAGCCTTTCTCGCCACACTGAAAAGTTGGGCACCTCAGTTGATTGTCGTAGTGGCTTACGGCCGTATCCTCCCAGAATCGCTTCTCGATCTGCCCCCGCATGGCTGTTTGAACGTACATTATTCCCTTTTGCCCAAATACCGCGGGGCTTCTCCGGTCGTATGGACTATCCTCAACAACGAGATAAAAGGTGGCGTCACTACCATGAAGCTCGTAAAAAAAATGGATGCGGGGCCGGTTCTCTTGCAAGCGGAGGTTTCCCTCTCCCCGGATGAGACTACGGCCTCCCTTGAAAAAAAGTTGACCCCTATTGGGGCCCAACTGCTATTGGAAACGATCCGTGGGATTAAAGATGGCTCCGTTACACCGAGAGAGCAGAGCGAGGAAGAGGCGTCCTACGCATCTATCCTGAAAAAGGAAGATGGTGAGATCAACTGGACTGAGTCAGCAGAGATGATTGAACATCGAGTTCGTGCCTTTACCCCATGGCCGTCGGCCTATACCTATGTGGGCGGGAAGCGACTGAAGGTCCATCGGGCGGCGGTCGTCTCAGCCGCAGACAAAGGTCTGCCCGGTGAAGTGATAAGGGCGGATGGAAACGATTTTTGGGTGGCCACCGGGATGGGGACCCTAAGCCTGGAGGAAGTGCAACTGGAGAATAGAAAGAGACTTTTAGCCGCCGAGTTTCTTAGAGGTACCAGAATTGAAAAAGGTTTGCGCCTCTCATCCGGAGCGTGAGAAAAAATGTCGGAAGTCAGCCGCGGAAGTCCTTCTACGAGTAGAGCAGAGACATGCCTACACTGACATTCTTCTCGATCAATCGTTGAAAAAGGTCGCCCTTTCGGCGCGTGATCGCGCCCTCCTGACGCAACTCGTTTACGGAACCCTGCGTTGGAAAGGTAGAATTGATTGGTGTCTAAGCCAATTTCTCCATCTCCCTCTCTCCGACATGAATGCCTATTTACGGACCCTGCTACGCCTGACACTTTATCAGATTCTCTTTTTAGATAAGATTCCTGATCATGCTGCAGTGAATGAGGGGGTAAATCTGGCCAAGAGGTATGGGGGGGTCAAGGCAGGAGCGTTGGTCAACGGAGTGCTACGCAAGATCCTCAGAGAAAAGGATCAAATTTCCCTGCCGGATGCTCAGGAAGATGCCAACCTCTATCTCTCCGTGTTATGGTCCCATCCCGATTGGTTGGTCAGCAGGTGGCTGGCCTACTTTGGCAGGAAGAATACGGAATCTCTGTTAAGGGCCAACAATGAGGAAGCCCCTTTAACGTTGCGTACCAATCTTCTCAAAGGAGATAGGGAAAGCCTGCTTAAGCGTTTGCATGGGATAGGGCTCCACGTGATTCCTACTCCTTGGTCTCCTCAAGGCATATGGGTCAAATCCGGATCGGCTGTGGATCGACTCCCGGGATTTCAGGAAGGTCTCTTTCAGGTCCAGGGAGAAGCTTCACAGCTTATTGGCTATCTGCTGGATCCCAAACCTGGAGAGCGTGTCCTGGATGGTTGTGCCGCGCCAGGGGGTAAAACCACCCATTTCGCAGAATTGATGCAGGGCGAAGGAGAGATCATTGCCACCGATATCTCCCGCCAAGGACTTGAGAAGCTTAAACAAAATGTGCGAAGGTTAGAGTTAATATCCGTTCATCCTTATCCGGTGGACCTGCTCGGAGGATTGAAGGGACGGTTGGCAGTGCCCTATGACCGTATCCTGGTTGATGCCCCTTGCAGCGGTCTGGGAACCTTACGCTCCCATCCGGAGGCCAAGTGGCGCAGGACGGAGCGGGATATCCAGCGGTTGGGCAACCTACAGAAGAAACTAGTCGGTCAGCTTGCACGTTATCTCAAATCAGGGGGAGTTCTGGTCTATGCGACCTGCACCCTCACTCGGGAGGAGAACGAACAGGTGGTGGAGAGTTTTCTCGACCGTCAACCAGATTTTGTCTTGGAAGACGCCAGGGACTATCTTCCCCGTGAGGCTCGACATCTGACCAGCGGGAAATACTATCTAGCGCTTCCCCACAAACACAATACGGACGGATTTTTTGCTGCCAGGATGAGAAAGGCCCTGTAGTCGGATCTCATGAAAATTGCCCCTTCAATCCTATCGTCTGATTTCAGCCGCCTGGGGGATGAAATCCGCGCCGTGGAAAAGGCCGGCGCCGATTGGCTGCACGTGGATGTCATGGATGGCCATTTCGTTCCGAATATTACGATTGGGCCCGTCGTCGTGGAATCGATTCGTAAAACCACCCAGCTTCCATTGGACGTTCACCTGATGATTACGGATCCGGATAAGTATGCGCCGGAATTTATCCGGGCAGGGGCAGACTGGGTCTCCATTCACCCGGAGACCTGTAAAGATCCCAAGGTAAGTGTCAAGAAAATACGCGATCTCGGGGCCAAGGCCTCTCTGGCGATTAATCCCGATGTCTCCCTGAACAAGATAGAGGCTTACCTGCCTGACATTGATATGCTTCTTCTCATGACCGTTTTTCCTGGGTTTGGAGGTCAGGCATTCATTGACAACGTCCTACCCAAGATCGTAAAGGCCAAGAACCTCCTCACCAAGAGAAAACTTCCTCTCCTGCTTGAGGCCGATGGGGGGATTAAGGTCGATAATATCAGCCGCGTCGTCCAGGCCGGAGTGGAGGTCATTGTATCGGGATCCGGGATTTTTAAGACCCCCGACTACGGCGATACCATTCATAAGATGCGAACGGGCGCGGGAGACGTTTAACAACGGTTGTTTTCTCCTATGTTTGTGTTAGTTTTTATCAGATCGGGGCGTGGCTCAGCTTGGTAGAGCGCACGGTTCGGGACCGTGAAGTCGCTGGTTCAAATCCAGTCGCCCCGACCATCTTTCTTCACTAGCATTTCCAACCATTTTCCTTCGTTTTACCCGCCTTCCCCCAGAGAAGGTTTCACCCAAGCTTTCACTTTTAGCCCCTAAACGGTCCCTCAAAGGGGCGTCCTCGTCGTCCTCGATGTATCTGCTATAGTGTTTTTCGATCATGGCAACTGAGGTTCCGCACTGTTCACTCAGCCACTTAATATTTACCCCTGTTGAAAGAGCTACAGAGATGTAGGTGTAGCGGGTTGTGCAAAATTTCCTTTTGCGGACCCAATGGCTCGTAAGGCCTTGTGCCAGTGTTTCTTTCGTCACTCGTCTTCGGTTAGCCGTTAACGGAGAAAGTTACAGTGGAGTGTGGCTTGCGCCAGTGTGTAGACGGTTTGATCGAGAAGTTGCGCATCAAAGAGAAAATCAAAATTAAATAATTAAATGTCTGACACCCTATTTTTCTATTTTTCGGGTCATAGAAAGTCTAACGCCCATAATATACCATAGAAGGGAAAGGAGGGTCCAAGAATATGTGGAAAGGAACCGTTGTCTCCATACAGATTGCAGCAGGCGCGAGCACACCCATGGTCACAGCAAAAGATGTACGCGCCGTCGCAGGGAAAGGGCTGGAAGCGGACCGCTACTTCAAACAGATCGGAAGTTACTCTCACACCCCGGGACCGGATCGCGAGGTCACTTTGATAGAGGTCGAGGCAATCGATTCTCTGAAACGTGATTACGGGATCGACATCAAGCCAGAAGATAGTCGACGCAACATCTCCACCCGTGGGGTTCCGCTCAACCATCTGGTAGGCCGGGATTTTCGTGTCGGCGAGGTCACCTTGCGCGGGATTCGGCTTTGTGAACCCTGTGCACACATGGAGGAGATGACTTATAAAGGGGCCCTGCGCGGTCTGGTTCATCGAGGCGGTCTCAGGGCACAGATTATTAAACCCGGCATGATCCGTGTCGGAGACACGGTAGAGGGAGAATAGATATTCAGCTCTGTGGCTCAAAAGCATCTCTTGCGTAGAATTCTACAATTGAATTTCACCCTGTGCCTAAAATACACTAATTTTATGCCAGCACTTCCCGATCTCATCATCTTTGATCTTGGCAATGTAATCGTCAAAATTGACCAGATGGCTGTTGCCGCCCGGTTGGCCAATACTTCAGAGGACTCGCGCTTCCACGATACATCCGTCTTCCTGTCCACGATCCGCAAGCGGAGCTCATCGCTCCTGGCGGCCTTTGACAAGGGCCAGATAGCTGCTCCGGCCTTTTATCAGGAGATGGCGTCGACGTATAACTTGAAACTGGACTTTCAGGAGTTTGTCCAGATCTGGAACTCCGGCTTCAGTGAAAATCATGAGGTTTCGTTTCTTGTTTCCCGGCTAGCACAGCATGTCCGGATATTTATTCTATCCAACACCAACCCTCTCCACTTCGAGTACCTTCATTCTACCCTCCCCGTGATCAAGAAAGTGGAGGCCATGATTCTTTCCTACCAGATCGGTTGCGCCAAGCCTGCACGCGTTATTTACGAACATGCCCTGCGTCTTGCCGGCCTTCCTCCCGAGCGCGTGTGGTATGTGGATGATGTAGCGGAATTTGTTGACGCCGGGGCGCAATTAGGCATCCACGCTATTCAGTTCC
>JBHHYU010000056.1:0-20279 GCA_046757725.1 Binatia bacterium
AAGTTTACCGAGAGCAGTTGAAGCATGACCGTACCTTTCCGGCTCATGTGGCCAATGGGCGCTATACTGCTTACGTGAGAGAAAACACGGTCGTGAGGCTGGAACCGTGGTACGGCAATAGCTCCGTCCCCGAGCGTTCCTGTGTCGGTGCCAAGGCTTACTCCCAGCTCCGGAGGCTCTACAGTGCGGCGAGAATCAAGCATCCCCTGTTACGCAAGGGTTTTCTCCAGGGGGACCGTAAGCGAGGCTCCGGAGGATGGGAAGAAATTTCCTGGGAGAAGGCCTACGAAATCATCGCTGACAGGATTCTCAAGGTGATGAAAACCTATGGTCCCCAAACTATTAAGTTTATTACCGGGTCGCTGGCATCCGGTCCGGTGACGAAGCAGGGAGCGATCCTTCGATTTGCCAACATGATCGGTGGCGGCGTGTGGCTGGACGAGGATGGTCCAGTAGGCCCGGGTCTCGAAGGCCTAGCTGCTTATTACTTCGAGGATCCTCAGAATTCTGGGAGGATAAAGAGAAAAGCTAGATTCGAAAGTCCGGCCGGTTTTATCAGCGGCACAGAGGCGCGGAAAACAAGAGTGCGCTGGCACAGCCGCCATGATTTCCTCACCCGAACGGGCTCACTCTATGAGATCCTCAAAAAGTATGACCCCGAAGTCGAGATGATCATAGCCCAGGCGACGGAGTTTGACCTCACCTGCGAGTATGCCGATGTCGTGCTGCCGGTCCATACGTGGGCCGAGGCTCCACTGCGCGATCTGGCAGTGGTCGGCTCCGATGCAATAGATCTCGCCCAAGGAGGAATCAAACCGCTGCACGATAGCAAGATGGATATCGAGATCGCTGCGGGCGTGGCCCGGAAGATGGCAGAGCTGTCTAAAAAACCCGGCTACGCTGCCTACTGGAAATCCTCAGCAGAGGATTTTATTCAAAAAGTGCTTGATGGCGGAAGCGTCACTAGAGGCCTTAAGGTGACCGGTTTCCAAGGAGGTCCGCAACCAATTAAAAGGACGAAAGGCACTCAGCAGAGGGGATCAAGAAAGAGTAGTGTGAAGGTCTTAAGAGATATCTCCGTTCCTAAATCGCGGCCGCAAGGCTCCCTTTATCTTGTCGTGAAAAAAGGAAAACACAGCTTCAGTCCGCAGTGGGGCTTATCCGATCTTAGTGAAGTCCTCTCCGGAAATTTTGGCGATCCGTGGAACTTAGACTCGCGCTCCCCCAGTCTCGGTGAGGCGGAGCTGGAGGTCAACCCCAAGGATGCGGAACCCGGAGGTATTGGAGATGGCGATTATGTGTGGGTTGACCCGGCCTCTAAGCTCGCTATCGGTCCAGAGTTTCGGACCATGATGCGTTGCAAATACAACCCGGGGTTGCCAACAGGACTGGTGCTAGTCCATGAAGGTTGGCATCCCGCGATACCTGAAACTAAAAAGGCCCTGGCGAAGGGCACAAAACGGGCGCGCACGAGAAATGGATACACGGCTCACTATCGCTCCGGCGGGATTCCATATCTCGTTCACGTCAATCCCAAGTTGAGCCGGGAGGAGAGTGGATTGGCCCACGCCTCTCTGTCAGATAAACGGGCCTTCGTCCGCCTCGCCAAGGCCGAGGATGGGAATTATCAACCAGGGCAATCTGAATTTGGTGTGTCCAAAACAGGCAAAACCATGCAGAGGTATCTTTCCGGGGAACTGTCAAGAGGGACCTGAGGTAGCGAATGGCAAAAGCTGAAGAGTTTGAAATACCCGGCATAGTGGAGAACTGGCAGCTAGACAGGCCGATGAAATACGCCCACGAGGAGGTCAGGCCTGAGCGTCAATGGGCGATGGTGATCGATCTCAACCGGTGCAACGGTTGCCAGGCCTGTGCCTTAGCGTGCAAGACGACATGGACTTTCAGCCGCGGGCAGGAGCACATGTGGTGGAACAACGTCGAAACGAAGCCCTTCGGTGGCTATCCCCGGCACTGGGATGTGAAGACCTTGAAGATGCTAGATGAGGCCGAAACGACGAAGGTATTCGATCGAGAGAAGGGGAGCTACAAGAGGGTCCTGGATGTAAAGACAAAGGAGACTGGCCGGACGGTCTTTGAGGCCGCGCACTACGCCATCAGGCGAGGCGAAAGGGTCATCGGCTATCTCCCGCCGGACGAGGAGTGGAGATACCCCAATCTGTATGAAGATGTGCCTGCCACCGGTTCACCCGAATCCTGGCTTTTCCATCTCCCCCGGCTCTGCAATCACTGCACCTATCCTGCCTGTCTTGCCAACTGTCCGAAAAATGCGATCTATAAACGCAATACCGACAAGGAGGGAAAGCCATTAGACGGCATAGTCTTAATCGATCAGCAGCGCTGCCGTGGCTATCGGAAATGTATGGAGGGGTGTCCCTATAAAAAGGTTATGTACCGGCCGGATACCAGAAAGACCGAGATGTGTCACGGCTGTTTTCCTCGGACCGAAGGGGGCCTGGTCCCGTTTTGCGTCGCCTCATGCCCAGAAAAGGCCATACTGCACGGGTGGTTAAAAGAGGCCGGTGAAGACAATCCGGTGCAACATCTAGTGCGCGAGGAGAAGATGGCCCTACCCCTCTACCCGCAATTCGGGACGGAGCCGAATGTCTATTACATTCCTCCGCGGAACGTTCCGGAAAAGTTTTTGGCGCAAATGTTCGGCAACTACGATGTCGAGGTGATCCGCAACGCCCAGGGGAAATATGAGAGGCCGTCCGACAAGACCCTGGCCGCACTGAGAATTTTCGGCGTGACAAACAAAATCATCGGCAGTTTCAAGATCAAAGAGAAGACCGTCGAGGCCTTCGATAAGGAGGGAAAGCTCCTTTTCTCGGGCCCATTGTAGGGTCCTGTGAGGGTTCCTTGGATTCATGTCTATGAAATGCAAAAGCTTCAGTAACCCCAAGACTAAGGCATCGTTTGCCCTGCTATTTTTCGTGGGTCTTCTCGTTTGGCCTTTCTTGTCAACTGCACTGTCCCAGGAGGCCCGATCCTTAATCCCCGATTACCGGCCTTTTCCTATCGGTGCTATCGGCAGCCGAACCGCCATATGGTTTGTGGCCCAGCTCCATCTCACCTTCGCCGCTTTCATCCTGGGTGTTCCCTTATTTGCGGTCATCATAGAGACCGTCGGTCATCTCACCAAGAACAAAAGATATGACAAGCTCGCCAAAGATTTTATTCGGCTCTGTCTGATGGCTTACTCTATCACGGCGCTGTTCGGCGGCGCGCTGTTATTTTCCCTCATCATCCTTTATCCCAAATTCTGGAACTACATGGTCCAGATCTTTTCTCCCACCATGTACTTTTACGCCTTTCTTCTCCTGATCGAGACCTTTACGCTTTATATCTACTATTATCTGTGGGACTTCTTGCAGGAGAGCGGCAAAGAGAGGAACCGCTATCCCGGCTTGGGTGAAGCGGCCGGTTGGGCCTTCGTTGCTACCTGTACCTCTTTCATTATTGGGGAAGTCTTCTTCTCACGCCTCCTTATCCAAGAAATCTTCCTGCCGCTTTCCGGCTCACCCGTGACTGCTTTATCTCTATTTTTAGGGTTTTTGATCCTGGCCGCCGCGTTCTGCTTTCCCGCCAGCAGGAAGGTATTCCATATATGTCTCGGTACGCTCCTCAACCTCTTGGGCACTACGCTGATGGTTACGGCCAACCTCTGGCTCACCTTCATGACAAGTCCCGGCCATACCGCCTATAACGAAACCGGGGAGAAGTTCACCCAGTGGGCGATCAACCCCAAAACGGGAGAACTCCTTAGCTTTGTGACCACTATCCTGAACGAGACGTGGCAGCCGATCAACATCCACCGGTTTATCGCCAATGTCTGCGTTGGCGGGATCATCGCGGCCGCCTACGCGGCCTTTCGGTTCTTAAACGCCAAGACGCAGGAGGAACGGGCCTACTACGATTGGATGGGATACACGGGAAACTTTGTGGCCATGATCGCTCTTATCCCCCTTCCCTTCGCCGGGTACTATCTGGGCCGAGAGGTTTATGCCTGGAACGAGCAGATGGGCGTGAACATGATGGGCGGTCACTTTTCCTGGTTTTTCATCATGCAGGCCGTCTTGATCGCGGTCATGTTCCTGGGCGCCAACTACTATCTCTGGTTGGGTCTGGGACGTATCCCCGGCGGTCAAAGGTATATGAAATTCATAGGCTGGATGGAGCTTCTCTTGGTCGTCTCCTTTCTCGTGTGGATCACGCCTCACAATCCCGTTGCGACCAGAGCGGAGGTCGTGGAAATTGGTGGGCCCTTCCATCCCCTCCTAGCCCCATTCGGGGTCATGGCCTTCAAGCTCACCGTGATCAACGCCATTATCCTGACTACCTTTTTGAGTTTTATCTTCTACCGGAGGGCAAATAAGCAGAGCCTAGTGGAGTTTACGCCACGGGGAAAGCTCGTACAGGGTGCAGGGATTGCCTTTCTTATGATTCTTGTCCTTGGGGTCGGCTACCTTGATTTTACCGGTGGTAGCCTGAGCCCCAGAGAGGTGGGCAAACCCATGGACCTCCTTAATACCAACATGCTGAAGAGTCTTCTCTTCCTCACCATTATCGCCTCTATCATCATAAACTATGGCCTATGGCTCCAGGCCAAAGGAAAGAAGGTCAGCCAGCAGTGGGACCGAGTTGGCATAACCTTCCAGCAACTGCTTTTTGCCTTTACTTTCATTATCAATCTTTGGCTAGGCTATCACGGCTATCTTAGCGACGATGCGACCCGGCTCAACGACGCAATTTGGCAGGTGGTTTGGGTCCTTAGCTGCATGGTCCTTGTCACGGCCACCGATATCTTCTGCCTGATCCCGGCGGGAAGCATAGGAGAGATCAGGTGGGGAGAGATGCCCGTCCGATCTCAATATGTGCTTTTCATGATCGCCGTCGCTTTTGTTTTAACCATGTCCTTGATGGGGACGGTCAGATCGGGGTTGCGGGGGCCCTGGCACGTCTTTGGGTACATGAAGGATACCTCTCTGGAATCCTTTCATCCTTCCCTGGCCTTCTCAAGCCAGATGTGGGCCTTAACGACTTTTGTGTTCTTCCTTCTGGTTGCCCTGATCTTCTGGCTTGGCAGCTTGGGAGAGAAAGGGGCCGAGACGGGCAAGGTTGCGGAGTTTTCGGAAACGGGGAAGGTACCGGCTGGGGCCAGTTCAGAGGCCGCCGTTAAAACTGGAAACCCCAGTCCCGACTCCGCTTCATAGAAAGTTAGAAGATGTGGACTTTTATAAAGATAACGACCTGGGTCTTTTTTATCTGCTTTTTGATCGTTGGTGTCGCCCATTGGATCCCCGCCGAAAGAACCGGGCCTAGCGCGATTGAGCGCGGTCCGATCGGTGAATCACCGGAAGAGCTCGTCAAGGCGGGGAAGGCCGTCTTTTTTGGGCCGGATGCCTGCCATGTGTGCCATGCTCTCGACCCTGGCGTGCCCAACAAACGATGTCCGATAAACATGAAGGAGGTTTTTCTGCGGGCTTCATCCAGAGCGGAGGAGATTAAAAAAAGTCGGGATCCGGAGATGACCCCTATAAAGTACCTGGTAGAGTCTGTTTACAATCCCAATGCCTATATTGTCCAAGATAAAAAGCTCGGCGGGCCGTTTGTCAAAAACCTCATGAAGCCCATCAATGGCCCACCCCTTGCGCTGTCGGACCAACAGATCAAAGCGGTCTTAACTTTCCTGATAAGTAAGAGTGGGACAACAGTGGATGCAAAAATGATCCGTGGCATTGAGGTTGCCCAGGCACCCTATAAAGGAAAGGAGGCGGTGGTGGCTGGAGGGGAGGAGTTCAAGGTCCCGGAGGGGGACCCGGAAATGGGAAAGGATGTCTTTGCCGAGATGAAATGCTGGCAGTGTCATCTGGTTAGGGGTGGAAATTTCGGCGAGACACAGCCGGGAAAAGTTGGTCCCGAGCTGACCAATATCGGCGGCATCCAGACATTACAGTATCTGATGGAATCCATAGTGAATCCGAGCGCTGTGGTCGTTCCCGGAAAGGGCTACAGCGGGCCAGATGGCGAATCAAAGATGCCGGAGTTTCACGATATCATGACCTTGCGCCAGCTCGTGGACCTTATTGCGTATATGAAAACCCTCAAGGGAAACGATCGCGAGAAACCAAAGGATAAAAATTTGTCCGCCAGTTCTCAGTGAATGGAGGCCTAAATTGCCAAAGCGGTTTATACTCGTTGCCCTAATCTTCGCAGCCATAGGCTTGCTGGTGTCTCCATCCCGAAGCTTTGATCAAGGCGTGGTGCTGGTCTCGAGGTTTATCGAGGGCGAGCTCCCGCTCCGCGATCCTAGCTCTGGATTGTGGGAGAACGCGCATCCTCTAGTGGTGCCCTTGAGCTCCCAGGTCAACTTCAAGCCGAGAATATACAATGCCACCGTTCATTCTTTAAAGATTAAATCCCTGAATAACGGAAAAGAGATTGCCTTCTTGCTGGAATGGCAGGACCCCTCCAGAGACGCCGGTGCCCTGAAGACCCAGACCTTTGCCGATGCGGCTGCGATCCAGCACCCCGTCAGCTTGGAAAAGGAAAATGTGTGGTTCTGCATGGGGCAACCCGATGCAGTCGTCAACATCTGGCACTGGAGGGCTGACTGGCAGGAAGACCTGCAGGGGTTCAAAGACCGGCGATCTCAGTATCCTCGCGCAGGCTGGGATTATTATCCCCCGGAGAACAATGGCACGGCTCATAAGCGAAAGACAGCGGTAGAGGATCTCAATTCAGCACGAATGCGGACCCTAACGGCCCAGTCAATGGAGGAGCAAAATGTCGACGGGTTTGGCGTCTGGAATAAGGGGACGTGGAAGTTGGTATTATCGAGGCCCCTCAAATCACCGGACAAAAACGATGTCCAGTTTCAACCCACAGTGGAGACGCGAAGGTTACGTCCCATAGCCTTTGCCGTGTGGGACGGGGCAAACTCTGAGGCTGGGTCGAGAAAGGCCGTGTCGGCCTTTTATTTTTTGGATGTGTCCCTTTCTTCTGAAAAAGGAGGCTGGGTGACTGTCTCTATGGCTGTTGTTTTGACCCTTGCCGTCGAGGCCGGTGGGCTATGGTGGTTTCGACGCCGCAGGACAAGTAGGGAGTGAGGATAAAATGTACAAAAAGATTTTGATCCCCGTCGATAACTCCGACTATTCCAACACAGCTACCGACATAGGCGTTAATCTAGCCAAAGGGTTTGGCTCCACCTTGGTAGGCAGTCATGTCTATGCGGCAAGAATGCACGACCTGCGATTCCGGCAGATGGAGAGTGGCCTGCCCAAACCCTATCAGGAGGATCAGGAACTGGAGCATCAGCGGGTTATCCATGATTCGCTGATCTCAAAGGGTCTAGGTCTTATTACCGACTCGTATCTGGATGTCTTTACCGGCAAGTGCCACGAGGCCATGGTTGCCCATGAACGTAAATCCCTGGAGGGAAAAAACTATCTGGCCTTGGTCAATGATGTCCGCAAGAGCGGGTACGACCTTGTGGTTATTGGGGCACTCGGGATCGGTGCCGTAGAGAGCAGCATCATAGGAAGCGTCTGTGAGAGGGTAGTCAGGAGAATACGAACCGACGTCCTGGTGGTGAAAAACACTCTGCCTATGAACAGTGGAAAGATCGTGGTCGCCGTGGATGGAAGCCCGCAGGCCTATGCGGGACTGAAGGCGGCCCTAGCCCTGGCTAGGGTCTTTAACAAGGAGATAGAGGTCATCTCTGTCTATGATCCCAACTTTCACCAAGTCATGTTTCAAAACATCTCTGGGGTGCTGTCCAAAAAGGCAGCAAGCGTATTTAGATTCAAAGAGCAGGAGAGGCTCCACGAGGAGATTATCAATGACGGGCTGGCAAAGATCTATCGTTCCCATCTTGAGATTTCTAAGAAACTGGCACGAGAGGAAGGGGTGGATCTGAAGGCGACATTACTCACAGGCAAGGCCTTTGAGGAGATTCTCCAACACACTAGAAGGCAAAAGCCGTGGCTGCTGGTCATCGGCCGGATCGGCGTTCATAGTAATGATGAGATGGATATCGGGAGCAATACCGAAAATCTCCTCCGCTTGGCCCCGTGCCATCTCCTTTTGGCTAGTGGATCATTGGCGCCGCCGCTTGAGGTGGAGGCAGAAGAGACGATGGTCTGGACTGAAGAGGCCAAGCAGCGGATGGAAAAGGTTCCCTCTTTCGCCAGGGGCATGGCTAAAAAGAGCCTCCATAGGTACGCCCGAGAGAAAGGGCATACCGTAATTACCTCCTCCGTGATCGATCAAGCCCTTGGCTCCCTCTTTGGGGGATCTGCGAAGGAGACCATGCAGAAGATGGCAAGTGGAGGCATGGACATGGAGGCAGCAGAGGGGAACGGGAATGGAAAGCTCAACGGGAACCAGGCAAAAGCGATCTCCTCCAGAGAACAGAGTCTATGGACTAAGGAAGCTGAAAAGGTGATGGAACGGGTACCTGCTGGATTCATGCGCGACATGACCCGATGGCGAGTGGAAGAGTTTGCGCACGCGAAGGGATGCCGGGTCATCACTCCTGAGATAGTGCGGAAAAAGTATGAAAATTGGGGGGAGGGATCCGCAAAGGTGGTCAGTCAAATTCCCTGGGCTGAAGAGGCTAAGGAACAGGTCGAGAAAATCCCCCCGTTTGTCCGGGGGATGGTCATGAAAGAAGTTGAGCAACACGCCAAGAAACTTGGGTTGAACCAGATCACACCGGAGGTCATTGCATCGGTTAAAAGAAAGTGGGGCGAGACCTTTGATTTCCATACAGGATGAGGTGGAGGGCATGGAATCCTGGAAGTTTTTGTTGAGAGCCCTATTTATTGCAGCCTTTCTCGAGCTCCTAGCCAATAGGGTTTTCTCGCGGCTCGCGATGCACATCCCAAAGGCCTCTCTGGACCAAGCGCTTTCTAGCCTTCTTTTCGCGTCCCTATCGTCCTTAGGCGTCATTGCCTATTATGTCTCTTATGCCCTAGCCTGCGGGCTCCTTGTCTCTCTCGTCTATCAAAAACTCAAAGCCCGGGAAACTCTGGCGGGCGTTTTCTCCTTTCTTGTCTTCTTCATTCTCATCTCCGATTTTCTTAGCCAGCTCGTGAGACCGAGCATGGCTTTTGCAAGTTTTTATGACTTGGCTTCGATAACAACACTATGGATGTTCGCCTGTTCCGGATTCGCCAAGAGCGGCCCAAAGGGCCACAAGCTTCCCCTGTTCTGCCTGGCCGTTTCCTATACCTGCTACTACTACTTTAAGACTTCCCAGGCCGCAGCCGGTATTCTTGGAATGACCGAGGTGCCGCCATGGGTGATCCAAGCCTTCGCTGTCGGAGAATTGTTGGCGGTTATCAACAGTTTGTTCCTCTTCCTCGCTTACTCCAGTGCATCAGCTCAAGGTGAAGTGATCCGGCCGGGAGGGCTGACAAACCTGGGTCGCTCGTTAGTCAGGAAAAAACGTCGTTGGATCCTTCCAACGGTTTTGGCCATGTCGTTTCTCCTGGCCCGTCTCCTTGATCCATATATGCTTTCGCTAGTGGCCACGTGGTCCCTGGGGTGGACACTCTATCTTCCAGCCCCTCTCTATGCGATTGCTATTTGGTTGTTCTCTTATACCGTCCTGGAAAATATCCGAATACGGCCATACGTAGGCTACGGCCTGGGCTTAATATTCATCGCTGGGTATGGCATCTCTCTCAGCTATCAAGTTCTGGATGCCATTCTGGGAATTTCATGCCTCAGTTGGGATCCGGAGGAGGCGTGACGCCTACGGAAAAACAGAAGAGGTTTACGCACGCGGCCATAGCCTATCTGCTCTATGGAATATTGTACGAGGGGTTTGCGGTCCTGCGGATCTGGGAAAGGGGTCTTCCGCCCGGTGTTTCCGTCTCAAGGTCGGCGAGCTACCTGATCATCGGCGCCCTGATCATGGTGCTGTTTCCGTACTTCGTCTATCGAGGATACCGGCGCTTCACTCAGCTCGTAGCGATCCTGGTGAGTCTGCGAGTAGTCATTTTGGCCGGCATCCTGGGCGGATTTCGGCTGCCGTTTTTCTTTGGCCGGGAACCTTTCTTTCTAAAGAAGATGTCGTCCGATGCGGTGTATGGTGTTGCCCTGGTCGTTGCCATGGCGACCCTTTTCTTCCTTGTACGTGCAGGCTGGGATCTTGGGCGTTCGGGGAGAGCATAGAATGGAATTCTCTACACACTCTATCTCCTGGAATATAACCCAACGGTGCAATCTTAACTGCGCCCACTGCTATCTGGACGCCGACTTCCGACAGGGCTGCCGGACGGATGAGCTTGGAACTGAGGAGTGCTTTCAGGTCGTCGACCAGATTGCGGAGGTCAATCCTAACGCCCTGCTCATTCTCACCGGTGGGGAGCCGCTGCTCAGAAAAGACCTCTTTGACATCGCGCGGTATGCCACGGGGAAAGGTTTTGTCGTCGTGGTTGGTACCAATGGGACGCCGTTAAACGAGGAGATTGCCGACCGTCTGGTGGACTCGGGGATAAAAGGGGCTTCGATCAGCCTCCATTCTCTGCGTCCGGAAAAGCATGACAACTTCACAGTCGTCCCGGGCTCTTGGCAAGGCGCGGTCCAGGGAGCAGAGGTGCTCAAGAGCAAGGGTTTCGAGTTCATCATCCAGACATCCGTGATGGGCTGGAATTACGAGGAGATACCCCAGATCATCGACTTTGCCTGTGAACTAGGCGCCAAGGCAACCAACATCTACTTCCTGATCTGCACCGGGCGGGGCCAGGATATCACCGATCTACCGGCTGCTGACTATGAGAAGATGCTCTCCCGCCTCTATGAGATTCAGAAATGCTACCAGGGAAAGATGCTCATTGGTGCCAAATGTGCTCCCCAGTACAAGCGTATCGTGTACGAGGAGGATCCCTCGTCTCCCTTTCTTCAGACGTACTCCGGCGGCTGTCCCGCTGCTACGTACTACTGCCGGATCACCCCACAGGGGGAAGTTACGCCATGCCCGTACTTGCCGATTCCCGTGGGAAGCTTAAAGGAGAGGAGCTTTGCAGAGATTTGGGAGGACGCGCCAGTCATGCGGGAGATCCGCAGACGCACGCTTCTCGAAGGACGGTGCGGCAGCTGCGAATTGCAGGACATCTGCGGCGGTTGCCGGGCCCGGGCCTATGCGCGGGCGGGAAACTACCTCGCCGAGGATCCTTCGTGCCTGTACCAGCCGGGAAAATATGGCGGTAAGCCCATTCTCCTGCAAAAGGAGTCGACTTTCGGCCTGGCGACGGAGCTCCAATCTGCATGGACTGAAGAGGCCCGCGGACGCTTGGACAAGGTCCCTTCGTTCGCCCGGGGCATGGTCATCAAGAGCGTGGAGAACTTTGCCACCGGGAAAGGTTACCATGCGATTACGCCGGAGGTGATGAAGGAGGCGCGGGAAAAGCTCGTGGGCGCCTTTGCCGCGATGCCGGCCTTTAGGCAGAAGAGAGGCTAGAGACCGGAGACTAGAGAATGCAAGACCCAAGACGAACAAAGGCCGGAGCGTTGAGAGTTATTAATCCGTTTACGGGGAAGAAACTAAGCGGGGCAATCGAAACCTTACTCCAACCTACAGTTTCCGGTCTACAGTCTAGGCTCGGGGCTGTAGAGAGGAAATCTTTATGGGCGCTATTTTTCGTTTGCCTCGGGATAGGGATCTTCACATCTTTTCCGTCGCTGGCACAGGAGACAGGGGCACAGGACTATCGGACCTTCTTTGGCCTTGATCCGCGGTTGGTCATCTGGATCGTCGCCCAGCTTCACCTGATGTACGGGGCCTTTGTTCTGGGCGTCCCAATCTTTGCCGTCATCGTGGAGTACATCGGGAAGAGGACAGGGGATCCGAAATACGACCATTTAGCCCGGGAGTTCACCAAGCTCCTCTCCGCCGCCTTCTCGACGACGGCAGCGTTGGGGGGGCTGATGGCCTTCACCCTTTTCGGTCTTTATCCGAAATTCATGGGGTACCTAACGGGAGTTTTCCATCAGTCCTATTACGTCTATGCGCTTCTCTTTTTCGCCGAGGGCTTCACGCTGTATCTCTACTATTATTCCTGGGACCGGTTTCAGGGGAAGCGCAAGGGGCTCCACATCTTCCTCGGCGTCCTGCTTAACGTGTGGGGAACCATCCTGATGCTCATCGCCAACTCCTGGGTAAGCTTCATGATGAGCCCTTCAGGTATTAACAAGGAGACCGGCGCCTTTCTCGGGAGCACATGGTTAGCGGTTCACAATCCCCTGTGGATCCCCTTATCGATCCATCGGTTTATCGCCAATGTCGCCTTTGGCGGTCTCATTGCGGGAGCTTACGCAGCAGTCAAGTTTCTGGGAGCCAGGACGGAGGCCGAAAAGGCCCACTACGATTGGATGGGCTATGTGGGGAACTTTGTGGCCATAGGCGCTCTTATCCCTCTACCCTTTGCCGGATACTACCTGGGTCGTGAGGTCTACAGCGCCTCTCCTGTCATGGGGAACAACATGATGGGTGGGACCTTCTCGTGGACGTTCATCATCCAGGCCATCCTTATCGGAGTCCTCTTCATCGGGGCGAACTATTATCTATGGGTGGGCATGGGCAGAATCGCCGGGGCAGAGCGATACCACAAGTACATCAAGTATATCAACTTCATTCTCTTAATTTCGTTTGCCGTATGGCTTACCCCTCACAACCTTCCGCTGAGCGCGGCGGAGCAACTCGCCATCGGAGGCCAATACCATCCGGTGCTTAAGTGGCTCGGCTTGATGTCGGCAAAGAACGCGGTGGTAAACTTGATCATTCTCTCCACCTTTTTTAGTTTCCTCCTCTACCGCAGAGGCAACAAGGGCAAGATCCGACCTTTCGCGGAGCACGGAGTGACGGCGAAAGTTATCCTCCTTTCCGTCGGAGTTCTTTGCGCCCTCTTTCTCGGGTTCTACGCCCGCGGCCTCTTCAATCTCGATCCAGCAGCAATGGACCTGAGCCCGGATAAGGGCCAATACTTTAAATTTCCGGGATGGCTTCTCTTGATACAGATCGCGGCTATCTTTATCGCCATTGGCATGACCTTCCGGAATCGCGGTGTCCTCGGCCAGGGGCTCCTTTTGGCCGTGACGGTGGCGAGTACGGTATTCGCACTAGGGATTTACGGCTTCGTCATCATGGAAAAAGCAAACCCGTTCCTCAGAAATATTGCCGTCTCGCAATTCCTGATGGTCATTGCCTGCCTCGTCGTGAACACCTTCATCGATATCTTTTTATTCAAGAATGCCGAGGTCGTGGGTGGTATCCGGTGGGGAAAGATGCCCATCCGTTCCCAGTACACCCTGCTTCTCCTCTGCATCACCATCGTTCTCCTCATGGGTCTCATGGGCTACATCCGCTCCGGACTCCGAGAAGATTGGCACATTTACGGCGTCATGCGGGACACCTCCGCCTGGGCATTTACACCAACAATGGCCTATATGGCGAAGGCGGTTAGCGGAATTGTTTTTCTCTTCCTAGCATCGGTCTCCTTTGTCTTCTGGCTCGCCGGCCTCGGCGAAGAGCAGAAACATGCCCCGACTCCTGTCGCAGGTAATGTGGATGAGGTCCGGGAAGGGGGTAGGACTTGAAAAGTCCTTTTTTGGGAGTAGTCCTCTTTACTGTCGTTGTTCTTCTCCTCTTCGTCTACATCGGGGAGGTCTTGACGCGAATTTCGGGCGAGCAGGGACGTCTACGAAGTGCTGTGGGTGAGACGGTGAACCCCGACACAGGCGAAACCATCTTCTGGGGCAAGGGAAACTGTTACACCTGTCACAGCATGGGAGGACGGGGAAGTGCCATTCGTGGGCCGAACCTGGGCGAGACCGGGCCTTTAAATATGCCCATCGGGGCTAGGGCTCTCAGACGGGCGGGGGAAAGAACAAAACAGACAGGGAAATCCTACACGGCTGTTGACTACCTGGTGGAATCGCTGGCGGCTCCTGGCGCTTACGTGGTCCGGGGCTACCAGAGCATCATGCCGATTATCTGGAAGCCTCCTATCGCGCTCAAACCAAAGCAGATCGAAGCAGTGATCACGTATCTCCAGAGTCACGGTGGGACGGTAGACGCTGCCGCAATCGAGGCCTCTCCCATTTTTCAGAGGCTGACAGCGGCGTCCGCCTCTGCTGGAGCCAAGCAGGTCACCACCGCGTGGAAGCCTTATCTCCCAGGGGATGCTGAGGCTGGAAAGGAGCTTTTTTTCGACCCGGAGAGCTCCGCCGGCTGCGCCAAGTGTCATACCATCGGGGGGAAGGGCGGCAAGGTAGGGCCAGAGTTGACAAAGGTCGCGGCAGTCCAGACCCCCCAGTATATCCTCGAGTCGGTTTTGCAACCAGGCAAGGTCGTCCCGAAAGAGTACAAGCCAACCTTGATCATCACCAAGAACGGTCAGTATCTTACGGGAATCGTGAAGAGCGAAGATGAAAAGACTTTTCAGCTCGCGGACAGTCAGGGAAAACTCCAGAAGGTTGTCAAGGCGGAGATCGCCGAGCAGGTGCCGCAGAAGACCTCGCTAATGCCGGGAAACTTTGCTGAGATCCTGACGGTCGAGGACCTGCATAACCTTTTGGCCTATCTTACAACCTTGAAGTGAGCAGACGCCGGAAAGGATGCGTAAAGTAAAAAGGGTATAAGAAGAATTTTAACATTGCCGATGAAGAAATTTAAGTTGCCACTGTTTTGGTCTTGCGTCATCTCCCTGGTGGTTACCTATCTCTTTTTGGAGTACGGGATCCCGTATATCACGGTCATGGTGACGGGTCGGTGGGTGCCTGTGCCGCGTGCGGCAATGGCAATGTTTATCATCCTGGCCGTGGTTGGCGCTTCAGTCTATGTGACTGTGAGCGAGGAGAGCCTGGCGGAGTTCAGGCGGCCCGTACTGACTTTTTTACGGGGGGACCGAGACGCTCGATGGCCCCAATGGGTGAGAGAAACGCGACTGGGTGCGCTTGCGATTCTTCCATGCCTGGTGGGAGGCATTATCTATTGGGAGATGAGATCTACCGTGGCAAGCCCGACGGTACTCAGGATCCAGCACCCAACGATCCCTGGCGCATTCGAAAAGCTCACCAATCCGTTCCGTAATCCTGACGGAAGCGTACGGGACGTGAAGTTTTTGGTGGAGGGAAGGGTGCTTTACCAGAAGAACTGCCGTCCCTGTCACGGGACGACGGCCGGAGGCGATGGTCCCATGGCGCGGGCCTTTAGACTAAAACCAGCCAATTTCAGTGATCCAGGTACGATCGCGACCCTAGTGGAGGGTTACCTCTTCTGGCGAATCAAAGAGGGAGGGCCTGGGCTGCCCCCGCAGGCCACTCCATGGGACTCGGCGATGCCATCGTGGAAGGGTGAGCTCACCGACGAACAGATCTGGAAGATTATCCTGGCCGAGTTTGACACCGCAGGTGTGGAGCCACGCAGACCGGAGAAGCTCGAATGATGCGGTTGAGATTGGTCTCTGGTCTCTTGTCTTCAGCCTGCTTGGCAGTTTGGGTTGCGGGAGCGTTCGCCCAGCAGAAGCCACCCGAGAGCCCCGCGAACCTCGCCAAGGGCAAAGTGATCTACATGAAGCGGTGCAGCTTCTGTCATGGACGGGTAGGGAAAGGGGATGGTCCGGTCGCTGATTATCTTAACCCGAGGCCCCGGGACTTCACAGAGGGCGTATACAAGCTCCGTACCACTCAGAGTGGCGAGGTCCCCCTGGACGAAGACCTTTTTCGAACTATCACGAGGGGGATCCCTGGCACGGCCATGCAGAGCTTTGAAGGACGGCTTAGCGAGACCGAGCGCTGGCAGGTGATCTATTTTGTCAAAACCTTTGCTGGGGACCTGTTCAAGGAGCCGCCTGAACGGGCCAGGATCGGTTCCGAGAAAAGCCGCTCCGCTGAGAAGGGAAAGGTGGCCTACCGAAAGGCCAAGTGCTGGCAGTGCCATGGTCAGGAGGGCCGAGGTGACGGCCCGTCGGCTGCTCAACTCAAAGACGACTGGGGATTTCCAATTCTGCCTGCGGATCTGACGAAGGGTTGGCGTTACAAGGGGGGCAACAGCGTGACGGCTATCTTCACCCGCTTTACCACTGGCATGGACGGTACCCCCATGCCCTCGTTTTCCGAAACCCTTAGTGAGGAGGAACGATGGAATCTGGCTGCCTATGTGAAGTCCACTATCAAGAAGCCGCAGGCAGGACGAGAGCCCGTCCTGAAATCTAAGCGGGTCGATCGGGATCTGCCCCTCGATTCCAGTGATCCCCTGTGGCAGGAGGCGGAGCCTCTGGACGTCCCTCTTAGCGGCCAAGTCGTTGTGGCCCCTCGCTGGCAGAACCATTCGGTAGATCTGATCAGCGTGCGCTCCCTTTACAATGACAGAGCCGTTGCCTTCCTCCTGGAGTGGGACGATCGATTCAAGGATACGGTCCACCAGGGGGAGTTGGTGTCTGTGAAGGACACCTATGCGAAGCCTGACCCGAATAAGAAATGGATGCTCAGAGACTCGGTCGAGATGCAGTTTCCGTTGAAGATATCAGAGGGTGCTGACAGTCCCTATTTTTTCTTAGGGCAGCCGGATAAGCCTGTGGTCCTGTGGCGCTGGAACGCCGATCGAAACAAGGACGGCGGTCGCGACAGGGCAGTCGAGGAGCTGAACGCTAAGGGTCCTAAGAACGCTGTGGCAGCACAGCCGGCTGAGAGCCAAGAGGTTGTGGGTAAAGGGACGTGGAAGGACGGGCGTTGGACGGTTGTCATGAAGAGACCCCTGGTGCCTAAGGATGCGGAGAAAGACATCACCTTCGAGGTCGGGAGGATAGTCCCGATCGCCTTCCACGTTTGGGATGGGTCCAACGGGGAGCGTGGGCTTCTGGGGGCTATCTCTTCCTGGGTCTATCTCCTTATGGAGCCTTCTACATCCTGGTGGGTATACGCTTATGCCGTTATAGGAGTCCTGGTGGCTGGGGTTGGGGAGTGGTGGCTGGTAAGACAGGTGAGATAATAAATAATAGACGAGGAGGGTAACGATGAAGAAGAAGACTCTAGGCCTGGAAGTGATATTGGGGGCTTTTTTGCTTACTATTTTCAGCTCCGCATGGGGGTATGAGGTTATCAAGGTAAAGAAGGGAGGGCTCATCAAGGGCCAGGTTAAATTTGTGGGAAAACCTTCGCCAGCCAAGCCGCCTAAAATCACTAAGGACCAGAAGTTCTGTGGCAAGGTCCCTGACGAGACCACTATCGTTGGCCCAGGCAAAGGTATTAAGAATGTGGTGGTGGCGATCGTTAACGTTGAGAAAGGGAAAGCCTTCGATAAAAAAGTTACGGCGCTCATCGACAATAACAAGTGTCGCTTTGCGCCCCATGTACAGGCAATAGCGAAGGGACAGAGGATCAAGATAAGGAACAGCGACCCGCTCCTCCATAACACCCACCCCTACCTTGTGAAAAAGCCTCGGAACAAAACCATAGTAAACCTGGCTCTGCCGATTCAAGGGCAGGTAATCGACATTACCAGAAGGTTGAGCAGAAAGATGCGCAAGGACCGAGAGGACATCATTCGGATCAAGTGCGATGCCCATGAATGGATGCTCGGCTGGCTTCATGTCTATGATCACCCCTACTTTGCCGTCACTGATAAGAAGGGAACCTTTTCCATAACCAATGTCCCGCCCGGGAAATATAAAGTTAGGGCCTGGCATGAGGCACTAGGACAGGTCGAAAAAGACATTTCGATCCCTGCCTCAGGGAAGGTTTCTGTCAAATTCAAGTTTTCCAAGAAGTGATCAGCTGACAGAAATGAGAAAGGAGCGGTTATGAGCAAAACCTTCAAGCTTCCATCTGAACAACTGGTTCAGTTGGTCAATGATGCACGTGGGCGCACTTTGGAACTGGTCGCTGACCTAGCAGACGAGCAGTTAACGGTTCCAAGCACGGAAATCGTTAATCCTTTTCGCTGGGAGCTAGGACACGTGGCTTTTTTCTATGATGTTTTCCTCTTGCGGGTACTGGGCGCGGATCGATTCCTCCTAGAAGGAGCGGAGAACCTCTACGATTCATTTAAGGTCGGCAACCCGCTCGCGGGCGACCACGATGACCGCTGGGAGTTACCCCTCCCGTCCCGGGAGGGGACGCTTGCTTATATGGGGCAGGTGCAGGAACACGTCATCGGGAGGCTCGATCATGACCTGGACGCCCGGGAAACGCATCTCTACCTTCTTTCGGTCCTGCATGAGGACATGCATGGGGAGGCATTCACCTATATGAGGCAGACTCTGGAATATCCGGAACCTAAACTGAGCATCCCCCATGAAAAATCAATACCGGCCGAAATTGGCGGCGGCCCGTTGCCCGGCGATGTTGAGATCCCTGGTGGCATGTTTCAACTCGGTGCTACCCCAGATGCACCCTTCGTGTTCGACAACGAGAAATGGGCCCATCCGGTGGAGGTCCGGCCTTTCCGGATCGCACGGGCACCGGTAACCAATGCACAATTTGCGGAGTTTGTCGAAGACCGGGGATATTTGCGACGGGAACTGTGGAGCCATCAAGGCTGGGTATGGCGCGGCAAACAAGGCGTGGAACACCCCATCTACTGGACCCGCGAAGGCAGCGGCTGGTTGCGCAGGCACTTCGACAAGCTCCTTCCACTCGAGGAGCACCACCCCGTGATCCATGTGACCTGGTACGAAGCAGAGGCCTACTGTAACTGGGCCGGTAGACGGTTGCCCAGCGAGGAAGAGTGGGAAATAGCGGCAAGTGCAGAGCCCGCTCGCCATGGTAATGGAGTGACAGGACGTAAGAAAAGGTATCCATGGGGAGATGATCCCCCCACCCCTGATCGGGCCAACCTGGATTCTCGCTATCTCGGCTGTGTGGATGTTGGCGCCTTCAGTTCCGGTGACAGCGCTTTTGGTTGCCGCCAGATGGTGGGAAACGTCTGGGAATGGACGGCCTCCGCTTTCTTTCCCTTTCCCGGATACATCGTGGATTTCCCTTACCGGGAGTACTCAGCTCCTTGGTTTGGTTATCGCAAGGTCTTGAGAGGTGGCGCCTGGGCAACCCGTTCCCGCCTTGCTTGGATCACTTACCGCAATTTCTTTCAGCCCTATCGCTGGGATATCTTTGCCGGCTTTCGCACCTGTGCCGTCTAAAACGGAACTTTCAATGTCTGCAGGGGTTGAAACAACGGAAGGGTCAGGTAACGGGCGGCGATGACAGAAGACATAGACAGAGATTCTAAGCCTGTCGAGGCGATTACTTGGACCGAGGAGGCTCTGAGGCGGGTGGAGGATGCGCCGGAGTTCGTTCGGCCAGGGATTCGCAAGCTGATGATCCTCAGGGCCAGGGAAAGGTGCTTCAAAACGATCACCTCTGAGTTTCTAACCGAGATTCGCAACGAGTCCATGTTGAGAGTGTCCAAGAGCATCAAGAGGTTTGGCTTCGATGAGCTGCGCATGGAAGCCTTCGAGGTAGCAAAAAGAAAGATGCACCGGAATGCCCGCAAGGTTGAGGTAATCGGAGAGATTCAGGATTTCCTTGGGAAGAGAACATCCAAAAACAAAGAGATTATGGAAAAGTTCAGGAGATACCTAAACATTGTGCCGGAGGTGGGGATTCCCTGGACTGAGGAGGCACTCAAGAGATTGAAGCGGATGCCTGAATTTGTCCGCATCATGGCCCGAAAGGCCATAGAGGACGAGGCGAAGAAGCGCAAGGAGGTGGTGGTCTCCCCGTTTTTTCTGGATCAGGCGTTGAAAGAGCTTATCCCCAAGGGGATGGGATCGATAGGTGCCTCGATGGAGATCAAGGGACCATTAGAGCAGGGGGAGCTGGAACTAACCCTGCCCTGGGACTCCGAGCCCCTTGAAAGAATCCGGCGCATTCCCATAGCTCCTATTCGCCGGCGGGTTATCTCAAGAGTGGAAAATCTTGCTAAGTCACAAAAGGCAGAGCGGGTGACCATAGAGATCTTCACCACGGCAAGGTTCCTGGGTGACTGAGACTCCTACCCGCTCTGCAGACTCCACCCATATACACCTTAAGGTACCGGAATAAGGCACCCAGGCCGCCGGTGCCTTTGTAATCCATAGGTTTCTGAAGTTGGAACGGCATGAGAGGGGCCACGACGCACTGGGGATTCTCTACGCGCAGGGCTCTTCTTTCACACTGTGTTGCCTAGGGACGGTGGCTCTACTGATTTTTTCGATCGGGGCTAAATCTTGTCGCGCCAGGTGACGGGTTAAAGGGAGGTCTTGAAT
>JBHHYU010000057.1:0-20264 GCA_046757725.1 Binatia bacterium
GGAACGACCTATTCGGTAAACGTGCTCAGCGCCGTATGGCCCACACGCGCCAACAGGACCATGGCCGAGGTGATCCATCAAAATGTCGAGCTTGTGGGCATGCCCAAGTGGACAGAGTCCGAGCATCAACTCGCCCGAGAGCTTCAGACGAAAGAGCAGGTCAAGCCCATCGGACTTCGACCTGAGATTTCCCCTTTGAGGGAACAGACAAGCCAATCCACCTCAGCCAATGACTCGGGGGAAGTTACCTGGGTTGTGCCTTCGGGGAGGCTCACCTTTCCCTCCAATATTCCGGGAATCGCTTTCCATCACTGGGCGGCGGGGGTATCCCTGGCAACGTCCATTGCCCACAAAGGGGCCGTGGCTGGGGCCAAGACCATGGCGGCCTCTGCTATAGATCTCCTGATGGACCCAAAGTTGGTGGCAAAAGCCAAAGAGACCTTCAAAGAGGAGATCGCCGACGTCGAGTACCGGCCACTGCTTCCTCCGGATCAGAAGCCGCCGCTGGATCTCAACAGAGCGATCATGGAGCGCTATCGGCCGCTGATGCAAAAGCACTACTTAAAGGAGAAGCCTGTGTTCAGATAAATTTGCCTTTCCGCGAAGGCCCAAGGGATCAGGGGTGCCAAGTCGATACGGTTAGGTATCGAGTCAAACATTTATCAATGGCAATCTTGTAAACCGGCAATCTTGTAAACCTCCAAACCCTACCGTTTCATCTGTTTGCTACATTGACACGGACAGTGATATCATAGAGTTGTTTTTTAGAGCTTGTAGTTTCTAGCAGTATGACGAAGCCTCCGAGCTTTAAACGAGCTGGAGGCTTTTTTATTTTTATCAAGGGAAGGTCCATATGTCAGAGAGACCAGAAGAAATTAGACTGCACGATGGAACCCTGATTCGGCACAAGGTTGCGGGATATGAGGGTCGGATCGATGGCACAACTGAGATTAAGGCCTGCTTTACTGCGGCAGGAGCGTTACTGGAGAAGCCGAGCACAAAGCAGACATTCCAATATCGTGTGGCGATCGCGGGGGAGTCGATGCGCCGAATCGCGCCGGCCGAGGATTTAGAGATCCTGGACGGGGTTGTGCAGGTCGTTTGCCCACGCTGTCACACCTCTTTCTGGAGCAAGCCTGGCCTCACGGACAAACCGGGAGGTCGCTGTCAATGCGGCGCATGGATCTGTCCGTCCTGCTTGGCTTGCCGGAGTACGGGAACGGAACCTGCTAAGGAAGGGCAGTCTTCGTGCTTAAAGGAACGAAAACGTCTACTTAGAAAACTAGCCGCCCAGAAAAAGAGAAGAGGTGGTTGACACGGAGACTGAATTAACATAGGGTAAAAATCCTACTTCAGTATACGGCCTTCTGAAAGAGGAAAACACAATAGCTGAAGGCCTGAATCAGTCTCTCCTTGCGAAACGATATCTAAAGGACAAACCGACCAGAGCGTGGTCTTAATTATTAAGTTTCCCATGTTCTGCTCCCATTAGCAGTCAAATTCTCAGGGTCAAAGACACTAACATTCTCTCATTAAGGAGGAGGACATGGGTAATAAATTGTATGTTGGCGGTCTGCCTTATTCGGTAACGGAAGGGCAGCTGCAGGAAATATTCGCGGCGCACGGAACTGTAGAATCGGCGAAGGTGATCGCAGATAAATTCACGGGTCAGTCACGGGGCTTCGGCTTTGTGGAGATGAGTACCGGGAGTGAGGCGCAAAAGGCCATCGATGGCCTAAACGGCACCCAGCTAGATGGCCGTAGCCTCGTGGTCAATGAGGCGAAACCGATGGTAAAGCGCGACAATGATCGGGGAGGTCGTGGAAATAGAGACGGCGGACGTAATCGCTGGTAGTTTTCTCGTTCCTAAGTAACTAAGACGAGGGGCAACGGGTCGGTTTGCCCCTTTTTTTACGCTCCGAGCCTGAGACGGACCTGGGCATGTCTCCTCCCTTGCGAATCGTGAGTCACTTGAAGGGGGCAGGCCTTGAATTCATTCATTTTTCGGTTCCTCCGGAATGCTCCGGGCTTTCTCTATTACGTTTACATAATTCTCTTGTAACCTTCCTTCTTTCTTTTGTAGATTTGCGCCCCGGAGGTCCTGAAAGATGGGCGTATTGTACTTCTTGCGCTCGTTGACACAATTTGGGCATTGTGGTCTAAGGGTCTTAGATAGGAAGGGGCTTATCCGCTATGCCGACCATCGATGCTGATGCTCATGTTGTCGAGTCCGAGCATACCTGGGATTTTATGGATCCGTCCGACCAAAAATATCGGCCGCTGATTGTCCGGCCTCAGGGCGAAGGTGGGGGCGAATACTGGTTTGTCGGCAGTAAGATTCGCGGCTTGGTTCGCGTCGTTTTGACCGCGCAGCAGCTCGATGAGGTCGCCAAGCGTACTGGCCGCGTCATGGCTACTGCGCGCGAAGCCCGCGAGATGGAAAACGTTCCAAACCGCCTCAAGCATATGGACGAGCTGGGCATCGACATCCAGGTGCTGTACCCTACAATGTTCATCGAGCAAGTAACCGACAAGGTGGAGTGGGAAATAGCCATCTGCAAGGGCTATAACCGGTGGCTCGCCGACATCTACCAGCAAGGTCAGGGGCGGCTTCGCTGGGTCTGCGTCCTGCCGCTGCTTGATATGAGCGCAGCGCTGCAGGAGCTTAAGTTTTGCAAGGTGAACGGGGCCTGCGGTGTGTTCATGCGCGGCCTCGAGGAGCACCGGCTTATCACCGATCCCTACTTTTATCCCCTTTACGAGGAGATGTGTGGTCTTGACCTGGCTGTGGGTGTTCACGTCGGCAACGGCAACCCGCAAAACATCGACCTGGTTTCGCAGTACAACGGTGGCGGCAGCTTCTGGAAATTCCGCATCCCCGTGATCGGTGCATTCCATTCGGTAATTATGAGCGAGGTGCCGAAATTATTCCCCAAGCTTCGGTTTCATTGGGCTGAGGCTGCAGCGCAGTGGATACCTTATGTAGTAAAGGATCTGCAGAGACGCTGGGGGGCTCTGGGAAAAGCGCTGCCGGACAATCCGATGAAAGAATACCGACAATATGTGTCGTGCCAGACCGATGATGATGTAGACTATGTTCTAAGATATTCAGGCGAGGACAATCTCGTCATCGGCACCGATTATGGCCACAATGATCAATCCACAGAGATAGACGCGCTGCGCAAACTAAAAAACCAGGGTGACATCACCCCGGCGCAATACAACAAGATTACTTACGACAATCCCAAAGCGCTCTTTGGGCTGAATTAACCACCAGGCGACATACCGGCGGGGATCAAGAGCCCGTCCCGGAGATTGGGGGGTCAAGGCTTACTTTTACTCTAAGGGTGCAATAGTCTAGCTTTTGAGGGTAAACAATGGCGGGCCCTATTAGGCTTGACTGTCCGACTGCGTCTTACCAACTGACCTGCCGAGAGTCAAACCCAAATCAGAGAGGTCCAGTCCGCTCTTGGTTCTTCATGAGATTTCCGGGACCGAATTCTGAAGTATGACATTAGATCAGCGGATGAGTTCTCGATCATCTTAGACCACATCAGCGTTCGTTTAAAATAAAAGGGAGGAGATATGGCTAAGCTAAGACATTTAGCGTTGCATTCCGAAAACCCCGAAAAGGCGGCTGAGTTCTACAAGCAGGCTTTCGGCATGAGAGAGATCAGCCGAAAGACCAACTCGCCATTTACTTCGCTGAACATATATTTGACCGACGGCACTATACATCTGGCGATCCTGAAATACAGAACTGCAGAGCTAGCGCGGATCTATGGTGGGTCGGAAGCCTACGGCATCAGTCACTTCGGCTTTTGGGTTGAAGATGTTGAACAGGCCAGACAGGGACTGCGAGAAGCCGGCTCTGAGTATGTCGAAGGACGCACCGCTGACCAGAACGTGCTTTTTGAAGAGAAGTGGAAAGGACCTGACGGGGTCGTATTCGACATAACCGAAAAAGGATGGACCGGAGCAAAGCCGCTCAGCGAAGATTAAGGTAGGAAGTTAAGCGCAACGCTAATTCTCTGAGGATCCAAACACCGGTCTCGTCAAACTAAGGTAGTTTGCCGATTTGCTGGCGCATCCGGCTATGGCCTCTGTAACAGAGCCTCGAATTATGGTACAAAAACGGAAATAATCGCTGTACCCGTGCCCGGTATTTAGGAGACTAAAAAATGAAGAAACTGGTTCTCGAAAACACTGCGCCCTTTCAGGGTCTATGCGAGTTAGTCGCCGATGCCGAGGGGCTGTTCGAGAAAGAAGGGCTGATCATCGAATGGGTTGACCGCGATAAAGGTGGCAACAGTAAGACCCATACCGATATCACGAACCCCAACGAGGCGGACCCACATTCCAGTCACGGCAAGCTCTTCGAGCAGGGTAAGGCGGACATGTACAATGCCTGCGAATGGGGCAATTATTGCCGCGTGCAGGATACCCGTGTTCAGACCGGCCGCCAAATTGGCCGGCGCTCCATCATCGCTTGCGCTGGGATTGCGGTACGGCCCGATTCGCCGGTTTACACGCCACAGCAACTCGCCAATCGCCTTGTTGGTGTTCCGTTTTTCTCCGGCACCCACTTTCTGGCTCTGCACATGCTCGAAGGCTTCCTGCCACGCGACGAGATCAAGGTGTGTAAGGCGCCGAAGGGCTCTCGCGTCCGGTTTAAATCGATGATGAAAGGTGAAATTGAGGCGACGACCCTGACCGAGCCTTACCTCACGCTCGCTGAAAAGAAGGGTTGCCGGATCCTCTGCTCCGCATTCTTTCACGGTACCGAGGTTGCGTCCGACAAGGTGGACGCGGAAACCTACGCGATGTTCAACCGCGCAGTGTGCGAGGCCGTGCGCCGTATCAACGCCGACAAGAAGAAGTATAGACACTACTTCATCGACTACCACAAGAAGACTGACCCGGAGATTGGCACGCTAACGGTGGATGATATCCGCGAGAGCCGCATCGTGTTGGTCGACCCATCACCGATCCCCGACGTGGAACTCGAACGTACCGCCGCCTGGCTCAAAAGCTGGGGTATGCTCGCAGAGACGGACTCTGCCGCTGATTTGGTTAATAAGGACATGCAATGGACCGCAGGCGCGGTAGTGGAATAATAACACCGTTTGGAGGTTTGAACCTCCAGAAGCACCCAGGGCTGAGCGGACTCCTTGAGCGAAACATGAACAGAGCAACGGGAGCCCTGACGCCCTGAATTTGAAAGAGCTGAGATTTGGGCTCCCATACCCACCGAATCTGGACATTGCTTGCGGCTTGGGGTAAGGGGAGATTTAAACTTAATTTTCTTCATCTCCTATTGCAAAAAAGAAAAATTGTCTATGGACGACCTTGACCAAGCAAAGAAGGATCTGGTTAGGGCGAGCCATATCATCCACCAGCAAGGTCTGGTCGGTGCCTACGGGCATGTGAGTGCGCGTATTCCGGGCACGGAGACTTTCTTATTTCCACCGCGGATGAGCCTTGCCCTGGTACGCTTGGATAATTTGCTGGTCCTCGACGTAGAAGGAAATCAGCTCTCGGGTGACGGCCGTCCAAATACCGAATTCTGGATTCACGCTCGAATCTACAAGGCCAGGCCGGATGTTCAGTCGGTCTGCCACGTTCACTCTCCCAACTGTGTAGCGCTCGGCTCTCTCGGCGAGACCATTCGGCCGCTTCACGCTTCCGGCGGTGTTTTCAAGGATGGCGTCCCGGTCTTTGACCGCATCACCCTAATTCGCAGCCGGGAACTGGGTGATGCCGTCGCGAAATCCTTGGGAAAACACCGGGGCATGTTGCTTCGCGGGCACGGCGCAAACCTAGCGGACCGAGATGTCCGTCACGCCTGTGTCAGGGCGCTCTGGATGGAGGAGGCGGCGGATTATCAACTGCGGGCGATGGCCGCGGGCCAGCCGCGCTATTTTACCCCCGAAGAACTGGACCAGATCTACGGTCAGGTCTCGGAGCCGGCAGTAGCCAACCGGGCTTGAGAGTATTTTAGCAGTCTATTGTAGCCGAGCCAAAAATTGGTCCGTTATCCATTCATGGTGATTTAACTCGTAGCCAGTCAATTTGACTTGGACTGGGAAAAGGCTTATTTGCGGTACTCTTGTATTAATGGTTTGACCTTCGCCTTTCTCAATCAGAGACCTGTGCTTTAAGCGGGTGATGAATTGCAGTTACTCATGCAGCGGTTGTGGTAGAGTAGTGGATCCGTGCGTCGTTGGGTAAGTCTGCAACGGGTCAAAAGGTCCTTTCTCACGGATCCAACAACACATGACGATGAACGCTTAGTTGACTGAGACTCTCAGGGCTTCGGTGAGGTCGGGGTATCTAAAAGTGTATCCCAGCCGCTGGGCCTTTGCAGGGAGCACGCGCTGGCCGGTAACAACCATATCCGCAATCTCCCCCATAAGCAGGCGTAAGGCAAAAGCTGGAACCGGCGCCCAGGAGGGCCGGTGCAAGACTTGTCCGAGGGTCTGACAGAGCACTTTCATTGTCACCGGATTGGGGGCCGTGGCATTGACTGCTCCCGAGGCTTTTTCTTTTTGGAGCAGATGGACGATCAGTTCCACCTCGTCTTCCAATTGAATCCACGAGACCCACTGCCTCCCACTCCCAATGGGACCACCGCCGAAGAGTTTAAAAGGAAGGACCATTTTTGCGAGGGCTCCACCGCCCTTCCCTAGGACAATGCCGGTACGAAGGCACACCACCCTGACACCAAGACTCTCTGCCTTTTGAGCCTCTTTCTCCCACTCGACGCAGACTCGCGAGACGAAATCATTTCCCGGCTCGGTTTCCTCAACAACGGCCTCATCGCCCCGCGGCCCGTAGTAACCGATGGCCGAGGCATTGATCAGGAGACTGGCTCTCTCTTTAACCTTGCCCATAGCTACCACCAGGGCCCTAGTGGTGTTGATGCGACTAGACCGAATTTTTTCTTTTTGAGCCGCTGTCCACCGCTTGGCAGGAATGGGTTCGCCAGCGAGATTGATCACAACGTCTGCATCGTCAACGGCCTGCTCCCAGGGCCCGTGTTGTCCCGGACTCCACATGGCCCATTCTCTATTACGTGGGAGTTGAGCTGGTGCAGGGCGACTCGATATTATGACGAGGGAGTGCCCGAGCTCTCCCAATCGATTACACAGAGCCGAACCTATAAATCCGGTCCCTCCGGCAATAACGATCTTCATCATCTGTCCTCCTCGTGACGGGGGCCTGCATTCTTTATCTCAGTTGGATCGATGGTGAAATGATTCCCTAAACCCAAAGACATGGCAAGTGTACCGGGGACTAGAACCTCAATGCCTCTAGCTTACCTCGAAAGGCAGAAGGTTCTCTATAGATCATTCGTCTTTATTTAAAGGAGGAACAAATATGGTTCAAGGCTGTCGTTGTCGAGAAGCCAGCAATGAGCTATAGTACAAAACTGTTCTTCGGTGCCCGAGTCCTTGTTTCATCCGGTTCAGGAGTGAGAGAAAGGGATCATTGTGTAGATCGTTTTAGTAGGAGGGAGACTTTATGAGTATCGATATCGTCGATATGGTTGAACTAGCACATAAAGAAAAGCGGCGGAAGAATATTTTTAACACGCCGCGGTTTCATGCCTGGATGCATTACTATAGGCCGGGGCAAAAAGATGAGCTGCATTGCCACAATGCAGACCAAACGTTTTCTGTCATTGAAGGTGAATGCACCATGCACTTTCCCGATGGTGGCAAGGTGGTCCTCAAGCCAGGGAAGGCGGCCCTTATTACCGGAGGATCATTCTATCAGTTGGAGAACACAGGCTCGGGGCCGATGATCCTGATGGGTAATCGGTCTGGGCCGGCGGAAAAGATCCAAATCATCGACTACGTGACGCGCCAAGACATTCGCAAACAGCGGGTCCAGGCCTAGACCTTCAGTCGCGGGCTATAAAACGTCTCGGAGAGAGGACCAGGAAAAGAGATGAGGTCGGATAGCTGGAAGAGCGTTATTGCCATAGTTTCAGATTCGACCTCGCAATCCTTCTAAGTAAGAGATCGTCGAGCGGGCTCCGCAGGAGTTAACGGGGACGGCGAACCTCGACCTGAAGTCCGTTGGGGTCTTCCAAAAACAGACTGGTTAGCTTGCCGCTTGGGTGCCGATTCTCGCGCAGGACCTTGGCGCCCTTCTCTTTAATTTCCTTTGCGACATGGTCAATATCTTCAGCGATAAATCCATAGTGATGGGCGCCTGTCGCTTCTTTTGACTCCATGAGCTGGATGGCAAACGCGCCGTTGATCTTGATAAAGCAAAAGCGGTAGCCAGCTCCGGTTCTGATTTCTGTGGGGGTGCCATCGAAAAGATCCCGATAGAAATCAATCGACTTTTTAAGATCTTTGCACTTGATAGCAATATGCTCCAGCCGGCAATTCATCGTTTACCCTCCTTCCAGCCAGCTATTTTTATAACCTAATGCGTCATCCATGTCGAGGGCGGAAGCACGCGATGCGACTAAAGCGTCGTTTCATTGCCTCGGGTGGTAAAATTAACGCGAGCTTTGCCGTGGAACAGACCCGGGGGCAGGACTTTACCGTCCTGCCGGTCGGGTTGACGTTATTGCCTGTTATCGGATAGTCTCCGCCACCAGATGGCTATTGTCGGCCGGTTTACCCATCCGGTAGCTGCTTAAGTCTGTGGAGACCGGGCCGATATTGTCAGTAAAATCATGGCCGAGTTTTGAGAAGCAGGAGGGAGAGATACGTCATGAATATCCATAGAATTCAGCCTGGAGCATGGAACAGTCGCGCCGTGGTGCAGGGCAACCTGGTTTTTCTCTCTGGTATTGTTGCCGACGACAAGTCGCTACCAATGAAGGAGCAGACCGAGCAGGTACTGGGTAAGATAGACGCCGTCCTTGCTGCTGCAGGCACCCATAAGTCGCGCGTCCTGAGCGCGACCGTCTATTTGGCCGACATTGCCCGCAAGGACGAGATGAACGAGGCCTGGGTGGCTTGGATGGATAAAGATAATCCGCCGGCGCGCGCGGCGGTGGGTGTAACGCTTACCCCTGGCACGCTGGTTGAGATTATGGTCTGTGCCGCCAGGTGACGGGCTACCTTAGTCCAGGGCTCGACTCCTCGGCTTAAAGCCGAGGAGTCTTCAGTTATTGACTTCTCTGTTTCTCGCGCCGAAAGCCATACCAGATGACGGCGAAGATGGCCAGGGATATGAGTGCCATGGCGGAAAAGGCATTTTCGTAGTCTAATTGCTCGATGAGCACCCCTACGAGCAACGGTCCCAGCATGGTTCCGGTCGAGTTCGAGGCTCGTGCCAGCCCTAGAGCGAGTCCTTTGGCGCCGCCACCGGCAGTCTGAAGGGCGCAGGTTACCCCGCCGACGTTGGTAAGGCCAAAGCCCAGCGTCATAAAACAGAGTGGGAGCAGCAATGTCAGCAGATTCGTCCCGTGAACCTGGAAGACAAACATCGGGATGGTAAGCAGGACCCCGGACAAAATCACGGTGCGGGTCCCAACCTTGTCCGAAAGCCACCCTCCCAAAAGACGGCCGATCGTATCGGCCAAGCGTGAAACCCCGACGATCATTCCGACCACATCCAGGCTGAGGCCTTGTCGAGACACAGCGAGAAACGGGAAAGCCACCCGCGTAACGCCCCCAAGGAAAAGAAAGGTCTGAAAAATGCCCAGGCATGCGGCCAGAAAAGAAGGCCGAGCAAGAAGTTTTCTGCCTTCCCGCCATAGCGTCTCGCTTTCTCTGGCAACCGATCTGTTCCCTGTGTGGCCTCCCGCAATGAGAATGAGAGTTAGCGCAACCGTGTGGGACAGCGCATAGATAATGAAGAGATTTTCTGGACCCCAGTTTGCTCCTACCCATCCGCCGGCCAACGGCCCGAGCGTAAATCCGATCCCCAGGGCCGATGCGATTTGGCCCTGGGCCCGGCCCTGTTGGTCGGGAGGGGACTCGTCAAAGGCGGTCTTTCGTATGGAGAGGCCGAACATCGCCTCCGTCAGGCCGAGCACAACCCAGAGGCTTAAAAAGAAAGGCATGATTTCCCGGAAGACCATGCCCAATAGGCTCGAAACAAGCGCTACAGTAATAGCCACGATTAGAAGCACCCGAGTACTCACATAGGTGGCAAGGATGCCTGAGAGGAGGTCGGAGGAGATCCGTCCCAATCCGTTAATGACCAGGGGAATGCCCACGAGAGCAAGAGAAAAGCCGTGCTTCTTCATAAAAAAAGGTGCCAGCATCGCAGTACCGGATGCGCCTGCGGCCTGGCAAACAGCCACCAAACAATAAAACAAAAGCACCGACCGTCTCATGGTTGGCCTATTATACAAGCTGGTTGATTAGGTACATTAGCTTCCTTTCCCATGCCCGGTTGAGACTTCACGAGAAACCTTAGGATTAGGTCTAGGATCAAATCAACTTATCTCCAAAGCGAGGGCGGGGATTGCCGGGCCACACTTCCTGAGAGCTGTCGCGCAAGTGACTCCGGCAAATGGCGATGTCCTCGAACGCTGCAGAAGCGGTACTGCATGCCTACCGAGTAACTCGATGTCCCCTTATTGCCTCTAACTGGAATAGATCCATCGGGCGGGATCCCTGGCGTACTCCTGGTAGGAACCTGTGGAGGTGATCCCTGGTATTTGAGGTATCCAGTCCTCCATCAGGATCGCATCGGGATCGCCGTATTTGGTAGCGAGCTTACGTACCTCGGGGTCGTCCAGTGCGGTTAGGCGTCCATCTCGGATGACCGTATATTCGGTGCCATCCTTAGCGGTTATAACAAGTGTCGGGAACAGGAGATGGATATGGAGATGACCGTACAGGAATCCATGCTCCCCCGCCCATCGCTCCTCTGGGGCTCGCCAGAGAGTGCCAAACCCCATGTGGATCACACCGGAACGCCGACGCTCCCATTCGAAACCGCCTGAAGAATGGTACTCGATATGGGTCGGGCGTGATATCTTGGGATTTGTACCTATGGCTGCTTCCCAGAGATAGAATAGTCCCGGGCGTGGAAAACAAGGATAATGGGTTTTCCGGCTTTCTTCCAGGAGATCCCTCCATGCGTCACCATAGCCTGCACCGCCTACCACTTTGACAACTTGGCCCGCCTCAAGCTCAACCTGGACTTTTGGAAAGGCATGGGTGAAATGGCTGGTCGTTCCTGCCACAATGCCTGCCGCATCCTCTTTTGCAATTATCGGTGTTACCGGATGGCTGAAAAGGTGACCATAGCGAGGAGTAGCAGAAAACCCGTACCGTGTCCCGTCGTAGTATTCCTCCCAATAGGTCCATGAGATATCGGTTCCCTCCGGATCTGTGAGCCGAGCCCTTCCGCCACGTCCCTTTCCCCAAATGAACTCCCATGTTTTTTGATTGATGAGTCGGTGAACGTCTAGTGGATAGATGGCTGATGAACCGGCTAAATGCTCGGATTGTAGCCAGGGAATCTGTTCGTAACGGTATGCGGTCTTGGGGACTGGGCCGCCTTTGCCATGGATGAGCAGGTCATACCCCCTTCGTGAGGCGAACTCCTCGATATAGGGAAGTCCCTCCCAGCGCCGTGGATTGTTTTCCCATGGCTCTCGCCTCATGCTGGCCCGGACTTCATCCAGGTAGTCGAACCGCCGTCCGGGTTCGCCAATATCTACGGTCAAAATGTCCACATGGGCCCCTCTCTCTCGTAGGGCTTCGGCGACGCTGCGTGGTACCGCTGGATCGTATTCTCGGTCCACGGCTATCAACACCCTGTTGCCGCCGATCGTGCTCCCGTAACCCACAAATCCCACGTGGCTCGTGCGCGACTCCGGCCGTGCGGCGAGAGTCCGGGCGTTGGCCATCAGGCCTGAGAGATCCACCGACTGAAACTTCTTTGGATTTTCTTCCGGTCCCCCGGTGGAGATATTCGCGTTACCTGCGTTGTTGGCAACATCACACATGGGTTAAAGATTACTCTTGCTCGTTTTTGGGCTCTAGGAATGTTGAGAGGCATAGGGGAGAGTGAGGCCAGCCTATTAATGTGATAAGCAAACTTAAGAACGGCGCAGATTTCATAGGCTTTGTCTCGACTTATTGCGAGCCCGCCCGAAGGTCCTCCAGGTATCGGGTGCGTAACAACGGTAGGGAGCTCAACGCCGTCTCGATGAGTCGAATTTGGTTGGGATTCAACTCCTGTCGCCACCTCTCATCGGTATGGAGCTCGTTCGATCCCCTCAGGTAACCGGATTTGCTGCTGTTGATAAAGTGATGGATCCGGTCTGCTGGTCGAAGCATCTCTTCCTGATAGTCCAGGCCGATGAATGCGCACACTTGTCGCAGGGTTGTTCGGGGATCGGAGCAGAGGTCTTCGTAACGCATGATTAGCGTGCGTTCGGGGTCCGAACGTGCGATGCGCTCCTGGCGTCGCATCCACTTTCGGTACTGTCGCAGGCGGTGCGCGAGGGGCCTGTTTGTCCGTATGTTAGAAGCCATGATTCCACGAGGGTCGCGCAGCAGCAGGATGTAAGCCGCCTGGCCTATGCGCAGCGGCGCTCGCCAGCCCCGTAACATTCGCCAGATCCGGGTCTTCGACAGATCGACGATCACGTCTGCGCTGGTGGTGGTCCGGACCGAGTCGAAGACGTTCGGCGTAAAACGCCGGTAGTCGTAGCCGGCGGACTTTAGGATCGACAGGCGGGGGCTCCAGAACTCACAATCGTGCAACTGTACGCCGCAGCCGCAGGTTCTATTTTTGTCCAGGGTCCATTCGACACGCGTCATCTCGCCGACGCAAAGCACTCGCGTATGCATATCCAGCATCCTTCCGAGAAGGGTCGAGCCGCTATGCGCAAAACCGAGTACCAGAACCAGCGAGTGCTTAACATCGTTTGTCATGCAGTTACCCTATGCCTCGCTTGCATCAGAGCGGCCTCCTTAGAGGTCGGGATGGATCATAGAAGCTTGTTGTTGATATACCGACGCTGGGAACCAGGAAGGAAAACTGCCGGTCATCCCTTGTTTTGGGGAGAGATTATCCGTTAAGTGTAGTCATGTCAAATTGGGTATCATTGACGGAGTGAAACTACTGAAAAATAGACGGCAGTGTTCTGCCTAAACCTAAGTAGTACAAGACACTGGATCCAAATCGACGAGGAGGCAGCGTGTTCAGGAATATATACTGGTTCTTCTCACATCTCGGCCTCATGACCGTATCGGCTAGCTTTATCTTGGGTTTCAGCTATGATGCCCAAGCGCCCATGAAGAACATCTCCTTCGACATTCTACTTTATGCAGCCTTTATCGCCATCCATATCCTCATGACCGTACCCGCTTTCAAGCGCCTGGTCTTCGGGCGACCCGAAGGTGCGCCCTTCGAACGGCGAATTTACATTACAGTCTCTGTGATGACCTGGTTGACCGTCTTCTATCTGCACAGGCCGGTCCCAGGCCTTGGGTACGCGTCGCCCGCGTGGCTGCAGTTCCTTGGGCTCTGTGCCGTGCTACTATCGTTCCTCGCGTTCTTCGAGTTTGCTACCTTCGAGCACCTCAGCAGTCTTCTGGGTGTGCCGGGCTCCGACCTCTCACACTCTACCGGAGGCGAAACACCCTTGCTCACTGAAGGCCCTTACGCGAGCGTCCGGCATCCGATGTACCGCGCCTTTTTCTTCATGGCCCTTTCATCGCTCTTGCTCCATGCGCATGCCGGGCAACTGCTGTTCGCCGTGATGGTGATTGCCTCGTTCCTAGGCTTCATCCCCTTTGAGGAGCGCCAGTTGATCAAACGCCGCGGAGACGAGTACCGCGACTATATGAGGCGAACTCCATATCGGGTCTTCCGGGGGATCTGGTAGCGGAGACTATCCTGGACAAACCCAACCACCATCGGCATTCGCGTTCGCAAAAAGTCGCGTCACGATTATTGACATAAGAGGTCCTTCATAGGATATTTACCCTTGATGGGGGTCTGAACTTGCTGTTCCGATTCAAAGAAGGTGACCTTGTTCACGTGAAGGATACACAGACGCTAGGTCATATCCGGACACCGTTTTATCTCCGGGGGAAAAACGGTGTGGTTCGAGGCATACGGGGGAGCTTCAGGAACCCGGAGCTATTGGCCTATAGTAAGGATGGGCTCCCGAAGGCGAACCTTTATTGGGTCGAGTTTGAGCTTACTCACGTGTGGAATGACCGGCCAGTACCTCGTGGCACGAATAAGATCTATGCCGATCTTTTCGAGCACTGGTTGGAGTCCAGCTAAGAAGGGAGAGAATCATGGCGAAGGAGGAAAAGCAATCATCCCATCAGCATCCCGGTTACGTTTCCGAGTCCAAAGGACACGAACCAGGCTACTTTGAGAAACGGGTTAACGCCTTAAAGGATCTCTTGCTTGAAAAAGGTCTCCTTGGCAAAGACGAGAGCGCTCAGATAGCTAAGGGAGGTGAGCTCGGTCATGACCACAGCCATGACGATGTGTTTGAGCGTTTTCATACCGATAACCCCGTGACAATGGAAGAGCATGAAATGACTCCGTTCGAAAAGCAGGTGATTGCGTTGGGTAACCTGTTGCGGGAGAAACAGATCATCAGTACCGATGAGGTCCGGCGGAAGGTCGAAGAAAATGAGGCCATCTCCCCTCATCAAGGGTCTAGAGTAGTGGCGCGAGCGTGGGTAGACCCCGATTACAAAAAGCGCCTCTTTGCTAACGCGAAAGCGGCGGCGGAGGAACTGGGGATTGATATGTCCACCGCAAACCAACTGATCGCACTGGAGAACACGGATAAAGCGCATCACGTTGTCGTCTGTACGCTTTGCTCCTGTTATCCCCGTCAACTCTTAGGCCAGCCGCCAGAGTGGTACAAGAGCACCACTTACCGCTCACGTGTCGTCGTGGATCCCCGTAGGGTTCTCAAGGAAATGGGTTTAGAGTTACCTGAAGCAACCGAAATCCGTGTTGTCGACAGCACGGCAGAAACTCGTTACCTCGTCGTTCCCTTGCGGCCGGAGGGTACCGAGGGGTGGAGTCAAGAAGACTTAGTCGAGCTGGTAACCCGAAATAGCATGATCGGCGTGGCCCAGGCCTTGACACCTGGGCAAACTGGAAATGTTCCGGCAGAGGAAAAAACTTCGAAAATGCCTTGATCAGGCTTGCCAGCTATAACGTAGGTGTCTTCTGCTCCAGCCCTGGGGCGTCCGGTACTAGTGTGAATTCGACTAGTGTCCGCCGCAAAGGTCTAGAAGGTCAGCCCAGGTGGTCTTTTCTATCGTCTGGTGGGGTGAACAGATCGTAAGCGGCTGGCCTTCCCGCTCACCAGCCCCAAGGCAATCACAGCTAAGAAACATAAAAGGGGAACAACAAAAGCCTCTCTCGGGGGCTGCACGCCTTTAACGTTAACGGTGGTGTCTTTCCGAATCATCTCACCCTCTGCCTCCGCTACGGCGGTGATTCTATATGCGGAGGCATCGGTGAACTGAAAATTAAAGGTAAACTCTCCCTTTACCGGTATTTGGTTTAGAAAAAAGACTCGCTTTTGCCCTTCTAGTTGTGTGATGGCAAGGGTCAAATGGGAAGCCACCTGTCTTCCCGTGCCTCGCTCGGATAGGAGCCACCGAATCAAGCTAGGGTGCAGCACGACCGGGGGACTTAACTCTAATTGGGCCACGAGCTGTGTTCCCGTTACCCTCCCTGCCTCAGCTTGATCGTTTAAGGCGATGATGCTAAGGGCCAACAACAGTAACAGAGAGCCAGCATTTAGTTGTGGCTTATGACTCTTGGGCTCCATGTGTGAACAACCTTCCTGCCATAAAACCAAAGAGAAAAAGCACAACAACAAAACTCCCTAGATAAAAAAGCTTGAGTCGACTTTCCTTAATGCTTAGCGTAAATACCTTCTTTACTTCCTTTCCTCCTTTATCAGCTGCCATCACCTCTAGACGATAAACCCCTCGAATAGGAAAGATATATTCCCAATGCACACGGCCATGGGTAACTGGAAGAACTATATTCGTTAAGCGACTCCCTTCTATGAGGGGAAAGTCGGTGGAGAATAGCCAGCCCGGGGGCGGTGCGTAAAGACGAATTCTGAGCAATGTTTGCGCAGCAGTTTTTTGAAAGCCATCTGGAACCCTTAGAACTATTCTGACGGGGTTGGATTGGGGGCGAACCTTTTCCAGATCCGGAAAAGTTTGCAATTCAATTTCTCTACCCGCTGCGTGAGAGTAAGAGATCCACGGAGTCGACACTAGAATCAGAAATAATGCGAGGTGTCTGATTAATGGCAAGGTACGATAGCCAGCGAATGGCGGAAATGATGAAGGGTATCGTGGACTGGAGGGTAAGTCGCAGCTAAAAGAAGGTAGAGGATCATGCCCGAGCAAACGAGCAATAAGGCTGATTTGATAAGGAAGGAAAGAGATTCAGGAACAACAAGCCCTGTCAATGTCTCAATGGATTTTTCCATACAAGATCCCATTCTCGTAATTTGATTTATTTATCCTTAATCGATAACTGCTGTCAAGAACCCTCATTTGCCTCCCCCAAGGCCCGACTGAAAAGATGCTATTCGTGTATCTTAGGAGAACCGGTTGACCACTAAAAGGAGCTTAGTTATTCCGAGTTTCAAGCACTTCTGCGTTGATCATGTTTTTCGGGCTTCCATCGAGGAAGGCTACCACGTTGGCAATGGCGGGGGCAATGAGACCTTCGTACCCCTTCTCTGTAAACCCTCCAAGGTGTGGTTGCAATAAAACATTCTCCTGGTGACGTAGCCAGTGGTCGGAGGGTAGCGGTTCTTCCCAGTAGACGTCAAAACCCGCGCCGGCGATGGTCCTGTTTTCCAATGCCCGGCGCAGTGCTTGTTCATCCACTAGCGCGGCTCGTGCGGTGTTTACGAGAAAAGCATGAGGGCGCATCCAACGGAGTTGGTCTTCTCCAACCATGTGACGATTTTCGGGCAACATTGGAGCATGGATCGAAACTACATCGGACTCGGTAAAGATCTGCCTGAAGGGGACACACTCAGCACCGCTCTGGCGAGCACGTTCGGCTGTCAGGTGTGGGCTCCACGCGATGACTCGCATGCGCATGGCCTTACCGATCTCTGCTACTCGCTTGCCGATCATACCTAACCCTACAAGGCCTAAGGTCTTGCCGGTCAATCCCCGCGAAGGACGTGTCTGCCAGTGTCCTTCGCGCATTCTCCGATCGTTGAGAGTGGTTTCCTTTACGAGACCAAGGATAAGGTTCCAGGTCTGCTCGGCAGTGGCCGGCTTGGTCACAGCTATGAGCGCTGCCGCCTCCTCAGGGGAAACACCACAGACTAAAACGCCGTACCGAGTAGCCGCTTCCAGGTCTATGTGACCTAACCGAACGCCACAGACCGAGAGCAGTTGTAGATGGCGCAGTTGTGATAGTAGGGGTGCCGGGTATACCACCCGGTCGCGAATCGTCACAACAATGTCGGCGTGACGTGTCCGCTCAACGGTTTCAGCGTCAGAGGCAGCCTTGGTCGTGTAGATCTGTAGATCGACTCGCTGTGCCAGTTGCCCCACACAGGGCATCCGGCGAGCGTAATCGAGGTAGTCTTCAAGCAACACCACACGGGTCATCTGCGGATCCATCCTCCTTGTTCCGGTAACTCATTCAGCTCCATCGCTGATGGGAAAAGGCGGTTATTTAGTTCTCAACGTGTCTTTTTAGTAAAGCTCTACGGAACATGTCAAACGTACGAGAGAGGGATTCCTGCCTTTTTCCCACAATCGAGGGGCAGTATCATAAAACCCCACGCAGGGGCGGACCACGATGGATGACTGCTAGAGTTCTATTCTAAAGGTTGACACGCCTCACTCCGAAGATGATAGAATCTCGGACCGGGGAAAGGAGGACAATCTTTTGGGGGCAAGAGATCGCCCATCCAACTGGGACAGAGAAACGGATGTTGTTGTTGTAGGATACGGCTTTGCCGGTGGGGCTTCGGCGATTGCGGCACATGATGCCGGAGCCAAGGTTCTCGTGTTAGAAAAGATGCCTCATGCCGGTGGAATCTCCATCCTTTCCGGTGGCGGGATAGCGTTCGCACGAAATGCGGAGTCCGCTTTCAACTACCTGAAGCGGACCTGTAATGGAACAACTCCTGACGAAGTCCTCCGGCCAATCGCAGAGGGCATGGTTGAGATCATCGATTGGATTAAAGCGCTGGCCAAAGTGAGTGGAACCGAACCTACGCAGACCGAGGTGCGCGGTCATGGGACTTATCCCTTTCCGGGGACTAACGACATCGACTCGATCAAACTCAAAGATTTCCCGGCCTATTCGGAGTTTCCCTGGGCCAAGGGGCTAAGAGGTGGAGCGCGGCTTTTCAAAATGACCATGGACAACGTGAACCTCAGAGGGATCGACGTGTCGTACTCGACCCCTGTGCGCAGCCTCACAACCGGACCGAACGGAGAGGTCCAGGGCATTGTGGCGGAGAACAACGGAGAGATAATCAACATCAAGGCACGAAAGGGCGTGATCCTCGCCTCTGGAGGCTTCGAGAACGATGAAGCGATGAAGCTGCAATACTTCGAGGCGCAGCCGGCCTATCCCGTTTACCTGGGTAATACCGGGGATGGGATTAAAATGGCTCAGAAGGTGGGCGCCGCCCTCTGGCACATGTGGCATTTTCACGGAGGATACGGGTTTAAATATCCAGATTTTCCTTTTGCTATCCGTCACGTTTGGGCGGGCCCCAGAAAAGATGACCGCAAGATGATTTGGATCGCTGTAGACCGAATAGGAAAACGGTTTATGAACGAGTATCCCCCGGCGCCGCAGGATACCGGCGCCCGACCTCTGGCATATTATGACGCCGATATTCAAGACTACCCGCGTATTCCTTGTTATCTTATCTTTGATGAGGACGGGAGGAAACTGGGGCCTTTGGGGATGGCGATTGTGAACGACGAAAGGTACGACTACCGGTGGAGCGAAGACAATTCTGAGGAGATCGAGAGGGGTTGGATTATAAGGGCTGATTCGGTTAATGCAGTGGCTGCAAAGATAAAAGTGGCCGGCGATGTTTTAGAGTCCACCGTCGATCTCTGGAACAGGCAGTGTTCCGCTGGAACGGACGCGGCCTTTGGTCGGCCCCCGAGGACCATGATGCCTATCCGTAAACCACCCTTCTACGCCATGGAGGCATGGCCCATAGTTTCCAATACCCAAGGGGGTCCTGCACGTGACCCAAACCAACGCGTCCTGGATCCTACCGGGAAACCCATACCCCGGCTCTACGTAGCCGGTGAGATCAGCTCGATCTTCGGTCATCTATACCTAGAGGCAGGAAACATCACGGAGTGCTTCGTCGGGGGTAGGATCGCGGGAAAGAACGCTTCTGAAGAAAAGCCCTGGGGTTGATGGGGATTGCCTGAATCCCTGTTCGGTTTTTTGTTTCCGATGAATGAAATCCTAAACTACGTTGCCAGCGTAGCGAAAATTTTCAAACACCAGCTCGGCACTTCCCTTGTTGACGTCTATAAAGTGGGAAGCCTTGCTCACGGGGGTTTCAGCCAGGTCTATAGTGATATAGACATTGGCATGGTTCTGAGTTCTCCGGCTGAACCAGAAGGAATAAACCGGCTCATTTATGAGGCCAAAGGGCTGGAGGCGGATCTTGGAAAGCGCTTATCCGTCTTCTGGGGAAACCCGGCACACGATTGGGGCCGCTTGCGGGTGTTGGATCGGCTCGACCTTCTGGATCATGGAGTACCGCTTGACAGGGGCCATACAGGAGGGCCGACCACTTTACCGTCTCTCTGGAAGGCATTTTTTTTCTTGCTCATATCCGGATTCCCAACTATAAGAATCAGTAGAAAGCTCATATGAGCGAATTGCCATGACACTGCGATTACTCTTTGACGAAAGACAGGCGAACAAGGATCTAGTCCAAGAAGAAAATATTCCCCGGAACGTTAGTAGCGCGGGCTGGTCTATGGATACTTGGTTCCAGAAACGTCTGCGTTACGTCAGAGAACAGCAAAAAAAGAAAGTCGCAGAGAGTGACATTGTTTATAAATGCGCCTTGGGGGTGGTTACGCTTCGACTATCCAATGACAGGAAATAGAGAAATAGGATAGTTGTGGAGTTAGTTGGTATCGCTCTTTTCGTTTTACTCTAAACGCTCCCCGGCAGCTGAGGATATAAACACGAGCGTAATCAGCTGTCCAAATCCATCAAGAGATAGTATTTAGCATTCACGAACCCGTAGAAGGGTGAGGTCTTTCCCTAATTGCTTGGTGGGTTCCATTCGAGAA
>JBHHYU010000058.1:0-19933 GCA_046757725.1 Binatia bacterium
GGCAATGGTTCCTTTGCATCGCTTTTTTTTTTATGATAAGCACGACGGCGTGAAAGTCCGCGGATTGCGGATTATTGAACAGGTAGGGCAGGCAACTTGCTGGGTACCCCGGCATGTTTAATTTCTAACCACTTCACGAGGTAAGCATCTTCCAAGTTCCGGAGGTAAGCTGTGTTTGACGCGATGCTCGACGGTTTTAACATGCTGATGACGGTACACCGATTTCTCTTTTTAACCTTCGGAGTCTTCACCGGTATGGCACTGGGGGCTATACCGGGACTTGGCGGCGTTGTAGGCTTGGCCATCTTGTTGCCTTTCACCTTTGGTATGGATCCTACTTCTGCGATCGCGATGCTCGTAGCCCTATCGGCAGTGCCCACCACCACCGATACGATTCCATCCGTCCTGTTCGCAGTCCCAGGAACGGTCGGATCGCAGGCCACTATCCTGGACGGGCATCCCATGGCGAGAAAAGGGGAGGCCGGTAGGGCCTTTGGGGCTGCCTACCTCGCATCTTTGCTCGGAGGCGTCATAGGTGCCATAGTTCTAGGAGTGCTCATTCCGGTTTTAAAGCCGCTCGTACTCTTTTTCGCCGCCCCGGAGCTGTTTGCCCTCGGCATTATGGGTATCTCCATGGTCGCGATTTTGAGCGGCCGAGTGCCGCTCAAAGGCATTATCGCCGGCGGTTTGGGGTTGCTTCTTTCCATGATAGGTACAGATAAGCAGGAAGGGTTGCTTCGGTGGACCTTCGGATCGGTTTATCTCATCGACGGGTTAAACATCATTGTGGTGAGCCTGGGGCTCTTTGCTATCCCTGAAATGGCAGACATGGTTATTGAAGGAACCCAGATTAGTAGCGTTCCCAAGCAGGCCATGAAAGGCGTGGGCCACGGGATGCGGGATGTCTTCACTCACTGGTGGTTAATGCTTCGCTGTAGCTTTCTGGGGACGTGGATCGGGATCATCCCAGGGCTGGGGTCTGCGGTAGTGGACTGGATCGCCTATGGCCACGCCAGGCAGACCTGCAAAGGTGCGGCTAAAACATTCGGGCATGGAGACGTCAGGGGGGTCATCGCCCCGGAAAGCGCTAACAACGCCAAGCAGGGAGGTGCGCTCGTTCCTACTCTGGCGTTCGGCGTTCCGGGCAGCGCCGCTATGGCTCTCTTGATCGGTGCCTTTATGATTCAAGGACTTCAACCGGGACCGGAGATGCTGACCAAACACCTGGACGTTACCTATGCCATTGTTTGGAGCACGGCCATAGCAAATATCATGGCAACCGCCATTGCGTTGCTGTTTACCAATCAACTGGCCAAGATCTCTTCGGTGCGCATACAGATTCTCGCCCCGCTAGTCACGATCGTGGTTTTTCTGGCTGCCTATCAGGCAACGGCAAATATGGGCGACCTAATCAGCGTTTTGATCATTGGAGCTTTGGGTTGGCTGATGAAACGCTGCGGCTGGCCGAGGCCACCGCTTCTGCTGGGTTTTCTCCTGGGCGGCCTCATTGAAAGATACCTCTTTATCTCCGACGCCGCCTACGGTGCCAGTTGGCTCTTGCGTCCCTTGGTCCTGGCAATCTTCCTCGTCACGCTACTGACGCTCGCCTACAGTCTGATTCAAGAGCGGAAGGTCAGGGAAATCTCAGGAGCCTAGGGATGCGCTTTCAACCAAGGATACTATTTACTCTTTGTGTCATCATCGTCGCGGCTTGCGCCGTCTATACGGCTAGGGACTGGCCACTGGGAACACGGCTATTTCCCTGGGCGGTTGGCATTCCTGTTCTCGCCCTTTCCCTTGTACAGATCCTTTTAGAATGCTACCACGCGTTCAGACCTGGAAAGGAAACGCACGTAGAGACAGGGGACCTTCAGGTAGACTGGAGCATAAGTACGAGCCTGGTAGCACGCAGGGCCGCAAACTTTTTTGGCTGGCTCCTGGGGCTTTTCTTTGGGATATGGATCTTCGGTTTCTTTATAGCCATTCCTTCATTTGGGTTTCTGTATTTAAAACTTCAGGCAAAGGAAGGATGGCTTATGTCTTCAGCCCTGACCCTAGGGGTTTTTGTTTTCTTTATCGGGCTCTTTGACCAGATTATCCATGTTCTCTGGCCCAGCCCCCTCCTCCCCCTACCTGAAGCTTTACTAAAAAACCTGCTGCCCTTTTTGGATTAAGTTATTTTTTCCTGCCAAAGATTCCCTGTACGATCTCGAGCATCTTCGGTGGAGGGTTAACATCGTTCTTCCAAATGGCCTGCAGCTTCTCGCCGCGCGCGGGCTGAATGACCCGGTGCAGTTTCTTGGCCTCTGCAAGGAGTTCTGGGTCATGCACGGTCTTCCAGAACGCGTCGCGAAGCAGTTTAACTCGCTCTTTGGGAACGCCGGGAGGCAACGCATAAGGGCGCCCGTAATGCGAGAAAAAAAACGTCGTTTCTGCAATCTCTTTGCCCTTCCGGGTTTTGGGCAGTTCCTTGATCAATGGGATGTTAGAAAACATCGGGTCCCTTTTGCCGTCCAGGTTGCCGGACTGAGCCAGAGGGACAAGTTTCCCTGCTTTCAACATATCCCCAAGTTGATCCAGAAAGGAGGCTTGCGTATTGCCGGAGCAATCGAGCTCTCCCTGCCGAACAGCCAGGCTGTATTGACGGGCACCCGGGTACCCCAGCACGAACTCAAAGAGCTTGACACCCAGTACCTTTTCTAACAGGTTTCCGAGGACAAAGCCGGTGGATTGCCGGCCGCTGGCCCCTACCTTGGCTTTTTTCCCCGATTTACGGATATCCGCCAGGCTCTTAAAACGATCTGTCCGGCAATATATGAGCGTATTCTCGATGGCAGCGACACCCACCGCAGACATCTTATTAAAATCGAATCTCGCTCGCTGGTCTTTGATCGCTTGGTAGTGCCAAACTCCCCAATTGACTTGCTCCATGACGGTTCCATCCCGGCGAGCCCGGCCATAAAGATAGTTGGCCGCGACCACACCACCCCCTCCGGGCATGTTCTGAACAATCATCGTGGGCTTACCCGGAATGTACTTCGGTATGTGACGCGCGATCAGGCGGGAATACGTGTCGTTGCCTCCTCCCGGCGTGGACGACACTATCAGCCGTATTTTCTTTCCTTCATAAAACGACCCGGCGGCCGTCGGCACCGGAGGAACACCGAGAACCAAAACCAAGGATAACGCGATTAAACCAACTATCCCCTTCATTTTAACCTCCTATCTTTTTTTCTCCTGGGGCCGGCCCATGCAGAAAACCCAGGTCAGTTACCATACCTCCAAACCACGAGCGGCGATTATAGATTGGCTTCCCAGCAATGGTCAAGGCCTTGTAGCCTTTGGGTGATGTATCATGATGTATCATGATGTATCACGAGGCGGAGGTCCATCCGCGCCCACTGAGGAGGAGACCTGCAGGCTTCTGTCGAAAATCACAGTTTTCGTGGCAGAGCCGAGCGTGTATTGGTTTGGGGGTTATTGGATCAAGAGCTGGCTGATGTTCACAGCGCAGCACCGATTGCCCCACAGGCAAAAAAAAGATAAAAGAAAAATAAACCTTCCGGTAGGTTAAACATGAGTGATACGCTCGCTTCATACCGCGTGATCTATGGTGACACAGACCAGATGGGCGTGGTTTACTACGCGAATTATCTTAGATGGTTCGAGATGGGAAGAACGGAGTTCCTACGTCAAATGGCTGTTCCGTATACCTCTATCGAAAATCGGGGATGCCATTTTCCGGTAACCGAGGTCTCTTGCCGTTATTTTAGGCCTGCCAGGTACGACGATGAGATTACCATTGAAACAGTATTAAACTCTTTGGGTCGTGCCAGCTTGACCTTCAACTACCGGCTGTATCGCCGGGTAAATCAATCTCTGTTAGCCGCCGGATGGACCAAACACGCCTGCGTCGATCAGGAGGGACAGGTAAGAAGGTTGCCGCCTGCCCTAGAAACCATCTTGAAACCAAACGTTACCCGCATCACCGAGACCGTGGCGAGCAAATCGGGCTTGTAGCCAGGCCCAATTCGTCGATGTCACGGGAGTAACCGGAAGGGAGGAAGTCGAGTGTTTTTACGAGACTGATTCAAGGGGTCTGCTGGATACTACCCTTTTAGATTTTTCCTTTTTCTTTGCCTCCTTTATCGTGGTTTCAATCTCGGTTCTTACAGCGATATCTGATTCACTTACCAGACGCTTTCGGAGAGCAGCTAAACCTTTTAAAGAAGCGATCTGTCCTAAGGCCCAAGCCACATGACATCGCACAAGAGGCTCGTCATCCTCGAGGGAACGGATCAAGGCAGGTACTGCCTCAAGGTTCTTAAGGTTCCCTAACGCGACCGCCACGTTTCGGAGAAACCCGCGTCGCTTGGCCCTGAGAATGGGACTACCATCGAATCGGCGGCGAAACTCTTCACGATCAAGGGAGAGGAGGGGTACTAGCTCCGGGACATAGAGACCTTCTCGGGGTAAAAAGGTTTTCTCTTCTGTAGTGATTGCCTTAACGTTGTACGGACAAACCTCCTGGCAGATATCGCAACCGAAGATGTGGTTCCCCATTAGGGGCCGGAGATGGCGAGGAATGGCCCCCTTGAGTTCAATGGTGAGGTAAGAAATACAACGACGGGTATCAAGCACGTAGGGACCTACAAATGCCCCCGTGGGACAGGCCTTCAAGCAAAGATCACATTGGCCACAGCGAGCCTTGATGGGATGATCGTAGACCAGCTTTATACCCAAGAACAACTCGCCGAGGAAAAACCATGAGCCCCTCCGAGGAGAAATGAGATGCGTATTTTTCCCTATCCACCCAATCCCGGCTACCCCGGCAAGGTCCCTTTCGAGCACCGGTCCTGAATCCACGAAAGCCTTTCCTTCAATCGGCTCGCGATAGATCTTCCGAATGCTATCCAAAAGAGATTCGAGCCTCCGCCTGATAAGATCATGATAGTCGTCTCCCCAGGCGTACCGGGAGATCCAACCTCTTGACTCATCTTGCATTTCAGGCCTCGGCTCCGGGGTATAGTAATTCATCCCAACCGAAACTATGGAAGTCGCCCAGGGGACTAGTTTTCTCGGGTTGCGGCGCAGTTCCTCGGTCCTCTTGAGATAGCCGAGCTCCCCCCCTAACCCTTTTCTTAACCAGTGCGCAAAGGACTCTTCGTGGGCGGGAGAGTGTATCGGCGAGATCCCAACCAACGCAAATCCAAGCCGCTGCGCTTCTTCTTTAATCCGACGTGCTAGAACGAGTGAATTGTCCACCTTTGGAGTTTCCATCTAATGATAGGAGATTTTTCCGTCTTCCTCATCGTCATCAGAATCGAGCAGCGGCCGGCGCCCCGCAAAGCCATCCTCTATACGGTGCCAATGAAAGACGCTCTCTTCCCCGTAGCGCCAACAAAGAAATACGACCCGTCCTGCCAATATACAGGGAAAGTCTACCAATCCTTCTTGCATTCCTTTACATAGACAACCGTAACTTTGTATCTTCTCGCCTACATTTTCGATCTCTTGAATCACACGACGGATCGTTTCATTCTTCTGTAATCGTCCCATAAGCTGCGGACTCTCTGAGGTGAGTTGTTCTTCTCGGATCACCGCTTCGCTGTTTTTCCTTAAGAGATCTAGGTTGCGGAAAATTCGCTCCATGAGAGGGCGTAGTTCGTTAAGGAGAGCATTGGCCTCATCCACGGTAAAAAGGTGGAGGAAAAGCTTAGACGAGGTCATGAGTCAACTCAGATTCCCCACAAAGACGAAGCCCCTAAAGGGCCATACCGTTTCTGATCTCATGGAGTAAGGCAATATTATCAGTATGACCGGTCATGTAGGCTGTGACCATCCCCCGAATGGGACGGCCCAAGAGATAAAAATCACCCACGATATCAAGAATCTTGTGACGTGCAAACTCATCGGCAAATCGGAGTTCGGTATTGATCACCTTTTCATTGTCAATAAGAATACAATTGCTGATCCTGCCACCACTCACCAGGCCTCGCTTTTCCAGCTGCTCGATATCTTTGAGAAATCCAAAGGTCCTTGCTGGAGCGATACTTTCTTTGAAAGATTCCGGCCCCCTAAATGTATAGGTATATTCCTGAATCCCCACAGGCTTGGGATAATTAAGGACATATCGTACCCCAAAGGTGTCAGCGGGCTTTACACTGATGCATTTTTTTTCTTTCTGGCCGATCTGGTACAACCGGTCCACAACAATTTCAGACCAATTCTCTTTTTGCTCCTGAATCCCTGCCTCCTCTATCAAACGGCAAAATTCAAGAGCTGATCCGTCCATAATAGGCATTTCGCCTTGCATCTTCACCAGCAGATTGCCAATACCATAGCTGTGCAGTACCGCCAGAAAATGCTCTACCGTACCGGCTCCAATCCCTTTACCCCGAAGAGAGGTAGCGTAACCCGTCGACCACACATAATCCAGGTGCGCAGGGACGGTTGCATCGGCTGAGACTCCGCTGAAGAGAATACCGCTATTCGGGGGAAGGGGATGAAGAATGACACCGGTTTTAATACCTGAATGGAGGCCATGACCCGAGATGACCACACTTTTTTTCAGGGTCTTCTGTTTTAAGACTTTTAGGTTTTTACCTTTAGTAGTAGTGATGGTTCGACGACGCCTGCCGTTTCTCGCATTGATCGTCTTATCCTTCACTTTAACGCCAAGAGACTCTCCAAGCGCACGACGGACCGTCAAGAGCAGACCATCAAGAGAAAGAGGTTTTTCAATGAAATCAAAGGCCCCACATTTAGTGGCCGTGACTGCCGTGTGAATATTTCCATGCCCCGAAATCATAATCACAAGGATTTCGGGCGCCTGTTTTTTAATCTCTTTTAAAAGCTCGATCCCGTCGATCTGTGGCATCCATATGTCCAAAAGCACAAGTTTAGGATGCTCTTTATCGATCAACTCCGGGACTTTCGTCCCGTCTGATGTCTCAATGACTCGGTAACCCTCGTCGCTCAGAATTTCTCGAACAGAGTCGCGAATCCCATCGTCATCATCCACGATGAGGATGGATTTTTCTGTAGATCTTCCTCTCACTGCTCCTCCCGATTGTCGTTGTCAGGAATAGGCTGCCTTCTTTTTAAGCTCTTTGAGACCCGCATGATCCCTAACCGGCAACTCTATGATAAACCTCGTGCCCCGAGGCTCGTTGGGGCGCACCCGAATATAACTCCGATGGTCAGCGACAATGGCACTGACAATAGCCAACCCTAGGCCACTCCCCTCTTTCTTTGTAGAAAAATAGGGTTCAAACATTCTGGCCCTCACCTCCGGCGATAAACCACACCCGTCATCCGCGATCTCCAGCTGTACGATTCCCAACGAAGCATCATAGGCTGTACAAATCTTAACCACTCCATTCTTCTCCACCGCAGCTACGGCATTGTCCAAGAGATTAATGAGAACTCTCTTAATCTGATCTCGGTCCAACTCAATCAGCGGAAGTTTCCCCATCTGGAATTGGAAATCTATCCCTTTGTGCCCTTCCTTAAACAGAAAAACAGCCTCTTTGACGATCTCGTTAAGGTCATTCGCAGTCAGTTCGGCGGTGGGAAGCCGAGCAAATTGAGAGAACTCATTCACCAGATTTTTCAGCTCTTCCACCTGTTGGATAATGGTGGACGTGCATTTGTCCAAAATAGCCCCATTTCCCTCCAGCAGTTTGGCATAACGTTTCCTTAGACGCTCGGCAGAAAGTTGGATCGGCGTTAAAGGATTCTTAATCTCGTGGGCTATGCGTCGGGCCACCTCGCGCCAGGCCTCCATCCTCTGGACCTTCTGGATCTGAGTAATATCCTCAAGAAAAACCATGATGCCCAGAATGTTTCCCTGTTCGTCTCTGAGCGCAGCCGCTGTTACCATAACGGTAACGATCCGATCGGGAAGCCGTAACCGCAACTCTCGCTCGATAATCTCACGCCCCTTGACATGCTCGACGATCTCCCGGATCATCTGGAGATGTTCCGACTGAAAAACCTTCGCATAATTTTTTCCTAGCGCATCTTCCGCCTTCACACCCAGTGCCTGCACGGCTGCCCTATTCATCGTCGTGATCATTCCCGACGGATCCACGGAGATCACCCCTGCTGTGATATTGGCCAATAGGGTCTCCGTGTATCTCCCCCTTCGCTCAAGCTCCAGGTTGATCTGCTTTAAATCCCGCGTCATTTGATTAAAGGATTCGACCAGAGTTCCAATCTCGTCATCCCCTCCCGCCTCAATCTGATAATCCCAATTTCTGTTGGCGACTTCGTGGGTCCCTTCTGCCAACCTCTGAATAGGCACTGTAATCCCCTTAGCGAGATAGAACCCGAACCAAGTTGCCGAAAAAATAATCACGAGAGTAATCAACAGTAGCGTTAGGATATAACTGTTTTTCACCGGCGTCTTAAGAACCGCCAGATGTTTGTGCTGCTCGTAAGAACGTGAAATCTGCAACGCTCGTTTCGTGATGCTTTTAGGCACGTAGTAATCTACCACGACGACTCCCAAAATCCGCCGGTCGCCACTATAAACAGGAACCCCTCCGCGAATAATATCCCCTTCACCAAGGGCCTGAGCCCGAGTCACTTCCAGGCCACGCAAGGCACGATTGAGAAAATCAGAATCGGGTTTTATGGTCACCCCGGTTGGGACCTGATCGTTGAAAGCCACCACCAGGAGTTTACGGTCGGGAGAAAACACTTCAACGGTTCCCAAATTGTACTCTCGCTGTTTCGCCTTGATAAACTCCTTGAGATTTCCGAGAACCTGTGACTGGAACAGGCCCTCCTGAGTGATGCGCTGGCTGAGCTGACGCGCATAGAAAAGAGCATTATTGGCAGAATTCTGATAGTACGTCTCGCCAATCTCCAGAGACCCTTTGAGGGCATTCTCGACCTGTAAATCGAACCATCGCTCAAAAGAGCGCGTCACGAACCCCCCCGCGATAATGAAAAGCAGCAGCGTCGGAACCAAGGAGAGACCGATAAAAGCCAGTACCAAACGAACCCGAAGGCGAGATCCAAGGATGCGTCTCTTCCTTTCGAAGAGAAGCTTCACTAAGTTTCGCACCACTAAAAAAACCAGAAAGACAAGTAGAATGATATTGATGTTCAGAAGGAGGAAAAATGCAATGTTGTTACTCAGCGAATAATCCGTCGAGATTTGAGGAAGCTGGACCTCGAAATAAGCGAAAAGGAGTACCATCAAGGTGGTGAAAAGAATCACCACTCCCTCCCGTTTTCTCCGCTTGGCCTCCTCCTGTCTAAGGCTATCTTCTAACGCGTTTGTTGTGTCCAATGGACCCATACTTTTTAAAATCGCCTAAAAGGTTGAAAACAATAACAGATTTTACCTTCTAAAAAGATAAAGGACAAGCATCAAAATGAGGCTTACCAGCAGGCAGGTCGTCAGTGGAAAGTAAAAGGTAAAACGAGATCTCTGAATATAAATATCTCCCGGGAGATGACCCAGCCCTGGAATCTTCACACCAAAATAAAAGAGAGCACCTAGAATAACCAGCAAAAGTCCTATCAGGATAAGCCCTTTACCGAAATCGACCATGACTGATATCCCAACGCCTTGCCGCAAATCGGTGTCTCGCCTCTGGTTGATAGCAAACGGCTGACTCAGCCGCAGGTTAATCCCCTCTAAAAGAGACTCTCTTGTTTTTTGGTGCCCTCCCCCGCCACCTGCCCTGGTTTCCGACCGAAATGCTCAAACGCTAATTGGGTAGCAATCCGCCCTCTAGGGGTACGATGCAAAAAACCTCCCTGAATCAAAAAGGGTTCGTACACATCCTCGATCGTATCCTTCTCCTCGCCAATCGCTGCCGCCAGAGTCTCCACCCCCACCGGTCCCCCGCCGAATTTGTCAATCAGTGTGAGCAAAAGTAAAGTATCCATTTTATCGAAGCCCATTGGATCTATCTCCAACATCCGCAGAGCCTCTTCCGTCACCTTCTTCGTGATGAACCCAGATGCCTTAACCTGGGCGTAATCACGCACCCTACGCAGCAGCCGATTGGCAATCCGCGGGGTTCCGCGGGAGCGACGGGCGATCTCTGCTATGCCGTCCGGATCCCCTTGCACCCCCAGAATCGAAGCCGAACGGCTGAGGATACGGCTCAGGGTCTCAGGAGTATAGAAGTCGAGACGAAAGATAGCCCCGAAGCGATTTCTTAATGGCGAGGTAAGAAGTCCTGACCGTGTGGTCGCCCCGATTAACGTAAACCGTTTCAGGCCCAACTTCATGGACCTGGCGGACGGACCCTGGCCAATCATAATATCGATCTGATAGTCCTCCATGGCTGGGTACAGTACCTCTTCCACCACATGGTTGAGCCGGTGAATCTCGTCCACAAAAAGGATGTCCCGTTCCTCTAAATTTGTCAGCAAAGCCGCGAGATCCCCTGCCCTTTCCACCACCGGTCCAGAGGTTGCCTTGATGTTAACTCCCATTTCCCGGGCAATGATGTAAGCTAGAGACGTCTTTCCAAGGCCAGGCGGGCCATGAAAGAGAAAATGGTCCAAGACATCATTTCGTCCCCGCGCAGCCGCGATGGCTATCTTAAGATTTTCCTTAACCTGCTCCTGCCCCATATACTCGTCAAAGCCGTGGGGGCGAAGGTTAGCTTCGTATTTTAGATCCTCATCTGTCCTTTTAGGGGAAATCTGCCGGGGGTCCATTGCTATTGAATAACCATGCTCTTGTTAGGAATCGATAGGGTAACCTATTGCAGAGTCCATCTCGCTGTATCCTAGCGTTGCCTTCTGTAATTTCGATTTTCTAGCGACTCAACCTTTGCAACGCCTGTTTTAACACGTCTGTCAACGGACCTTCCTCTCTTTGAGTAACTTCGCGCACACTTTTTTCCGCCTCACCTCGCCGGTACCCTAGGTTCACAAGCGCGGAGATGGCGTCCTGCATTACTTGCGAGCCGTCGTTGGCCTCGACCGCATAGGGGGGAAGAGTCGACAGCTTATCCCTCAACTCCACGATCATTCGTTCCGCGAGTTTTCTCCCTACACCGGGAATCGAAATCAGTCGCGGTTGGTCTCCTTCTTTGAGTGCTTTTGCCAAGTCATCAGCAGGCATACCAGAGAGTATATTGATGGCAAGTTTTGGACCTATCCCCGCCATACTGTTTAGGTGGAGAAAGATCTGCTTTTCCTCTTGATCTAAAAAACCGAAGAGCTGCAAGGCATCTTCTCGCACATGGGTGTGGATATAAAGGCACACTGGTTCTCCAAGCTCCGGTAACCGGTAGAACACGCCGAGGGAGATAATAACTTGGTACCCTACTCCCGCCACGTCAACAATAGCCTCACCGGGTAACTTCTGGGCGAGGATCCCGCTAATCTGAGCGATCATCAGGTTACTCGCTATTTATGAACCAGAACTTCACCAACGGTTTACCTTCATTGATTGGTGCCACGATACACGTACAACTCAGCAACGCACCTTTAACACCCACCGATTCGTGTTTTGGCGAATAATCAATGCGGCACTTCTTGTCTAGTTGCAGAGAGCGAACGAACTACGCGGGCATGAAAGGTCTGCTGATGAAGATTGCAGATGGCTGCGGCAAGCGCATCGGCCGCATCTCTGGATATCCGTTCTGAGAGACCGAGAAGGGAACCAACCATTTGTTGCACTTGCTCTTTGGTCGCCTGACCATAACCCACAACGGCCAGTTTAATCTCCGCTGAAGCGTACTCCTGGATGGTCATATCGTTCTCGGCCGCAGCCAGCAGAGCTATTCCGCGGGCTTGGCCGAGTTTCAACGCACTCTGCGCATTGCGAGCCAAAAAGACCTTCTCGAGGCTAATCTCCTGCGGCTCATACAGCTTTAACACCTCTTGAAGCCCGTGATAAATCCGCTTCAAGCGTCTCGCCTGCTCTTCGCTTCCCGACGAGCTAATCGTTCCATGCGCAAGATGAAGAAGTGACCCTCCCACCATCTCAATAACCCCCCAGCCCGTATGGACCGTACCAGGGTCAATGCCCAAAACCCTCCGGCTCTGTGGAGAAGGCTTGCTGGCATGACGAAGGCCCGACCGAACTCTCATCGGGTGGCCGCTTCCATGAGGTCGCTGGGAACGTCGAAATTGGCCGCCACGCTCTGCACATCCTCATGGTCCTCCAGCTCTTCGGTGAGTTTAAGGACCTGCTCCGCTTGCTTCTCATCCAGGGTCACCGTATTTTTCGGAACCATGGTTACCTGCGCGGTCACCAAGACCACTTTCTCTTGCTCCAGGTACTCCTTTACTTTTTCATAGTCCTCCGGTCGCGTCACCACTTCGAAAAGATCATCCTCCTCACGGACATCTTCCGCTCCAACCTCCAGTGCGAGGCTCATTAATCGATCCTCTTCAATCTGTGATCTATTCACCGTGATCAGCCCTTTCTTGTCGAACATCCATGCCACACAACCGCTCTCACCCAGATTTCCGCCATGTTTGCTGAATAGGCGGCGGATTTCGGAAACGGTACGGTTCTTATTGTCAGTAACGACATGGGCCATAATCGCAGTACCGCCGGGGCCATACCCTTCATATTGGACCTCTTCATAAGATACACTCTCAAGTTCCCCGGTTCCCTTTTTAATTGCGCGATCAATGTTCTCATTCGGCATACTGGCGGCCTTGGCACCCCCAACGGCCGTGCGCAACCGAGGATTTGCCGCGATATCACCACCGCCCATTCGGGCGGCGACGGTAATTTCCTTGATCAGCTTGGTAAAAAGCCTGCCTCTCTTAACATCTTTGGCTGCCTTTTTGTGTTTGATGGAACTCCATTTCGAGTGGCCTGACATAAATACGAAGACTCCTTGCTAATAATACCCGTATTTCTCGTGGACTGTCATAAATTACCATAATCCTTTTTTTTCGTAAATGCCTCAGTCTATGCCCTTCCCTCCGCCCACCGCTTTCTGTATAATTCCTTCTCAATGGGTACACGAGGCGATCGTTGGAGCGGGGTCAGGATTCGGTGCCTTCGGGTACTCCTCTCGCTCCTTGTTATTATCCCCTTAGCTTCTTGTGCTCTACCTCTAACCAACGTGCCTGTGTCGCCACCTTCTGAGGCCGAGAGGCGTCCAACCCAAACCGGTATCGCGTCGTGGTATGGTCCGGCATTTCATGGTCGAACGACGGCCAGTGGGGCAATCTATGATCAAAATAAACTCACTGCCGCACATCAGACACTGCCTTTGGGTAGCCAGGTTATGGTCACCAATCTCGACAACGGACGGTCGATAGTGGTTACGATCAACGACCGTGGCCCTTTTGTTAAAGGAAGGATTATTGACCTCTCTCGCGCCGCAGCCCGAGCCTTAGATATGATCGCGCGAGGAACGGTTCCGGTACGCGTTGAAGTCATCACCAGTGGCCGGCACACCATCCGGACGATCCCTCAGCATCTGGATTACACTGTGCAAGTGGGCTCCTTCACGGAGATGAATAATGCCCAAAAGCTCCAAGACAAGTTGGCGGAAACCTACCCCGAGGTCTCTATCGTTCCGGTGCAAGCCAAGGATGAAGTTTATTACCGGGTCCAGCTAGGCACCTTCGCTAGCCGACGCAATGCAGAATTCGAGGCTCACCAATTAGGGCAAAGGGGATTCCTCGCTGTCATCATGGAGAAATAACGGGTCAGCCATTGAATGCATGGCTAGCCGTCTATTCGTAGGTAGCGTTGCCCTTCCCTGCGTACGCGTCCTTCATTGATCAATTTAATGAGGTGCGCCTCGACCGAGAGTTGAGCCACGGAATGCAAAAAAGGGGGCGTATCCGTATAAATTGCACTCACCATGGAAGCGGGGGTGTGATGACCGTTCCCCAAAGATTCAAAAACTTCCTGTTCTCGCATCAACCGATGGTCTATGTACTCTTTAATCTTGGTGTAGGGATCTTGCACAGCAGGACCATGTCCCGGCAGGATGCAGCTAATCTTGAACTTTAACAGCTTCTCCAAGGATTGGAGGTACAAGGCCATATCTCCATCGGGTGGAGGGATTACAGTGGTTCCCCGCCCAAGGATATGATCGCCACTGAAAAGGACTTCATGTTTCGACTCATAGAAGCAACAGTGCCCGGATTCATGCCCCGGGGTATGAACCACGGCCAACTCCCCGCCATCGTAGGGAATCCTGTCCCCGTCCGAGTAAAGGAAGTCTTCTCCGCGAAGGAAACCTGCACGCGACCGGTGGACTCCCAGATCCCCCCCACAACGCTTCTTCAGCGCCAGTGCCCCCCCAGCGTGGTCTCTATGGATATGGGTTAAGAGAATCTTCTCGATTTTTTTTCCTCCCATAATCTCCATTTGTTCCAAAATACTGTCGATGTTTTCTTTTGAGGCGAGGGCAACGTCAACAACTGTTATCTCCTCTCGACCCAAAAGATATTGGTTCGTGCCTTCGAGGGTCATGGTCCCCGGATTAGCGGCGGTCAAACAGCTTATGTTGTCTAGAGCCTCCATAAAAACCTTAATTTAACACAAGTGGGACCGTCACCACCACACCCACAGACCTCAATTCTAATACCCTTAGCCCCATGAGCTGAGACTCTGTGTCAACCCCGCAAGTGCGACACTTCTAAACAAGATAGCTCTGAAACGCCCGGGGTACCGGAAAATGAGACGAAACCGTGAGAATGTACAGGCCGCCAGCCATACACCAGGCCCCAGAACACGTTGGAAATCCTTAACGGCCTGAGGACCCGCACGCCGCAGCACTCTTGGGATATCACCCAGACCTCGAAGCATGGGCCGGAGCATCCTGCGATCTTCCTCGAGCGTGGTCTCGTCTCCCTTACCCTCCCGATCCAAGAGGTTCCTTAGACTCCGTCGCAGGGTCGCTTCTTCAGTCCAGAGGGCCCGGAATGCGATGCGCCCTTCCTTGTCAATCAAGTAGATCATATTAGGTTTCAGACCAAAGGCGCGGTGGATCGTCCCCTCCAAGTCGTCAATAATAACCACGGCATGAATGTGTTCCTGTTTCATGAGAACCGTCGCATTCCGCTTTTTCTCTTCCAGTGTGGCGTGGGCGGGATAGTTCTCCCCCGGGTGTGCTTCTCTCGCGTACACAAAGAGAAACTCCACGTCTTCGCCTTGAAACTCCTGTCGGACCCGCTCCATCCCGGGAGCGGCGGCTGCCGCCATCGGTCAGGTCAGAGAACCAAATTGCAGCACCACATGCTGCAGACCGCGGCAACGACTCAGTTGTACCTTACGGCCTTCCAATGTGAGGCCATTAAAGTCCGGCGCCGTTTCCCCAGGCTTCGGCCCACTGAAAGACCGCATTCCCATCAACTTCCGGTGGAAGTGATGATAATTGTATGTAGCAGCACGGTTCGTCATGGAGAGCTTCTTCCTTTGAACTCGCCCAGACCCTCTTAATCGGTTCCGTTACAGAACGTTACCGCCGAGATCATCCTCCCACAGAGGCGAACAGGTCAAAAACCGCCAAACTTATTTTAAAGAAAGGGAACGGCCATCGCTTCTCCCTTTCTGCAACCTCATCCGATTGTGCCCGTCCCAGGCCACGGGGTTTCCTAACCATCAAGTTACTCATACCCGTAGCCGGTCTCGTGACGGCTTTTTACGCCGTGTTCGATCGGGTGACCGTGCCTCCGCCAGTGAGACATGTCACCCTCAAGGTGCAGGACATCCTGAAACGCGGCCTTACGAAGGGTCGCCTCCGCAATGGCAGCGCGTCCCCCGGTCTCACAGTAGACCACAAGCTCACGATTCTTGGACAATCCTAACTCAGCGAGCCGGTTAGGAAGCTGATCATAGGGAATGTTAACCGCGCCAGGAATATGGTCTATAGCAAACTCCTGGGGTGTGCGTACGTCTAGCAGGAGCGGAGGATTATCCGAGGAAAGCCTAGTGATGAGTTGGTCCTGATTGATGGAACCTCCACCATCGCGACACGCAGCAAGCGCAGGAAAAACAATGAAGACACTTAGTACAGCGAGCAAGGTTTGCATGCGACGCATTCACGAGCCTCTGCGAAGGTAACTCAACCTAAATTGCAGCCCCCAGACACCCAACAACCGGATGGTCTGCCCCATGGGTTTGATAGCCTTTAAAACCGCCGCCTCGGAATCTCTCTGCATGTACCTGGCCCCGGCCAACAACAAACAGAAATTTAGTTTTTCCACGGAACACGCTTTAGTTTACCGCGGAACCGATCCCCACGCTAGAAACCTCGCCGTCAACAAATCGATCCGGGAGGGTCCCTGCGCCTGCCTCCGCAACACGAACCACTCCGGCGTATGCACCTCACAGTAATAAAATTGCGAGCTGGTTTCTTTTGCCCTTCTTCTCCCTACTCTCCGAAAAATAACTTCACGACGTCCAGACTTTTCGCTGAACCGATGATAGTCACGCGATCCCCGAGTTCCAGCCGCGTATAGCCATGTGAGTTTAACAGCTGCTCCCCGCGGTGGACCGACACAATGAGCGTATCCAAGGGCAGGCGCAGATCCCGTAACACCGCACCGTGTAAGTTTGGGTCAAGGACTTCCAAATCAATGATGTCCTGATCCCCTTCCATCCCCAGTAACAGCGATGTCCCTAGGGGCGACCGGACAAATTGATCGAGCAGACTAATGATCGCGGTGGAAGGATCCACAATCAAAGCGCCGAGTTCATGAAAGCGATCAAAATTCGCCCGGTCATTTAAACGCACCACAAATGTTTTAATGCCAAAATGTTCGTAGGCGAGCTCGGCGATCTGGTAATTCTCATCGTCGGACAGCATGGCAACAATAGCATCTGCATGTTCGGCATCCAGTTGGCGCAGCGACTCCAGATTTAGCCTGCGGATCGTACAGAACTCAACGTCAAGAGTTGCGGATCCCTCGCTGCTAGCACCATCCGTAGCCACTACTTTTACTTTCCAGCCATGCGCGCGCAGTTGCCGCGCCAGGGCCACCGACTGACCTTCCAATCCAAAGATGAGCGCGTCCCGCACACCGTCGAACGCCGGCGTCCCTGCACGCGTGTGTCCCTCTCCGACTCTATTAATAGCCCACTTAAAAAGAACAGGTCCAACGATCTGGTTCAACACAATAACAGCGATCATCATAGTGGCAAAAGTAGCTCCCCATTGGGGAAATTCTACGGCTACCTCTTCGGCCAAACCCAAACCCACACCAGCCTGGGTCACATAGGCCAGCCAGCTAATACGATTTTGTTTCATGGGATCACCGGCCACCATTCCTCCCGTGAAAGAGCCTAGGAAGATAGATCCCAAGCGGACAGAAAACAGGGCTATCGCAATCGGCCAGGTAGCGATTAAAATATCCAACGCCAGCGAAGCACCTGCCAGCGTGAAAAAGGCAACGAAAGTGAGAGGAGTCAGTTCCTCTAGGATCTGCGAGAACTCGTCGCGATAGCCACCATAATTGGCCACCATAAAACCTGCAATCATACAAATGAGCAAAGGCTCCAGTACTAGCTCAAAGGCCAATGCCTCATAACTAGCTGTACGAAGAAAAACAGAAAGGACAAATACGCCATAACCCGACAGCAACGTCATGCCAGCTTTGGCGGTACCATGGATGCGCAGGGATAGAATCAACTGTATGAGCCTTCCCAATCCATAACTGCAGGCCAGCGATATCAGCAACTCAACAGCAAGTAGCAGCACAAACCCCCCGTTGAAATTGAGACGGGTTAAGAGACCATGAGCGATTTCTGAATTGATGGCAAATAAAATAATGACCACAGCGTCCATGATGACCGTGACTCCTAAGGCTGTATGGGTAAACGGTCCTTTGGCACGCAATTCTTTCACCACAGCGACAGCTGAGGATGGAGACCGTGCTACCAAGATGGTACCCGCTAGGATAGAGACGGCGATCCGGCTTCCCGGTAACATATCTTGCAGGAATGGGATCTGACCCGCCAGGAGGAACATCGCTGCGCTCCCTAGAGTAAAAGTGGAAACAACGAGTCCAGTGGTTACCCAAGTGATACTTTTAAAGCGGCTTCTGAGTTCCTTCAAGACCAGCTCACTGCCGGCGGCAAAGGCTATCAAGCTCAGCGCCAGTTCATCAATAAAACGAAGATGTGCAATAGCCCCCGTAGAAATCACGTCCAGCCCAAACGGGCCAACCAATATTCCGGCAAGGAGATATCCTGTGATCCTTGGCAGCTTGGCTCGAGTAAAGTACTGGCCGATTTGCCTTGAGGCCAGTACGACAACAACGAAACCGGCGACGGCTATGAATACCTGTTGGTGACCATCCATGGCGCTATCAACGAAATCCGCACAGGCAAGGCGTGAGCATGCATGCGTCGTACTCGTGTCACGATTTAGCTATTTTATATGGATCCTTTCTGCGAGGCTACGTTCAAAACGAAAAAAAATAGGGGACACCTCGGTGTACCCTGAGAAGACAGAAGATTATTTAGAGAAAAATCGCGCGAGGTAAGGTTCCGAGTTGAGTACGGAATTTTCTAAACTAGAGGTCCACGCAATTTTTCTAACCGCAGGTCTGTATTTCAGCTATCGACGTTTGTGACTAACGCTTTGACGATTCCGTACGACATCGGCGTCGCTACAGCGCCGTTGCGATCCGTCCCGCCGTGAATGATGCGTGAGAAATCTTGCGACACCTACTTCACCCATGTACAATTCCAAATTTTTGGGGTCTGTCCGCACTAGATCTACCAAGATCAACCCTACCAGGGAATCTGCCAAATGGGTGTCGATACTAAACCCCAACAGCTTCCCTCCTAGCTTTAGATACCGCTTCAGTAATATAGGAAACCCTTTATCACCTGCCTCAATCTCAGATATCAAGGTGGAAATCTCATCAACATCCCTGGTTCCAGGATCGTTAACTTGGGAGTTCCATCCCTTGATTAGGTCAGCCCGGACACGGGTTCTGCCTCTTACCAGTTGCGCCAGATCCGACTTGTAGTGATTGTGCTGTAGAAACGCCAATAGGAGTTGCTTCGAGGCAAATTGATATTCATTGCTAATGCCCACCGCTCCGAATAAATATCTATACTGTGGATTTCTTAAAACATATTGCCCGATACCACGCCAGAGTAACAGAAGAGATGAATAGCCCCTTTGATACTCTGGGCGAATAAACGATCGCCCCAACTCCAGCGCTGGGTTCAACAGTTCAAGCAGTTTCGGTTTGTATTCAAACAAGTGACTTGTATAAAGCCCATGCTTACCAAACCTTTTCAGAATATCATCTGTCCGACCGATTCTATAGGCGCCCACGACCTCATTGGTTTCCTCGTTCCAAAGAAATAAATGGTCGTAGTAGGTATCAAAGTGATCCAGGTCAAGCGATCCCCCGGTACCCTCGCCAATGCCACGAAAAGTAATCTCTCTGGTCCGTCCGATCTCATGTAACACGTGAGGTATTTGATCCGCTTTGGCAACCAACACGAGTGTCTTGCCGCCCTTAACGAGTATCTGTGCTCTCGGCAAATGATCCACCTCATCTCTTAAGAGATCTCGGCTGTGCGGAGTCGCTATGTCATTTGCCTTGACCTGACTCACAGACGAAGTCGGTGATAACTTTTGATCATTGCCTCCCGCATCGCCTGTTGAACTCAATAGGTCGAATCGCTCACGTAAAGTTGTCATCGTTTCCGCACCTGAATCAAATTTTTTAAGCTTCTCAACGTGTACCAGGTTGCAGACTCGCAGCTGAAATCAGCTGCGTTTCTTGCCCAGCACGGTAACGCTCCCATTTTTGCTTGCGGATGAAATAGGCTCAGATTTAAAAGAGGGCGCTGTTTGTCCATTTGAAAAATAAGGGAATTATGGAGGGCCGCGGTTTTACAAATCCAAGACGCTATCCTCTCACTCCAACTTGCATCGGTAATCTGCGTCTTTTACGACCTAATCTGTGGCGGCGTGCGCTTCAACAACAAAAAAGGCTGATCCGA
>JBHHYU010000059.1:0-19834 GCA_046757725.1 Binatia bacterium
GTGAAAGGGGCGTCTAGCAACAGCATGCAGCAGACGGCGCTGCGCAAAGTGATAGAGGGGGTCAGGTCTATTGATTCTTATTTTTTCCTATGGTAAGAGCCTCTTATGGCGCGACCCCTACGTATCGAGTACCCGGGAGCCTACTACCATGTAACGTCGCGTGGAAACGAACGAAAAACGATCTTTCGAGATCCCCCAGACCGCAGGAAATTCCTCGAGCTTCTATCTTCGTGCGTGGAGCAGTTCAAGGTACGCCTCCACGCCTACGTTCTCATGAACAATCACTATCACCTGCTTGCGGAGACTCCCGAGGGTGAGCTTAGTCGTGCGATAAGATACCTCAATGGCGTCTACACCCAGTACTTCAACCGTCGTCACAGGCGGGTTGGACACCTGTATCAAGGCCGTTACAAGGCGATCCTAATCGATAAGGGTGCCTATCTGGTAGAACTCAGCCGCTACATTCATCTCAATCCGTATAGGGTGAGGGTTGGGAGCAAAGAGCCGTTTGTTTATCGGTGGAGCAGTCTGAGGGCATATGTAGGAAAGGAAAAAGCACCCCCGTGGTTAATCACTGATGAGATTTTGGGCTCATTTGGCCGCAGGCGAAGAGCAGCCGAAAGACGCTACGCAGAGTTTGTTAGAGACGCCATGCGCAGCGAGGTTAGGACCCCGTGGACAAACGTGCAATGGCAGAGCCTATTAGGGTCGAAGGCTTTTGTAGAGGAGATCGAGGCACGGTTTTTACGCAATCGGGAAGGGGAGTTGACCGAACTCAGTGGGCTAAGGGAGTCTAGAAGGCGGTTGGAGGCAGAGCAAGTACTGGAGGTGGTTTGCAGGCATTATAGGATCACGAAAGGAGACCTCAGCAAGCGCTCGCACGGTTACACCGAGACAAGACAGATAGCGAGTTACTTTCTGAGGCGGTATAGCATGATGACGTTAAAGGAGATAGGCAGGAAGGTGGGATTGCATTATAGTACGGTCGGGAACGTGGTGCGAGAGCTGGCAGGGCATAGGGATCGCCAGCAGCGTCAGAATTTCACAGAGATTGAGCTGGAAATTAAGAAACCATAGACCTGACCCTAATCCTGCTCTAACTATCCGTTCCACTTGACCGCCGCCCGCTTGCGGATCTGAGTAAACGAGAAAGGGCACGGTGGGGCGGCGGCAAGTGATCGGTGACGTTATCTTCACCGTCCAACCTACGACTGAGTTGCCTTGTCGCTCAATTTGTGCCAATCTTACCTGTAAGACAGGTTAGAGGAGATTCTATGTCCACACTTGCAACAACAAAGATGTCGTCGAAGGGGCAAGTTGTTATTCCTGAGGATGTCCGGTTACGGCTGGGCCTAGAGGCCGGTGAGCAGTTTGTGGTGGTAGCCGACAGGGACGTAGTGATTCTAAAGCGTATCGCCCCTCCCTCAATGCGTGATTTCGATGGGCTTGTTCGCCAGGCGCGAAGGCAGGCTCGCGATGTTGGAATGAAGCGTTCGGACGTGCAAGCAGCCGTACAAAAAGTTCGAACGCGATATTGAAGCTCGTCTTGGACACGAACGTGTTCGTTTCAGGTGTTTTCTTCGGAGGGATACCCGGACGGATCTTGTCTGCATGGCGAGATGGTACGATCACACTGGTAGTGTCACCAGAAATTCTTGATGAGTACGAGGCGACTGGTCAACGGCTGGCTGCCGATTTTCCCGGGGTCGATCTCGATCCACTCATTGCTTTGGTGGCAAAGGAAGGAACTGTGGTGCAGGCTCGACCTTTACCCGAAGCTATCTGTGACGATCCCGATGATGACATGTTCTTGGCGTGTGCGATTGCCTCTGGTGCAGAGATTATCGTGAGCGGGGATCGCGCTCTTCTACGTGCGTCTGGGTACGGGGGTGTGGAAGTATTAAGCCCTCGAACATTCGTTGACCGTTACCTGAAAAAGCTGTAACTGAGAAAGAGAAAGATAACCACCGGCTTGGGACAGACCTTCGTCCCGTTGCTCTTTTGGCGGGACTCGGCAGCTCAGCCTGAGCGTTCGGCGTACCAGCTGCCATGCGGGGGCTCGTGAGATGTCGAGAGAGAAGGTGGTGTTAGATCCGTCGCAAGGCACCTGTGTGTTTTGGTTGCGTTCCTCGGCCAGTTGGTGTATGGTGAATGTATGGCGCGCTTAATTTCGACAACGGTTCGTCTCGAAGAGGAGGACGTACGGGCGCTGAAAAGGGCTCGGGCGGCAGGTTACTCTGCCTCGGAACTGATTCGCAAGGGCTTGCGCGTGGTGGCGTCGCGATACTACACCGGACGGCGTGCCCCCTCGACGCGTCTCTTCGAGTCGACTGACACCAAGCTGGGAGACGAATCTGAGCTCTTCCGGGATCTTGAAGGTTGATTCCGCCAATCGTTACTGATACCGGTGGCCTTCTGCGAGCGCTCGCTTGCACTGCCGACAGCAAACCAACCTTTCCTGAGTATGAAAATGTTCTGACTTCTGCGAGTCTGGTCGTTGTGCCGGCGCTCGTACTCGCCGAGGTGGACTATTTTCTTCGGGAGAACCGGCCAGCCATGCGAAAGCTTGTCGCCGAGATTTTTGACCCGGGGACACGGTACGAGTATGAGCTACCGATCCCGTCCGACATTGTTCGAGCGCTTGAACTCGACGCTAGATTCAGGGAGCTGAAGTTAGGACTGGTCGATGGCATGGTCATTGCTGTCGCTGAGCGACGACGGGTGTACCGGGTTCTGACGACAGATCGCCGAGATTTCGGTGCGATCCGGGTTGGACCACGTCTTGGCCGCGCACTTGAGTTGCTTCCATGAGCAGGTACCAAGGGCCGCCGAACCCTTGGGTTGAGAAGGACGCTAAGAAGCGCGCCTCTCACCCAAAACGTTATGCGGTGGCGCTTCTTAGCGCTATTGACAACTGTCACGTGACGGATTACACTTAATCCGTGATCAAAACGTTTGCCGACCGGCACACGCAAGAGTTGTACGATACAGGGAAGTCGAAACGATTCCCTTCGGAAATTTGGAAAAGGGCTCTGCGGAGACTGGAATTCGTCGATTTGGCAACCCGCTTGGAAGACCTGAGGGTTCCTCCCAGCAACCGACTCCATAAATTGTCAAAGGACCGAGCAGGCCAGTATTCCATTTTTGTGAACAACCAGTGGAGGATTTGTTTTCGGTTCGTTGACGGTGACGCCTATGACGTCAAAATGACCGACTACCACTAAATTGAGGTGCGATATGAGCATTCCCAATAAAGGAAAAAGGAGGATTCGGCCCACTCATCCTGGTGAGATGCTGCGTGAGGACTTTCTACCGGATTACGGGCTGACGGTATCGGAGTTTGCCAAAGCCCTTGGAGTGTCGCGGCAAACCGTGAATGAGCTGCTACGGGAACGACGTGCAGTGAGCCCTGAAATGGCGTTGCGACTCTCTCGTTTGTTTGGGAATACGCCTGAATTTTGGCTTAACGCCCAGCGTGCCGTTGATCTCTGGGATGCTGCAAAGGATATAAAGAGCAAAATTGACCGTATTTCACCGCTGGATGCCGCATAACCACCGGCTTGAGATAGACCTTCGTCCCGCCGCTTTGTGGGTGGGACTCGGCAGCTCAGCCTGAACGTTAGGCCTATTTCAATCGGAGACAATCCGCCTGATGCTGAGCAGGGGTGGGTTGGTCTGGCGAATTAATTTAACTGTCTGATATATTGGACGAGTGAAGGTTCGCGAGGTAATTCGTCTGCTGGAAAGGGAAGGGTGGCAGCTGGTAGTGACCCAGGGGAGTCACAGGCAATTCAAACATCCGAGGAAACCTGGCCGTGTAACCGTTAGTGGCCATCCGGGAGACGACATGCCTAAAGGCACGCTGGGTTCAGTGCTGCGACAGGCTGGGATTAAAGGAGCGAAGCGATGAAAAAACTACAGTACTTGGTTCGTATTAATAAAGATCCTGATAGCGATTGGGGAGCTTCGGTGCCTGACCTGCCGGGCTGTGTTGCAACCGGGAAAACAATTGATATGGCTCTTCGGCGGATTCAGGGTGCCATCGCACTTCATCTCCGCGGCTTGCGTACAGATGGCATCAAACCTCCTACCCCTCGACACCGTTCGGTTACACCGAGGCGCACGCCACGAGAGGTGGATTTCTATGCGACGGTAGAGGTAGCGGCCTAACCACTTATGAGGCCCCCGGTTGTCAAGACGACAAAACTCCGTTGACGAAACGGCGGTTCGCCTCAGTAGCGACCTCAATCTGGGCAATGTCAGATGTAAGGATGGGGTCACCTATGAAAAACGCCGTCAAGAGGGTAAAGGCCTCCGTGAGCGGCATCGCGTCTTGTAAGGTAGTATTAGCCCATGAGAACCGTTGGATGAGCCGTATTTGTCATTAACTTTCTGCAATACTGAAAGGCTAGTACGTGATGGTGGCATCTAATCTGTTTGATGTTTCTGGGCGCGTAGCGCTCATTACCGGCGCCTCCCGTGGCATAGGCCGGGCGATCGCTCAAGGCCTCACGGAGGCGGGCGCGAGCGTTGCACTCTGCAGTCGTACGCAAGCAGAACTTCTCCAGACTGCCGAAGAGATCCGTGCCCTGGGCGCACGGGCCGAGGCCTTTCCCGCCGACGTCGCGAGCGTGGTTGAGATCCAGGCACTCGTGCGCGATGTTCTCGACCGCATGGGACAGATCGATATCCTGGTGAACGTAGCGGGCGCGAACCGTCGCAGACCCTCAACGGAGATCACGGAAGAGGATTGGGACACCGTGCTCGATCTGAATCTGAAGGGCCTGTTCTTCACCTCGCAGGCCGTCGGCCGATATTGGATCGATACCCACCGCTTCACCCCCGAGCATAATCGAGGAAAGGGCAAGATCATTAACATCGGCAGTATCGCGGGTGAGATGGGCTTTCGCCGCGTCGCGCCCTATGCGGCGAGCAAGAGCGGCATGCTGGGAGTAACGCGTACCCTGGCCCTCGAGTGGGCAACAGAAGGCATCTGCGTGAACTGCCTCGCTCCTGGGTACGTTGAGACGCAGTTCACTAAGCCGCTGTTCGATGATCCGACCTTCACAACGGCGTTTCACAATCGTGTCCCGATGGGGCGGCGCGGTTACCCAGTTGACCTCGTTGGAGCTGCTGTTTTTCTTGCGGCGCCAGCAAGCGACTACCTCACCGGACAAACAATCGTGGTAGACGGCGGTTATTTGATTGCGTGACCTCCAGTGAAACGTTACCCCAGCGTGTGGGGTGCATAGCACCCAAGGTGGTGAAGAAGTGATCAAACGCTACGATTGCATTGTCGCGTTATTGTCTAACCTGGCGCTTCAGACCAATCGCTAAAAGCGCCGGCTGTGCTTTGCGTTATACTAGGTAACCAGGCCAGGAACCAAGCAATAAGAAGATTGCGGAACTGTTACCGGGAGGAGAACATGGAAAACCTATCGTCACTCATCACGCTCGGCACAGCAAGTCCGTCGCAGCGACGGGGCCGAGCACAATTCTCTAATCTGCTAACCGTCAACGGCACGCATTATGTCGTTGATGCCGGCGATGGTGTTACACGCCGTATTGCGCACGCGGGCATTAACATCCGGGAGATCGGAATCATTTTTATTACGCACCATCATGACGATCACACAGCAGGCCTTGGAACGTTGATGTCCGTGGCCTGGGATCGCCAGCGTACGAAACCGATCAACGTCTATGGTCCGCCCCCGACAGAAGAGCTGGTCGAGGCCGCTGTGCGGTATTTCAGTATCAGCGCCGAAATCAGAATTGCCGACGGAGGGCGCACCGTGCCTATAGGCCAGGTGTTTTTCGGTCATAATGTTGGCACCGGTCTGATTTACGAGGACGCGAACATCAAGGTGACGGTGGTTGAAAACAGCCATTTTTCTTTTCATAAAGGCCCTGCTGCCGGAAAGCACAAATCTTATTCCTATCGTTTTGAAACGCCTGATCGCGTGATTGTGTTTACTGGAGACACAGGTCATTCCGATGCCGTCACTGAACTTGCGAGAGGTGCCGACCTGCTCGTCACCGAAACTTCTTCATGTGAAGACCGTAAAGAGGGGATGATCAATGACGGTCGCTGGCAAGTGATGACCCCGGCCGAGCAGGAGGGTATTATGCAGCAGGCCACCCAAGGTCACATGACTCTAGAATCGATCGGGAAGTTGGCATCGCGCGCCAAGGTCAAGACCGTGGTGCTGTCGCACCTGACCCAGAGGTTCGGCTCTGACGATTACACCCCATGGGCCGAAGAGGTGAAAAAGCAATTCTCCGGCGAAGTGCTAGTCGCTGAAGACCTGATGGAGTTTTAACCGGAAGTGGGGTCCGGAGTCTTTTAGATCCCTAACCGACGGCTTGAGCCAGACCTGCGTCCCGCCGCTTTATGGGCAGGACTTGGCTACTCAGCCTTTGCGTTAGGTTCCAAAGATTCGATACCTTGACAACTGTGGAGGTATGACATATTGTCATACTAGGAGGTTCACATGGCAAGGTCCAAAGTTGCAATTTCCTTGGATGAGTCTACGCTCGACCGTCTCGACAAGCTAGTAAAAAAACAGGTTTTTTCCAATCGTAGCCAGGCGATTGAGGAAGCGGTGACGGAAAAACTCGCCCGCCTCGAGAAGAGTCGTCTGGCCCGGGAGTGTGCGAAACTCGATCCAGCTTTTGAGAAGGCGCTCGCTGAAGAAGGCCTTTCTGAGGGTCTGGTGGAATGGCCCGAATACTGAGGGGCGAGATCCGCTGGGCCGATTTGAATCAAGTTCGAGGGCGTGAACAAGCAGGCCGGCGTCCGGTCCTGGTTCTGAGCCAGGACGTAGTCAATGAACGTTCTGGCACCGTGATTGCCGTTGCACTGACGAGTCAACCTCAACGTGCGGGCTTTCCATTGACACTTGAGCTTCATAGTAAAGGCCTCCCAAAAAAATCGTGGGTCAAGATTAGCCAAATTAGAACTCTATCCGTTGAAAGAATTCGGAAGGTGATTGGAAGGGCCTCTCCAGAGGAAGTAGCGCAGGTCATAGAGGGATTGAACGAAATTATCGGAACCTAACCACCGGCTTGAGACAGACCTTCATCTCGCCGCTTCGTGGGGGGGACTCGGCTGCTCAGCATATACGTTATACAAGGAGGATTAAGAAATGACAGATAAACTATTACGATATTTTAGTGCCGGAGCAGCGGGAGGTTTGCTAAACAGCATCGTGGTTTGGTTGTTTGGCTTCCTTGGGATCACCGCTGCCCTAAGCGTTGCTATTTCCCCACGAATCACCCCGGGGTGGTTGTATCCCCGAATTGTCTGGGGTGGTATATGGGGCCTATTGCTTTTTCTTCCTCTTTGCAGGCGTAATGCGTGGGCTCGTGCTTTTCTATTGAGCCTTGTCCCAACGGCTGTACAGCTCTTTATAGTTTTTCCTCTAAAAGCTGGAAAAGGCGTGGGGGGAATAGAATTGGGTTCGCTGACTCCGTTGTTTGTCGTGCTCTTCAATTTCGTGTGGGGTGGGACTGCCGTGTTTTTGAGTCGCAGCTATGAACAAAATTCTGTATAAAAAAGCGTTGAACACACGTCTGAAAAGCTCCAGTCGCTGTGCACCTTGCACTTTTCAAACCAGTAACGCTGTCGTTAAGCGCTACTCGCGATACGTGAAAAGCGACGGAACAACTGCTGCTGGTACCCTAACAAGGTGACAAGAAAAATGAGCGGGCCTGAGATCTACGACCGGATTGGAAGCGACTACTCATCTCGACGAAGGCCCGATCCACACTGGGTTGCCCGGATACACCGAAGTCTCGAAGGAACCCACTCCCTTGTCAACGTAGGGGCCGGAGCAGGCTCCTACGAGCCAGCGTTCATGTCTGTGGTAGGAGTCGAACCATCACTGACCATGATCCGTCAGCGGTCGCGGTCGGCGGCTCCGGTAGTGTGCGGTGTCGCAGAGCAGTTACCGTTTCCAGATGGAGCATTTGACGTGGCTCTGGCCGTCCTAACCGTTCATCACTGGGCCAATCCAGGCGCAGGCCTGATAGAGATGCGCAGAATCGCACATAAGCAGATCGTCATTACCTGGGATCCGTGTATTCTCGTACGGCGGTTTTGGTTGATACGGGACTACTTGCCGGAGGCCGCGGAACGCGAGACCAACCTCGCCACCCTCACGACAGTATTGGAATATCTCGGCCCCGCCACCGTCGAGACGTTGCTGGTACCGGCCGATTGCACGGATGGATTCTTCGGGGCGTACTGGAAGCGGCCTCACGCATACCTAGATTCCAACGTCCGCGGAGCAATCTCCGGGCTAGTGCTACTCGACCAGCGAGTTGTCACTTCTGCAATGGAGCGCCTAAAGTCCGACCTTTCGAACGGACGTTGGCAAGCGCGCTATTCGGAGCTAAACGACTTGTACGAGATCGATCTGGGTTATCGTCTCGTGGTCGCTGAGCCTTGAGACAGAGAGGTTTTTCGGTATGTGGGGTACAACGACTAACCATCGGATCGAGATAGCCCTCAGAAAATACTCCGCGCTCCGGCCGAGACTTATCCTAGTGTTTGGGCTGCCTATCACCCCCCTAAAAAGGAGAGGAGATCGCCCAGATGTTCAATCCGTACTTCAAGGCGGCCATCCCCGGGGTAATCAAGGAACTGAAGAAGATATTAAATTAAAGGAGAAAAACATGAGCCTATTTCTCCGAACTTGGCGTGCTTTGCGTCTTTGCGCGAGTCATCGTTTTGCCGTTTCCGTAAGCCACATTTAACCGATAGCTACAAACAGATTAGCTGTTTTTACGCAGCAAGCTGCGGGGAATTAACCCGTAGCAATTAAATTAAAGGAGTAAAACATGACCATCGAGGAAAAAATAGCCAAACTTGGCTTGACCCTTCCGCCGCCGCATGAGTATCCGAGCCCAAACCGTACAGGGTGTGTCCGGGTGGGTAACCTCCTGTTTGCGTCCGGCCACCCCCCGGCGAAGCTTCCCGGGATAAAAACGCGGGGGAAAGTGGGGGGAGATGTTTCGGAGGAGGAGGGGTATCAGGCTGCGCGGGCTGCCGCACTCAACATACTCAGTTCCGTCAAAAAACATGTTGGGGAGTTGGATCGGGTGAAGCGAGTCGTGAAGCTTTTAGGTATGGTTAACACCGCACCCGGCTTCGAGCGGCAGTTTGCCGTGATCGACGGCGCCTCGGACCTATTTTTCGAGCTCTGGGGGCTAGAGTATGGGCAGCATGCGCGTGCTGCGGTTGGGATGTTCGAGTTGCCTCGTCAGAATCCAGTCGAGATCGAAGCGATTTTTGAACTGCAGCCATAAGTCTTCCTATCATCCCCTAAAGAATCCCGTCGGGCTGGGATGACGAGGGGGTCCGAAAAGTGCTCGTGCATTACGAGGAGAAGATCAAGGAAGAAGCGGTGGCGGAAGATCGGGCTACGTTTCAAGACTCTAACCGAGCCGTTTTTGAAGTACCCAAAGAGTTGCTTCCGGCGAGAGGGGGCCTGATTACGAAACTCAAGTAATCCTGCCGATCCCAACTCGGCGCTAGAGTGGGCCTATCAGGCCGCTCAGCGACATGACGTAATACGCCGACACCTGGGCTCCGTGGCGATGCTCGCCATCGGCCACTAGGAGACAATGGCAGTCTTTTTCCTGATGCTCTGTACCGAGAGTAGACCGGCGCTATGTTTGATCTGTTTACCATCACCGTGATCGCTGGAACGTTTTTACTTGCGGGGGCCGTAAAAGGCGTCATAGGACTCGGCCTCCCGACTGTGAGCTTGGGGTTGCTGACAGCGGCGCTCGATTTGCCGACCGCTATGGCGCTCTTGATAGCCCCTTCGTTCGTAACGAACGTCTGGCAGGCCGTGGTCGGCGGCAACGGACGCGCCATCCTCCTGCGAATATGGCCATTTCTCTTGACGGCAACGGCAACCGTATGGCTTGGAGCAACTGCCCTGACCCGCGTGGACGTGTCGCTCCTTTCGGGGCTGCTTGGCGGGCTTCTGGTAGCTTACTCTACACTTAACCTCGCGGGTGTTCGCGTCGCGATCCCAGCGCAAAGGGAGGTCTGGGCCGGACCGCTCTTTGGAACAGCTAACGGGATCCTTGCTGGGATGACCGGTTCCTTCGTTGTGCCCGGTGTTCTGTTTCTGCAAACCATTGGGTTGTCACGCGACATGCTGGTTCAGGCTATGGGGATATTGTTCACAGCATCCACGGTTGCGCTCGCCTTGGCACTCAAAGGCAACAGCCTTTTGACCATCCAGCTCAGCCTTGTTTCTGCCGCTGCCGTGATACCCGCAGCCGTTGGCATGGTCACGGGCCAACGCGGTCGCCGAAGGCTTTCAGAAGACCGGTTCCGCCAGACCTTCTTTATTGCGATACTCGTGCTTGGCGTCTACATCATTGTGAAAGCAGTAGTTGGCGTTTGGTAGTGGACCGTATACATCGATGGCAACTTTGGGGCGAAACCCGACTCTCAAGAGATTCCATGGAAGCAGGCGCTGTACAATTCCATAAGTAAGGGCTGAGAAGTAATTCATTCTAGTCAACAACGTCCGAACTGTGGCCAAGCAGTATTGAGGACTACAATATGAAACTGACACTAGCTGTAGTGCTGATGTGTGCACTGCCGTTAGGCTCTCGTGCTCAAGTAGTAGAGAACTTCAAGGCTCATACGGAATACCTTGCCTCGGATGAATTGGGAGGGCGTGGAACTGGTAGTAAGGACATCCGCCTTGCTGCTGAATACATAGCCAGGCAATTCAAATCCATTGGACTGCAGCCTATAGCTAATCGCTCCTATTATCAGCAGTTTCCAATTCCAGGTCAAACTAAGGCAGAAGCCAATATCATAGGAATTATTCCCGCCGGGTCAGCTACCAACCATTCGCTCGTTTTTACGGCGCACTATGACGCTTATGGCGATGATGCTGATGGCTTTGGAGAAATAGAAGAGCAGGAAGACACTATTAATAATGGCGCTCTCGACAATGCCACAGGTGTCGCTGCAATAATTGAAATCGCCCGTATCTTTAAAACAGAAAAGGCTCCAGTACAGAATTTGGTCTTCGTGGCTACGGCTGCTGAGGAGGGTGGACTATATGGCAGTCGGTATTATGTAGAGCACCCAGTATATCCTCTTCAAGGGATTACGATCTGTCTAAATATCGATGGTTTCAACGTTTCCGGGCAAAGAGAAGACTACTATATTATGCCACGCCAGGGTGTGGATTTCGTTGATGAGATTGAGTCGATTGCGGCGTCAATGGGATGGTTCTATGTATCTCCCGATTGGGTTGATCAGATGAACACCAGTTTTGACACTGCCTCGTTTCTTGCTAAACGTATTCCTGCCTTTACACTTTGGACGGGCAATAGGTTGAAAGGGGGTAAGACGGCACCACCGATCGAATTCGGTAAGATTCATACTCCAGACGATGAGGTCAACAAGAACTGGAACTGGGATGGCGTTGCGGACCACATAGCCCTATATAAGGCCATAGCAGATTATTTTCTCAGTCATCCTGACAGTATCAGTGTTACCGATCCAACACTGTTTCAGGAATAGAACCACATGGCAGGTAGGTACAAAAGGCCATCAACGCGGACACAGGGTAGGTTGGCGTTTTCCCTGCCCTTGTTGCTAATGCATGTACTCTCCTGTGTTTCAAAAAAAACTACCCACGGGTCCTGTGCCGGTTATGGCCAAGTCGTTGGGCGTTGTGTGAGGGCACATTGAACGAGTCGTCGCTCCTTTGGGGTTTGGCGTTCGGCTCATTCGGGCTCGGTTTCTTCGTGTACGGCAAGAAGCAGAAGGCGATTGTCCCACTCGTGTGCGGGTTATCTCTCATGATCTTCCCATATTTTATTTCCGACACTATTTTTCTTGTCGCGATCGGGGTCGTGCTCATAGTCGTTCCATACTTGGTTAGAGGCTGAGCAATGCGGAGCAGCGTAGGGTGAATAAGCGGCTTAAGTAGAACGCGGGAAAAACAGCGAGTACGACATTCGATGCCATACGAAAGTAAAGATATGAAAAAGCATCAGACACGGATTCAAGAAGAATTTTCACGGCAGGCAGAAACGTTATCTTCTGCACCAGTCTTCACAAACGAACAGGCTCTTATCCGTATACGAGAAGCAGCGCATTTAATACAGCATGAACTTGTATTGGATCTCGCTTGTGGCCCAGGCATTGTAACTGAAGCTTTAGCCTATGAGGCCGGTAACGTTATCGCCTGCGATATCACCCCGGCTATGCTTACTCAGACTCAGCATCGCTGTATAAGAGCAGGGCTAACCAATGTACACTGTGTGCTTGGCCAAGCGGAACAACTTCCTTTTGATGATGGAACTTTTGATGTGATTGTCAGTCGTTCTGCAGTTCATCACTTTCCGCAGCCGGATATTGTCTTTGTTGAAATAGAACGTATCCTTCGTCCTTCTGGGCGTTGTGTTCTTTCCGATGTAGTATCCTCAGAGAAATCAGAGGATTCTATCTTACACAACGCCCTTGAGCTTCTTCGTGACCCATCTCATACACAGATGCTCCCAGAGAGTAAGCTCTTGGCACATCTTCAAGCGGCTGGCTTAAAGGTGCAAGACACTGCGAAATGGACGAATAAACGGGAGTTCGAAGAGTGGCTTCGAATCACCAATGCTCCTGAGCGGGTAGGACCATTGCGTGTTGTGATGGCTACTTTGGCAAAATCCGGAGTAACCGCAGGTATCAATTTGCACCTTGACAATGGTAAATTAAATTTTGAACATAGCTCACTTCTGCTAGTGGCAGTCAAATAGTCTCAAGTTACAGTTTTGTTTCTTGCAAAAATGTAGATCGAACAAGACAATAATGCCGGAGCCTTAGTTCTTTTTTTCATTATTTTATAAGCATGGGAGGCAGAAATCATCAGCGTGGGGGTACAGGAAAGAAACACGTATGACTGATGAGTGTGATGTATGGCCCACGGGTGCACCGGCAGTCGGTCAGAGGGCAGAATTAACGCGGGAAATATCGACGCGTGACATTGAGATGTTCACTGCCATTTCGGGAGATCGCAATCCGCTACATTACGACGAGGAACTCGCAAATGGGACAAAGTTCGGTGGAATCATTGTGCAGGGTGGAGTAACGAGTGCGATTCTCAACGCCGTTGTTGCCGAAAAACTACCGGGCCTGGGGACAGTATTCCTGCACGTGGACTGGAACTTCAATGCACCCGTGAGACCCGGAGACAAGATCACCGGGGCCGTGGAGGTTATCAAGGTCCGCACCGATAAACCCATGACGGAGCTGAAGACCACCGTAACGCGTGACGACGGCACGGTTGTCCTCGACGGAAAGGCGCTCTGTTACACGATGCCATTATCGCCCCCTGCCGGATGATCCATGACCCTCGTGGTTCTTACTGCGCCTACTATTGTACTACACGGCGCGGGCTAAGTTCTGGATACACTGCTTGCTGGATATGACCCTGGATGGCACTTGACAAACGCCGAGCAAGGAATGGATAGTGAGTGAGATTTTGCAGTTTTCGGTAAATTGGCTCGGACGTGCCATCTCGGCGTCCACACGCTCAATAGGTAGGTTGAAGATATGTCACTACGGCGAAAGCTCTACTCCGGAAGTAATTTTCGGCGCTCCCTCTCAATCGAGGAATTACGTTCGATTGCAAGGAGACGGGTACCGCACTTTGCTTTCGAATATGTGGAGTGTGGCGCTGAAGACGAGCTGACGCTTCGCTGGAACCGAGCGGTTTTCGAATCGATCCGATTTGTGCCAAGTACCTTGGTGGATACGACCTCGCGTCACCTGCGGACAAACCTGTTCGGACACGAATCAAGCTTGCCCCTAATCATCGCTCCAACGGCGCTGAATGGGATGCAGTGTCATCGTGGGGATGTGGCGCTCGCACGTGCTGCCGCTGCAACTAACATTCCTTTTAGTCTGAGTACGTTTTCGAACGTACGCCTTGAGGAACTGGGGCGCGAGGCAGGTGGTCGCCTGTGGATGCAGCTCTACATCATGAAGGACCGGTCGATCGCCCGCGACATCGTTGGGCGCGCTGATCGCGCTGGGTATGAAGCACTGGTGTTGACCACCGATGCGAACGTGTTCGGGTTCAGGGAGTGGGACCGGCGGAACTACCGAGAACCCGGTACGCTGTCTTTGCGCAATCTTGCTGATGTCGCGCGTCACCCACGGTGGGTACTGGATGTGATTGTTCCGCGGGGTGTCCCCCGATTCGAGAACGTTGTCGGGTTCCTGCCGCCGGAAGCCAAGAGCGCCCGTGCGGGTGTCGCATACCTGCCGCGCTTGCTTGTGCCTGACGTGACTTGGGAGGATGTCAAGTGGTTGCGGCAGGAATGGCCGCGCAAGTTGATTCTAAAAGGGGTGTTGAACGTCGCGGACGCCAACCGGGCCGCTGAATTTGGATGTGACGGAATTGTCCTTAGCAATCATGGTGGGCGGCAGCTCGACAGCTGCGTCTCGCCGATGGAAGTGTTACCGGAGATCGTGCGCACAGTCGGCCAGCGACTTGTCGTCATCATCGATGGTGGATTTCGGCGCGGCACCGATGTGGTGAAGGCAATGGCCCTCGGTGCCCACGCCGTGATGGTAGGCGCTGCAACTTTATATGGCCTTGGTGCTGGAGGAGAAGAGGGCGTTCGGCATGCACTTGACATTCTTTCGCGCGAAATAGACCGAGTCCTCGGACAATTGGGATGCAATTCGGTCGCAGAGCTTGGTCCCCACGTGCTGGTTCAGCGATCCTCGCGCAAGAAGATGCCGGAGGAGCGCTGTCTTACGTGACGTTCTGGGTTTTGTTGTTAGTGCCGGCTAATGGACAGGAGCGTCCCTAGCCTCCGCTTGTACAATGAACAACGCGTTAAAGGGAGCCTTCTGGTCAGGCTTTATATTCCCGGGCCTGGGTCAGATTGTTCTCAAACACCATAAGCGGGGTGCTTTCATCATGCTGGTAGTTTTGGTCAGTATATCCGTGGTTGTAGTGGAAGCCGCCCGCTCCGCCCTCGCAATCCTGGAAGCAATTGCTGCGAGCGGTGGGGCAATCAATATGAATACCATCTTGAGCGCAGCTACCCAGGCCGTCGTCACTTCTCGGAGCTTCACATTGAATCTCGTTTTGTGGACGACAATCCTCTGCTGGATCATTGGAGTTGTTGACGCATACAGAATCGGGAGGAAAAAGGACATCGAAGAAGCTTCAACAGGTCAGCTTTCCAATGGCAAGGGTGATTGATCGCATACCCATTTGCCAGGCGAAGATAGGAGGAGCCCATGCGCATCATTTCCTTGCTCCCCAGTGCAACGGAGATCGTCTATGCCCTGGTACTGGAGGATCAGATAGTCGGCGTCAGCGACGAGTGCGATTTCCAGGGATTAGTCCGAGGGTTACCGGAGGCCACGCGTACCTTGATACCCACTGACGCACCCATCGCCGATTCTGTCATATGTGGGACCGGGGTCAAGGTGACTGGATGACCGCGCGCCGAGTACTTCTCTCTTGGAGTTCGGGAAAGGACAGCGCATGGACATTGCACGTCCTTCGTCAACAACCGGAGGTGGAAGTCGTGGGCCTGCTAACGACGTTTAACGAAGCGGTCAACCGCGTCGCCATGCATGCCGTCCGCCGCCCCCTCGTCGAAGCCCAGGCCGCTATGGCGGGACTGCAGGTCTGGCCAGTTCCCTTACCATTTCCCTGTTCCAACGCCGATTACGAGGAAAGGATGCGTGCGGTAATGAGCCGCGCACGGGAGGAAGGCGTGACGCACGTGGCCTTCGGCGACCTTTTCCTGGAGGATGTGCGAGAGTACCGGATCCGCATGCTGGCAGGGAGTCGGATCGAGCCGCTGTTTCCGCTGTGGTGCTCGCCTGCGGACACCCCGCTCCTCGCCCAAAAGATGGTACGTGCCGGCCTACGTGCGGTGCTGACGTGCGTGGATGCCAAGCAACTCTCAGAGAACTTCGCGGGTCGGGCGTACGACACGGCGTTCCTGTCCGATCTACCGCCTACGGTCGATCCGTGCGGCGAACACGGAGAGTTCCATACCTTCTGCTTTGGGGGCTCGATGTTCGTCTCCGAAATTGCGATACAGCTTGGTGAAACCGTTTCGCGCGACGGATTTTGCTTCACCGATCTGATTCCAGGTTAATGACTAAAAGAGGAGCATTGGATTGTAGAAAAGGGCAGGAGGGCCTGTGCTGTCCTGAAGCCTTTTGCCTGCCCCAACCATAAAGGTCCGTTTCCCACACACGTTTTCTACAGCCTCATTAGGGAGGACCAATCTAAATCTAGACGGGGGAAGAGGTAAGGAGATCGTCATGGTGCTCGGAGTCATCGGCGCTGGATTCGGCCGGACCGGTACGTTCTCTCTAAAAAGGGCACTTGAGAGGCTGGGCTATGGTCCCTGCTACCACATGGCCGAAGTGCTTGCTAATCCTGCTCACATCCCTGTCTGGAGCGCGGCTGCCGAAGGAAGTACGATAGAGTGGAATACGCTGTTTGAAGGATATCGGGCCGCAGTCGATTGGCCTACGTCGCACTTCTGGTACAAACTCACAAACGAGTACCCGGAAGCCAAGGTCCTCCTGACGGTGCGCGATTCCGAGAAGTGGTATGATAGTGTTTACCGAACAATCTACCAATCACTCATCCAGCCTTTGCCGAGCGATGACCCTGTTACACGTGACCAGAGGGCGATGGCGAGGAAGATTGTTCTCGAAGGTACCTTCGAGGGCAGATTCGCTGATCGTACCTACGCGATTGCCGTGTATGAACAGCACAACACAGAAGTGCGGCGGATCATAGAGCCAAGTCGCCTCCTGGTATACGAAGTCACTGCCGGTTGGGAGCCGCTTTGTGAGTTTCTAGGGTGTCCGACACCCAACGAACCTTTTCCGCGGCTGAATACGACCGCGGAGTTCAAGAGGAAGCGTTAAGAATCATAACATAAGCATTGTAAAAGTAAAATCTGTAGGGGTTAGCGTTAGGTGTTCGGGAAATCATGAATGAAGGATGGGCCATGGAAAGAATGGGCAGAGTCACTGAAGGAGAAGACAGCGACTCTTTACCTTGTGGCCCGGGATCCCAGGGTTCCGCTCCTGCCAAAGCTCGTTGTCGCTCTAGTGGTGGCCTATGCTCTGAGTCCGATCGATCTTATTCCAGATTTTATTCCAATTATAGGCTTTTTGGATGACTTCGTCTTGCTACCCTTGGGTATCTGGTTGGCTGTGACCCTTGTTTCCCCAGAGGTATGGACTGAGTGCCACGCTTTAGCCTCTCGACGAGCAAGCGAAATCCCCGGCAATCGTTGGGCTGCGGCTGTGATTGTGATCATTTGGCTTTTGGGAATTCTTGGTTTCACGCTTTGGGCGTGGCAGTTCGCGAGGAGGATAATCAGCCCCTAACACCGCCATCGTTCCGCAGCTCATGCTAGCAACACAACTCTGTGGGAGGAGAAAAGCGGTCGCTTGGGTTCGTGTTTTATCGGCTATCGCAGCCACACCCTTTCCTTTACAATGCCAATAGAGAACGGTATCATCCGCAATTGTTGTTTTGGTGTTACACCTTTTATCCACAATGCTTCCGAAGGATACAGCAGGTAAAGGATGAGATTTGGAATTCAACTGGCTAGTTATCCAGCGGAATCCGATTCCGTCGAAGCGTGGCAGCAGATGTCCGAGCGGGTACAGTTAGCCTACAAAAACAACTTCGACGCGCTGTTTGTCTCCCAGCACTACGTAACCGGCCCCGACACGGCGGCATTACAGTCTATTCCCCTACTAGGGTACCTGGCTGCGAAGGTACCGGGTCTATACTTTGGGACCTCCATCTTACTCCTCCCTCTCCATCACCCCGTTCAGGTCGCTGAGCAGGCTGCGACGCTGGACATCCTTTCGGGAGGTAGGTTCCTGCTCGGCGTAGGCCGGGGATATAGGGATGTAGAGTTCCAGGCCTTTGGGCTGGAAAAACGGCAACGTAGCGCTCGCTTTGTGGAAGGAGTTCAGGTCATTCGAAAACTTTGGGCTGAGGACAATGTCACCTTCAATGGCCGGTGTTTCCGGCTGGATGGAGTCAGTATAGCTCCGAAGCCACTGCAGCGACCCGGCCCTCCGATCCTCGTGGGCGCGGACACGGTAAGGAGCGTCTCCAGGGTACCCGAGGTCGGGGACCACTGGATAGCTAGCCGGCGCCACTCTAAGGGGTTCTTGCGGCAAGCGCTTCCTGTTTACAAAGATGCTCTAGAGCGGCAAGGGAAGGAGTTCAAGGGCCTTTTCATTTTTCGTGACCTGTGCATTGCGGGTAGCTCGCGAGAGGCTGAGATTCGGATTAAAGAGGCGTATGAGCGGAGGTACCGCCGGTACCAACAATGGGGCCAACCGGGGGAACGTTATGATCTACCTTTCGATGAGTTAAAGAAAGATCGTCTTATTGTCGGGAGCTGCGACGAGGTGATTGAGGAAGTCATGGCCTACCACAGGGAGTTTGGTGCCGAGTTCATGTGGTTCAAGGTGGACTGGCCCGGGATGGATCCACAGTTGACGCTGGAGACGATTCAAGTGTTTGGGGAGCAGGTGATACCAGAAATCAAGCGGGCGGCGCCATCGTGTCCAGTGCCCTAGCTTGAGGATTACCTCGGAAAGGTTCTAAGGTAATCGGGCACACGCGGATATGCCGTTTGCACCGCCAATTACATTATGGGTTTCGATAGGTTAGCAGTTGGGCAGGAGAAAAGGGTAAAAAGAATCGCTGAATTGGCTCGGGCGGCTCGGCTCTTTTGGTAAACAGCAAACCTCTGGGAGGCTTTCAAGAAACCCAAAGATGTCTTGGGGAATGTTTAGAGCGATTATCCTTTTGCCTGGGACGGTGCTTCTTTTTATCCCCGGAGTTATTCTGTGGGCTGCAGAAGGCTCACAATTTTCTCCTGAATTATCAACTCCCCATCAAACTCTGTTCTGGCTAGCTCTGTTAACAGCGAGTATGGGTCTTGGATTATCCGGTTGGACGGTCACGCTTTTTAAAGAGTTTGGCGAAGGAACCCCTGCACCTTGGGACCCTCCGAAAAAGCTCGTTGTCCGTGGTCCCTACCGCCATGTTAGAAACCCTATGATTATTGGAGTCATACTCATGCTTATAGCCGAGGCCATGCTGTTCCGATCTTGGCCGATTGTGGTATGGATGGTGCTATTCTTCATTGGTAACACAATCTATTTTCCTGTTATTGAGGAAAAGGGCTTGGAGAAAAAGTTCGGTGACAACTACCGGGATTATAAAGCACATGTTCCCCGTTGGAGGCCCCGACTGCGGGCGTGGAAACAAACAAAAGAAAGTTAACCAGACCTTTCGTAGCGTCTAGAAAGAGGTAGCCAAAACGTATGACAAACCTTTCAACCGAAATGCGCGATAAGCCACGCAGTTGTTAGGACCATTGTTATGAGCAGAGGCCAAAGGGAAGATATTTTGATACAAACGGAAGAGGTTAGGGTGCGAGTTCTCAAACTCGAGTCCCACGAAGAAGCAGCATGGCACTATCACTCGGAGATTACAGATAACATGTTTGGGCTAGGTGGGAATATCGAAATCCAATTACGAGCACCCGAGGAGAAGGTGCTTTTAGGGCTGGGTCAAAGATGTGAAGTTAGGTCCGGAAGAGAGCATAGAGTGGTAAACAAGGGCAAGCAAAAAGCCCGCTACCTTCTTGTTCAGGGCGTAGGCAAATATGACTATAATGTGGTCAACTCATAACGAGACATTCAAAAGAGACACCTTTAATCGCTACGGGTTAATTCCCCGCAGCTTGCTGCGTAAAAACAGCT
>JBHHYU010000060.1:0-19793 GCA_046757725.1 Binatia bacterium
TTCCTTGGGCTGCGACCACAGCTTAGGGGCCTTGACTTTTAAGACAGTTGCTCAGGCCTCAAGGCTTCCTCCCTCGAAACTGGGTGCATAGTAGCACGGTGCAGGGGGCCGGCTCCGAAGAAAGGGAGACGGCCGACACTGAAGCACCTTGAGAGAAATGGGCCTGATAGGTTAAGGACTTAGGGGCAGAGAAGTAGAAGTCTATCGGCTCCCACTGAGGAGCGGGCCCCCTGCACCCAACCGAAACGCCACACTTTTTACGGTAGAGCCGCCGGGTTCTTGACCTTCTCCTCGCTCCCATCGTATGGTTCAGAAAATGAAAGATGCCAAAGAAAAAACGCTGCACAAACTTAGAAACGATGTAGTTGGCAGCCTGTTGCGTCCCGCTCATCTCAAAGAGGCCCGCTCGTGCTTTGACAAGGGTAAGATTGGCCCCGACGAACTTCAACGGATCGAGGATCAGGCCATTCGTGATGCTGTTCTTCTGCAGGAGAAAGCCGGGCTCGACGTGGTCACTGACGGCGAGTTTCGGCGCCTTAACTTTCAGGACAGTTTTGGGGCGTCCGTGACGGGTTTTGATGCGGGTCGTGCGGATATCGAACTGTATGAAGCACGAGTCGAGGGTGCCCAGCCACTCCAGCGCTGGGAAATTCCGGAACAGGAAATCAAGGGAACCCCAATATCGCAGCGGCGGCCAGCCATCGAACGATTACATCTCGTTCGCAATTTTCCCTTAGAAGAATATTTGTTTGTGAGCCGTACGGCGAAAACACCTGCGAAGGTAACAGTGATTGGACCCGACCGGATCTGTCAGCGCTTTGACTACCAGGGCTCACGTTCCATCTACGCTTCTATTGACGACTTTATGGCCGACGTAGTAGGGATCGAGCGGCAGATCGTGTCCGGACTGGTGGAGGCCGGCTGTCGCTATATCCAGATCGATGCGCCAGGATATACAGCGTATGTTGACCCTCCTTCCCTCGACTCGATGCGCCAAAGGAATGAGGATCCCATGGAGAACTTATCCCGCTCCATTAAGGCCGATAATAAAATCCTCCAGGGTTTTGAGAGAGTGACCTTTGGAATCCATCTGTGCCGGGGAAATCAGCGCAGCATGTGGCATCGAGAGGGAAGCTATGATGCCATCGCCGAGAGACTTTTTAGCGAACTCGATCACGACCGCCTCCTATTGGAGTACGATAGTCCCCGGGCCGGCACATTCGAACCGTTACGTTTTGTCCCAAAGCACAAGCTCGTGGTGCTTGGATTAGTCAGTACCAAAGTGCCTGTCATTGAAAAGATCGATACGCTCAAGCGGCGTATCGAGGAAGCAAACAAGTATATTCCTCTCGACCAGCTTGCTATCAGTCCTCAATGTGGGTTCGCCTCGGATGTGGTGGGGAACCTAATCAGCGAAGATGATCAAAAGAGAAAACTTGAAGTTGTGGCAGAAACGGCACGGCAAGTGTGGGGATAGGAAAAAACCCGCCCTCTGTTATTTTTGCGTCAGGGTAATACCTTGACCCTCCAGCTCCATGACAGCTTCCTGACTATACCCAAGTTCAGCAAGAACAACCTCGGTATGCTCTCCTGGTAGCGGTGGTGGTTTTGTTTCTTTTCCCGGCAAGCCCACGTGGTTGACTGGAGATCCCACAAACTTCATGGCGCCGGCCTTGGGATGTTCTATTTCTTCGACCAGATCAAGATGCTCGACTTGGGGATCCGCCAGTACTTCTGCCATGTTATAAAGCGGTACCGAAGGGACGTCATTTTCTTCCAGCCTTTTTAGCCATTCGGCCCGCGTCTTGCCGGTAAAGGTCCGCGCCAGCTCCCGCTGTAACGCCTGGTAATTTTGGCAACGATCGTTTCGGCTCTTGAATCTTTGATCTTTTGCAAGATCTGCCCGCTCCACGGCCTTCAGGAGCCCCATCCAGAACTTCTCCGGGACTGAACAGTGAATGACCAGCGGCAATCCGTCGCTGGCCAGGAAGGAAAAGGCATGAGCGTTTTTGACTCTGGCGATCCGCTTAGGGACAACTCCTGTCCTCATATAACCCGCTGCCGTCTCCCCGATGAAAGAGAGAGTGGCCTGGAGCAAAGAGGTTTCCACCCTAGATCCCTTACCTGTCTTCTGGCGCGCAAGGAGAGCTCCCAAGAGGCCGTACCCCGCAGAGAGGCCGGTAACATAGTCGGATAACGCAATTCCCATGACCTTCGGTTCATCGGGATCCGTGAGCACGCTCAAAAGCCCACCTATGGCCTGACCTAGCGTATCAAATCCAGGTTTATTGGCGTAGGGACCGGTTTGACCAAACGCGGATATCGAGCAATAAATCAAGCCGGGATTGACCAGCTGTAGGGTCTCGTAGCCCAACCCAAGTCTGTCCGCCGTTCCCGGTCGGAAATTCTCTACAAAGACGTCCGCTCTCTTTACCAACTCCGTGCAGATTTCTCTCCCCTTCTCTGCCTTCAGGTCAAGGATCAGACTCTCTTTGTTACGGTTCAGGTGACCGAAGTTCGGACTAAAAACGGGATCCGAAGCAAAATAACGATAAGGATCTCCCTTTGGAGGTGCTTCGATCTTGATGACCCGTGCCCCAAGATTTGCTAAAAGGGCCGCCGCATAGGGGCCCGTCACATACGTGGAGCATTCAATAACGGTAATGTCCGTGAGCGCGTTGATTCGCACAATAACTTTTTCTCTGCGGGCAGACCTCGTTGGTTATCTACCCCGGACTAGTAAACGTTAACGAGGTGCTACGAGGATTTCATCCCGCGGAAAACAGTCCAGGATCTCAGCTCCATTCTTGGTAACCACCAGCATATTTTCCAGCCTAACACCACCGACACGGGTCTCACCTTCCCGGGACTCCACAGCGATGGTCATGCCCTCTTCAAAGACCTGAGGAAACTTCAATGACCATTGGCGGTTGATGATGGGCATATCGTAGTTGCCGCCTCCTCTCAACCCTATGCCATGCCCGATTTCACTGGCCAGGACCTCAGCCTCTTCCTTGTATCCCCATGTGGTGGCCGGCGGAAAATGCTTGGCGGCGTCCGCGGTGGTTTTTCCAGGTTTGATCTCCGCTATGATCGCATCGATCCGATCCCGCAACTTTTTATACCAATCCTTCTCCCTGTCATTCGGTTTTCTCCCAATGATGAAACTTCGGTAGGTACAACTGCCATAGCCCATATAGGTGGCACCGCACAGAGACCCATAAACCAAGTCTCCTACCCTCAGGATCCTACTCGTTTGATGAAAACCTCTATCAAAGGTGGTTGGCCCCGTTCGCCAGCCACCAGGGACGGCCACCTCAGCCCCGTAAGCATAACCCGTACCTGCAGCGACTGGAGAGAGGTCGGTATCCTTGATCCCAGGTCGGAGCGTCTCCCAGATGCGGTACCAGACCCCGTCCACGATCGCGGCGATCATCTGGAGACAATGGATCTCATCCTGGTTTTTGATGGTTTTTGCCTCGAGCATCAGATTCCGGCTATCTACCAGATTTTTTACCCCTGCAGAGTTCAATGCCTCTCGGGCAATACCGTCAAATCCAGCTATACCGATCTTCTCGTTGAGAAGACCGCGCGCTTCGAGTTCGTGTTTGATATCAGCTGCAAACTGCTTCGCCTCGTCCCGACTGGCATCCAATCCAGGCGCCCCGGTAAGCCACGCACGTGCGGGACGCCACTCCTTGATCCATGGTGCCTGATCAGGCATCTGATGGTAATAGCCGTTATGCTCATACATGACGGAGTCATGTTCAGCAAAAAAAAGGACATAACGGGTCATGGGATAATTAAACCCTTTCAGACCGGTCAGGTACCGAATATTGACCGTACCGGCCTCGAGCAGGACAGGGATACCGTATTTTCGCATTGTTGTCCTGGCTCGCTCCTCTCGATATTTCCGCATGCGGTCCGTATTCAGACGTTCCTGCCAATCGGCAGTGGCAGGGCCAAAAGTGAGTTTGGGTGCATACTTGATCATATAGACCTCCTTAGGCAACTCATCTAAACCAATAATGAGTTCATAAGTATCCTGACATGTTCATGTTCCCTGAGAACGGCTGGCCCTCAGGACTCCCCCTTTGGCCACCAAATGACGACTTACTTATGCACTCCCTAATAGTAGTTCGATCTTCCAAAAGCGCTTCAATTCAACTTGGATTATCTGTTACTGCAACAATATTAGGGTGGGTCACAAAGGTTTCTACCACAACTTTCATGATTAACCTGCTTGACACGGAACCTTACCTTGGTTCATATCACTTATTCAAGAACCTGAGAACCGCAGCGTAGACGACACAGGCAGATGACAAAGAATCAGCAATTCCTTGTTGGCGTAGACACCGGAGGAACATTTACCGACATAGTGGTAATGGCCGAGTCTGGAGAGGTTTGGACATCGAAGGCCCCTACCACGCCGGACGATTTCTCCCGGGGAGTGATGGACGCCCTCTCAGAGGTCGCACGGTCCATCGGCATAGAGCGCGCAAAGCTTCTCGCCCGCACTACTCTCTTCAAACACGGCAGTACGGTGGCCACCAACGCCCTCATCACGCACAACGGAGTCAGAACCGGTCTTATCACGACCAAGGGTTTCGAAGATACGACCGAGATCATGCGCGCCATCGGGCGCGTGGACGGGCTATCGGAAGAGCAAATACGGCACGCCACCTGGGTCACCAAGCCGGAGCCGTTCGTCCCGCGGGAACGGGTGATCGGAGTGCGGGAGCGGATGGATTACCAGGGACAGGAAATCATCCCGCTCCATCGAAGCGACGTGATGGACGCTATCCGCCGACTCATCGAGGAGGAAAAAGTTGAAGCGATCGCCGTGAGCCTCATGCACGCTTGGGCCAATCCGGCGCACGAACAGGAAATTCGGAGTCTGGCCCTCGAGGCCGACTCTTTGGGAAGAGTCTTCTGGTCTTTCAGCAGCGCCCTAGCGCAGGTAGCGGGCGAGTACGCCCGTGCCAATACCGCGATCCTGAACAGCTACCTGGGACCCACGGTGGAGCATTACCTGAAAGGGCTGGAAAATAAGCTTCGGGCCGGAGGCTTGAAAGGGGCGCTCCTGATCATGCAGGGAAATGGCGGCGTAGCCCACCGGGAGCATGTCAGCGCCATCGCCAATCTTCAATCGGGGCCGGCGGGCGGTATGATCGCTTCCTCCCACGTCGCGGAGATGCTAAAGCACAAACACGTCATCACCACCGACATGGGAGGCACGAGCTTCGACGTCGGGCTCATCACCGAAGGGTACTGGAGATACGCCCAGGAGCCGATCGTCGAGCGCTTCCGCATGCTCCAGCCAATCATCGACATCGAGTCGATCGGGGCCGGCGGCGGTACCATCGCCCGGGTTGACCCGGACACGGGAAGACTTCTCGTCGGGCCGCGAAGTGCCGGCGCGAACCCCGGACCGGTCTGCTACGATACGGGAGGAGACGAGGTCACGGTAACCGACGCGGATCTAGCCCTCGGTCTCATCAACCCGGACTATTTTCTCGGCGGAAGGAAATCCCTGAACAGGAAGAAGGCCCTCAAAACCATCGAAGAGAAGATCGCCCGGCCCTTAAAGCTCACGGTCGTCGAAGCAGCAGCAGGAATCTATGACATCGTCAACAGCAAGATGTCGGACTTGATCCGCCGTCAGGTGGTGCGCACAGGCTACCTACCGGAAGAGTTCGTGATCTACGCCTTTGGCGGAGCCGGTCCGGTCCATGCCCACGGATTCGCAGCCGAGCTGGGAATCAAAAAGGTCCACATCTTTGCCACTTCACCCGTATTCTCTGCCTTCGGTGCAGCAACCGCGAATGTGATCCGCACCCGTGTGATGAGCTGTTACTACATCTTGCCCACGGAGCCTCCGGCGATTAACCAGCGACTCAAGGAGATCGAGGCGGAGATCAAAGAAGCGATGATAGCGGAAGGCTTTCGACCAAACCAGGTGGAGTTTCGCCGTTTCCTCACCATGCGCTACCGGCGCCAGACCGCAGGCGTTGAAATGCCGATCGCCTGGGATCGCTTCTCGCGTAAAAGAGTGGCGGAGCTTCAGAACACCTTCGAAAAGAAATACGAGGAACTCTACGGTGCCGGAGCCGGTTACACGAAAGCCGGGATAGAGATCAGCGAGATGCGCGTCGATGCCGTCGGAACCGTTGCCAAGCCTCGTTTGAGTGCGAAGCGGGAGAAGAAAGTCGATCTAAAAACCGCTAAAAAAGGCAAACGTCGGATTTTCTTTACCCGGCCCGCCCGCAGATTTGTCGACACGCCGGTCTACGATTACGAGTGTCTCGGGGTCGGTTCGGTCGTGCGTGGTCCGGCGGTCATCGAGCTTCCGTTCACGACGACTCTGGTCCCGCCGGACAACCGGGTCACGGTGGATCCGTATTTGAACCTGATGATGGAGATCGGGCGATGAAAAAGAGAAAACGAACGCACCGATCCATCGATCCGATCCGCTACGAAATGTACGTCCATCGCCTTTGGGCGATCGGCGAAGAGGGACGCATGACTCTGCAGCGGGTCACCGCCTCACCGATCGTCTCCCAGGGGGGCGAATGCATGAGCTCGTTTTACGACGAAAAAAGTAATATGGTCCTAGCCTGCTCCGGACACTTGAGATTCGCCGCCGCCACCTCAGACGCCATCAAAGTCCTCATCAACTGGTTCGGCGAGTCCCCCGGCTTTTTCGAGGGCGACCAGGTCTTTTTCAATGACCCCTACGTCGCCGGTTCTCACACCTACGACATGATGGTGATCAAGCCGATCTTCCACCGCGGCAAGTTGATTGCCTGGACCGCAGCGAGCACCCACACGGCGGACACCGGCGGCCTGCTGAGAGGAGGTGCCTACGAGATCTTTCACGAGGGGATACGCATTCCGGGGCTCAAGGTCGTCGAGGGAGGAGCAGTCAGAGAGGACGTCTTCAGGGCACTCACCGGACAGTGCCGCGACCCGCAATATGTGGGACTCGATCTGAAAGCGATGATCGCTGGGAACAACGTCTGCGCGCGGAGGTATTTGGGACTGGTGGAAAAATTCGGCCTCGACTTCGTCAAGGCTGCAGGACAAAAGATGATCGATGACTCCGAGCAAAAGGCACGGGTCAAGCTCCAATCGATGCCCGACGGCACCTGGATAGCACGCCAGTATGTCACAACGCTCGACCGTAAGACGCGAAAATCTATTGCCCAGCAGCTCTTTTGTACGATGACGAAGCAGGGCCAGGAACTCAGCTTCGACTTTAACGGGACAAGCCCCGAGACAGATACGGATCATAACTCCACACTCCCGAGCACGGCAGCGCACATCGCATTGGCGCTGACCAACGCCCTGTTTTGGGACGTGCCGTGGAGCGACGGCAAGATGAAGCCTGTCAAAATCCATGTCCCCGAAGGCTCGATCCTCAACTGCCGTTATCCCGCCGCCTGCGGTTCAGCCCCGCGGATCGGAAACGTAGTGGTCTCGACCGTCTGCGAATGTGTCTCAAAAATGATCTATGCCTCTGCTCGCCCCGACGACGTCAACGCCTCTACTTCCGGAAACCTCGAATTCGTCGGCGGCCCCGGCTACTTTTACGCCGGCCACAACCGTCAGGGGATTCGCGTGGCACAGGGACTATACGACATCCACGGCTCCGGCATGGGCGCGTCGCCGAGCCGCGATGGTGTGAATACCGGTGGTCACATGAACATTCCCTCCGCCGGGATCACTGACGTCGAGCGGATCGAGATGCAGTATCCCTTTCTTTACTTCACCCGTGCGCACAACCCCGACGGGAGCGGCTTCGGCAAATACCGGGGAGGCCTCGGAAGCTACCGGATGTATATGATCTATGGTTCGCAGGACTGCTCGGTCGACTATAAGCCCTATGGGGGCGTCGCCCAGGGAGGCTTCGGGCTCTGCGGCGGCTACCCGCAAGGGCGGGGCGCTTTTCGGGCACGCATCGATTCCGATCTTAGGCTCCTCGAACGGGTCAAAAATGGGGAATATCCCGACCGCCGGTCGCTGCGTGAGGGCACATGGGGAAAAATCTACCATCCGGGAGGTGTGCCGGAGAGAATTCCTCTGCCGGAGGGAAGTATCGTCATCGATTACGTCGCGGGAGGGGGCGGTTTCGGCGATCCGCTGGAGCGGGAGCTCGAGGCAGTTCAGCGCGATCTTTCTCAAGGCTGGCTGACGCAGGGGAGCGCGGAGCGGATCTACGGCGTCATCTTGGATCAAACAGGACAATGGGTCGATTCTAAGGCAACCGAAGAACGCCGGAAAGCGATCCGTGCGGATCGTCTTAAAGAAGGGAAGCCGCCCTCCGGGACAACAAGTTCCCTATCCTTGGCTTCGAGTCGAGGCCGCAAATCTGTCCTTCGTTTTCATGCCCTGCTTGAGATCGCCCGTGACGGAGGGGAAGCCGTGATTCGCTGCAGCCGGTGCGGCCATCTTTTCTGCCGTGCCGACGAAAACTACAAGCTTTACGCCCTCAGACGCGTGGTCGATCTGAACGATTTCATGCCCCATCCCCTTCCGTCCGGGGAGCCTTTTGCAGGTGAGAACCACGAATATTTCTGTCCGGGATGCGCCACCCAGCTGCAGGTAGATCTGTATTGCCCCATGCTCGGTGGTGATTCGATTCTATGGGATACCTGCATCCACTCAGAGCGGCTGTAGGCAAAGTAGGCGCATAAGCAGCGTCTCCGTTCAAAGGCAAAGTATTTCATTTCTCTTTGATAGAACGGAGGTGGTGCGTTGTCTGTCGTGGAAAGTTCTGATAGGAACCAGTGCATGGGCCTCAAAGGAAAAGCGGCTATTGTTGGATGTGGAGAGACACCGGTCGATCGACAGGGGAGAAAACCGGGTGAGCCACGCAAATCAACCGCCGAGTATCTTGCTTGGGCGGCCCGTCTTGCTCTCGAAGACGCGGGTCTCACAAAAAAAGATTTCGATGGGCAAGGTCTGGCCGCTATCTACACAACCAATCACTCCCAACCGTTTTGGCCGGAGGAAGTAGCCAGTATTTTAGGCATCACTCCCGGTATTCTCCTAGCGGGCGGCAACGGCGGATCAAGCTCCGTTTCCTTGTTAGGACAGGCCGCTGCCATCATAAACTCGGGCCTTGTGGATCTCGTTCTGTGCGTGGCTGCGGCGGCTCCCTTCAGCGAACCTGCCCGCTCAAGGGCGGAACCTGTGGATACCCGTGATTTCGAGATGCCGTTCGGCGTCATGGGGCCAAATTGCAAGATTTCCCTCATCATGAGCCGCTACATGTACGAGTCCGGGATGACGATAGATCACTTCGGTAAGATCGCTGTCACCGCACGCTACCACGCGACACTCAACCCCAACGCCTACCTAAAAAAGTCGCTAACGCTCGAAGAATATAAAAATGCGCGCCTTATCTCAGATCCGATTCGCCTGTACGATTGCGTCTTGCCGGCGAACGGTGGCAAAGCCTACATCATCGCCTCGCCGCAACGCGCGAAGACGTTACCCTGGCCGCCTGTCTATTTGCTCGGATGGGGTGAATGTCATAACTCGAGCACAGGTCCTCGATCCCACGCAAATCCACTCGTCACCGGCATCCGCGAGTCCGGCAGGGCCGCCTTTGAGATGAGCGATCTTTCTCACAAGGATATCGATTTCCTCGGCCTCTACGACGATTATGTCCCTATCATCATGCTCCAGATTGAAGATCTTGGTTTTTGCGGCAAAAACGACCGAGAATTTTTCGAACGGGCGGACTTTACTTTTAAAGGCAACCTTCCCATCCAGACCGGAGGCGGCATGATTAATTGTGGCCAGCCCTCCACCACCGGTGGCATGCTTCATGTCATCGAAGCGGTACGCCAGCTAAGAGGCGAAGGCGGTGCGCGGCAGGTGGCTGATGCGAAGGTCGGGCTCGTGACCGGCCTAGGGGCGGTGAATTATGGGAAAAACTTTGGCTGCACCGCCGCCGCTATTCTTGGAAAAGAAGTTTGAAATGGCAGAACCAGCAGAAGCAATAAAAAAACCTTTGCCAGAGATCACGCCCATTACCCGACCCTTCTGGAAGGCCGCAGCGAAGGGGACGCTGGTAGTGCAGCGCTGCAAAGACTGTGGGTCGTGGGTTTGGTGTCCCCGTCCTGCCTGCGTTGAGTGCGGCAGCGACAACGTCGAATGGCTACCGGTGAGTGGCCGTGGCACGGTCTTTGCCTTCACCGTAATCCGCGAAGCGGTCGGTCGCGCTCTCAGGGGATTCACCAAGGACATCCCCTACGTCACGGCCTGGATCGATCTTGAAGAAGGCCCCAGGCTTTGCAGTAACATCGTTGGTTGCCCGATGGAAAAAGTCGAAATCGGTATGTCTGTTGAAGTCGTCTTCGAAGAGGCCGGCCTCGGCCTATTCCTGCCGAAGTTCAAACCTCGCTTATAGCCCATTCCGCTCAGCACGCCTAATCTTATCCTTATGCGTCCACGCTTCTTCTACGGCTCCGTGATCCTCACGCTCTGTTTCGTCAACCTGCTTATCGTGCGCGGGACCGCGGCTTCTTTCAGCGTCTTCTACGTGGCGCTTCTGGAAGAATACGGGTGGTCCCACGGAAGCGGCGCAAGCATTGCCTCGGTCAGTTTCCTTGTGTACGCTCTCGCTTCGCCGGTGATCGGCCTTACTTTTGACCGGCTTGGGCCTCGGCTTCTTATACCGTTCGCCGGACTACTGATGGGAACCGGTCTGTTTCTCGCCAGTCGTAGTAACGCATTGTGGGAACTGTATCTCTCTTACGGGGTCGTAACCGCACTAGGCCAAGCCGGATTAGGATTTGTGAGCCATAATGCCCTTATCTCTCACTGGTTTGTCCGCCGCCGGGCAACTGCTATTGGTATTGCCACAATGGGACAAGGGGTGGGAGCGATCCTTCTCGTCCCACTAACTCAAGCTTTGATATCGCGTATGGGCTGGCGCCCGGCCTTTATGATTCTCGCAACCCTGTTGTTCGTCACCGTTGTCCCTGCCAATGCGCTTTTTCAGCGTGGCAGGCCGGAAGAGCTGGGCCAACTTCCGGATGGCCGCATGGTACCGAATACCAATGCCAAGAGATCCCGTAGAAGCGTTATTCCAAAGACTCACGAGTGGACACTGCGGTCGGCCATTACCTCTATCCCTTTTTGGACCATTGCTGTCGGCCAGTTCGGTCTTGGGATCGGTCTCTTTATGGTATTCACTCACATGGTCGCTCATTTGGTTAGTCTCGGTTATGATAAACTGTTGGCTGCCTTTGTCTTTGGGGTCATGGGATTGACAAGGACCGGTGGTTCGGCCCTGTGGGGTTATATCTCGGACCACATCGGACGAGACAAGGCTTTTGGGATCTCTACGGTGATCATTTGGATCGGGCTTGCCGGGCTCATTGGACTTCGGACGGGATCTCCCATGTGGCTTGTGTATATGGTTGCGATTATCTATGGCATCGGCCACAGTGCCGGAAACCCAACTTACGGGGCTCTGATCGGCGACGTTTTTAGCGGAGCCAAGGTGGGAACGATCTTCGGAACCCTCGAGATCAGCTTCGGGTCGGGAAGTGCCTTAGGAGCCTGGCTTGGGGGTTACCTTTTTGACCTTACTGGATCCTACAGGTTGGCATTTTCTATTTGCTTCCTCACTTTTGCTATTGCCTACCTTGCTGTAGATTCCTGTCAGGCATGGCGTTTCCGCCAGTCAGCCGGAACGGGTTGACAGAGTTCTTTTCATGAATTAGCTTGCCGCTTTTACTTTTATGACAGAACCGGAATTTATACCGCTAACAGGTTACTTTTCTTCTCTTCGCTATCGAAATTTTCGTTTCTTCTGGATCGCACGACTGATATCCCATCTGGGAACTTCGATTCAGAACATCGCCATGGCCTGGACCCTCTACGAACTCACCGGGTCGGCTTTCCAGTTGGGGTTGAACGGTCTTTTCCGAGCCGTGCCAACGATCCTGTTTGGACTTCTGGCCGGTACGATCGCTGACCGTTTTGAACGGCGGCGTATGGTTCTCATTGCAGATTCCATACTCTTTTTTATGCCGCTGATGCTGGGCATCATGGCGCAGTTAGAGAGACTGGAGGCGTGGCACATTTACATGGTCACCTTTCTAAGTGCAATCGTGGATACCGTCGGGGCACCGGCGCGCCAAGCCCTGTACCCGAATCTGGTACCCGTGCTACTTTTACCGAATGCAATTGCCCTCAACTCGGTACTGCGACGAGTGAGTGTCCTCGTGGGCCCTGCCCTTGCGGGAATCCTAATCACACTAACAGGAATCCCAGGAGCTTTTTACGCCAATAGTTTGAGTTACCTAGCGGCTGTAATGGCGGTCTTTATGATGAGGAACGTCCTTTCCAAGGGAGGCGTGGCAGGAAAGAGATTGTTCCAAAGTCTCATGGACGGCTTACGCTATATTCGATCCGAGCCGGTTCTCTTGAGCGCTGTTTTTCTGGAGGCCTTTATCTCTTTTTTTGGCATTAACCAGGTCTTCCTCACAATATTTGCCAAAGACATTTTCGATGTTGGGCCTAGCGGACTCGGCCTCATGTTTTCCGTTCGGGGCGCCGGAGGAGTTATTGGCTCGATGTGGATCATAGTTCTGAGTCAAATCCGCCATCAAGGAAGGGTTATGCTCATCTCTTCCGTAGTTTTTGCGCTCTCTCTTATCGGCTTTGGATTGTCCAGTTTCTTTCCGGCTGCACTTTTCTTTCTGTTCCTTTTGGCCTTGGCAGATACGATCTCCGGAATCTCCCGCCAAATCCTCCTCCAGACCAAGACTCAGGACCGACTGCGGGGAAGGGCCAATAGCGTCTTCCAGGTGACTGGCCGAGGCCTTACGCCATTGGGACACACCCAGGCAGGGATCTTGATTCCTCTCATGACTGCGAGTGGCGCCGTTCTCATGGGAGCACTAGCCATTTTCACTGCCGCCTTAGGTATCAACGCTATCTTCCCACAACTCAGGCGATTTGTTTTGAAAGCACCGAAAACCTGAGGCTCTGATTTTCAATCTAAAACCATCTGTCCATCTGCAAAGCTTGCTTTCAATGGTTTAGCCTTTTATTGTTCAGAAAGGAGATTACCATGACGGCGATAGCCGAATTTGTCGCAGAAATCCGAAAGGTTAACGAGATAGTCTTTTTTACCGGTGCAGGGATCAGTACGGAATCCGGCGTGCCTGATTTCAGAAGCCCAGGCGGGATTTGGACTAAATATACACCGGTCTATTTTTCGGATTTTGTGAACAGTGAAGCTGCCCGGGTACGTTACTGGAGAATGAAGAAAGAGAGCTATGAACTCTATAAAAATGTACAACCCAACATAGCGCATTATTCCATTCGAAGGTTTGAAGATAAGGGACGCCTGTGGGGTTTGATCACTCAAAACGTTGACGGCCTGCACGGCTTGGCAGGCGTCCCTCAGGAGAAAATTGTAGAGCTTCACGGAACCGATCGAAAGGTTTGCTGTCTCAGCTGTGGAGAGTGTCTCGATGCAAGTGACGTTTATGAACTCATTGTCGGGGACTTCAAACCCCCTGCCTGTGCTCAATGCGGAGGTCTTCTCAAATCCGCGACCATCTCCTTTGGCCAAGCAATGCCTGTAGAAGCCATGCAACGTGCTCGAACGTTGAGTAGAACTTCAAAAATTTTTATCGTCATAGGCTCCTCTCTCCAGGTTCAGCCAGCCGCAAGTTTCCCTGTACTCGCCAAACAAAATGGTGCCCTGTTGGCTATTGTCAACCGGGAGGTTACACCCCAAGATACACTGGCGGATTTTCGTTTCACAGGCGCGATCGGAGATTTTTTCAGAGAGCTAAACCCGTTATTGGCCGATGATTGAAGCGCCAAAATCCATTAGCTGCGGAGAATGACCTTCCGGGTTGCCCGGCGGGAGGCAAGGGCCACTGCCTGTGCACCTTCAGCCAGTGGATAAATTTTGTCAATGAGGGGTGCAACAGTAACGCTTTTGCTTGTGAGAGCTTCAAGTGCAGGTGCGAAGGGACCGCAGCGGGAGCCGATCACAGCAATCTCGTTGATCACCACGTTGGCGAGGTTCAGCACGTGTTCTTCAGCCAAGGTGCTCTTCAGGACCAGAATCCCACGTGGTCGTACCGCACCGGTCGCCATGTTGAGGCCGGAAGTTGAGCCGGTGGCGTCGATAACCACATCGGCCGGGTGAGGACGCCAGTCAGAGAGCATGACGGTGCTGATCCCAAGCTTTTTGAGCGAACTTAGCTTTTTTGGGTGCTTTCCCACCACACTCACGCGTGCACCTGTCAGCCGCAGAACCTGAGCACACAGGAACCCAAGGTTGCCGTCACCTAACACGAGGACTTCATCAGTGGTCTCAAGCTGAACCTGCTCCAGAATTTCAAACGTCGCCGCCAGAGGCTCAGTAAACACAGCTTCTTCGTCGGCCACGTTGTCGGGGACCACATGGAGGTTGGCCACCGGCACAGCCACATACTCAGCAAAGCAGCCGTCAGCGCCAAGAATACCCATCACCCGGCGTTCCGGACAATGGCGCCCAAGACCTTCCGAACAGGATTTGCAATGACCACAGGCAAAGTTGATCTCACCTACAACCCGCTTGCCGACAAGCTTCGTCGGACCCTCTTTGACCTGCCCTACAAATTCATGCCCCGGAACACCACGAAAACCCATATAGCCTTTAAAGATCTGGAGGTCCGTGGAGCAGATTCCCGCTAGAGTGACACGCACCAAGGCAGTTTTATCATCCGCCTTAGGCATAGCATAGGATAAATCCAGCTTTAATCTCTGACCATTCCAATGGAGGGCCTGCATGAGCTTATCTAAAGAGAAAAACTCCCCAGGCTGAAACTAAGAAAGGAGCTGGTGTTTTCACGCTTAATCACGGGGGAGTTTTCTACCCTGGGCAACAGTTACGGAAGTCTTGGCTAGGGCTACAGGGCTGGGCCGGTCAGAGGCACTGCTGCTCACGTAAAACCATTTTACCTTGCCCGTCTGATCAATAACAAAGGTTACGGGTGATGCGATGAGCCCGGCCCGGTGACCTTCGTTCTCAGCCCCAACGGCACGAATCAACTCCGCCTGGGGATCAGTAAGAAAACGTAAAGGATACGGTTCAAGCGGAATGTGGGGACGGTCCTCTTGGCAGTCGCGTGTCACTCGCTCTCTGAGTATTCTTCCTTCTTCCGGAGGCTCTACACTCACACCAAAGATCTGGATCTTCTCGGGTAGGTATCTCTCCGCTTCGTAAACAAAGGCCGTCACCTGGGCCCGACACCAGGGTCACCACCGGCCACGGTAAAAGAAGACAACGGTTGCAAGTGCCTGTGCGAAAGCCGCGGGGAATTCCACGGTCTCACCGTCAATGTCTTGAAGGCGGGCCTTCGGGAATGGTTCACCGACAGCCAATCTGGGCATTTCCGCTTTCGTCCTCCTATCCTATTCTCAAGGTCTCACCTCAAACTCCTCGTCATTATGGACAACCTTACCTGTTACGGGCACTGGCGTTCTCATGGTGTTTACGGTATGGCAACCCTTCTCAATCATATCGACCATCCGCCTCACCTTCTCAGAAGGCGCCGGGCTCTTAATATTGAAAACATAAGTCACCTCCCGGCACGCCGGAGAAATATCCGCTATTTTCAACTTGCCCCGTGTGTCGTAGCTCATGCGAATATCCATCTCCGCATCGTCAATCTGAAGATCCAGTTCTGACGCGTACCGCGCCAATTGACTGAACATTCAAAATCCCACCGCTGCAACAAAAAACTGAAGCGGAGACGGTCCCTTGCCACCTCCTTTCCGGGACTTAGCATCATCGCACAGGATGGTATAGTCTCCGACCCTCGCCTCCTTAAGCTGATCCCCAATAAGACGGATAACTGCCCGCTGCCGCAGGGTATGTCCTTCCGGACCTTCCTTCGCCCGTTCGCGCTGCTCCTTAGTAACTTCCCTAAACTTGGCCAGATCAATTTTACCTTCTGACCGGCTCACCTTTCAGCTCCTTTTGTTAAAGCGTCCAACACCTTCTCGGCAGTTATGGGTAGAGATTTTATTCTCACGCCGACAGCGTTCTCTACTGCGTTGGCGACCGCTGCCGCTACGGGGATGTTGGCTGTTTCACCAATAGCACTGCTGTTGTAGGGCCCTGGGCCCTGGGCGGTTTCCATCACTGAGGTTTTCATGATGGGAACATCACGGATGGTAGGTATCTTGTAATCACCGAAATTCGCAGTGAGTACCTTACCGTCTTCAAGCACGAGTTGCTCCATAAGGGCGTAACCGATACCCGTCATAGCGCCTCCCTCGATTTGTCCCTGGTGCATGAGAGGGTTAAGCACCTTTCCTGTACTATGAGCAGAGGTAAGTTTTTTTAGTTTTATTTGCCCCGTCTCCAGGTCCACCTCAACTTCCGCGATCTGAGCGCACATGGTAGGATCGGGGAGCTTCGACTTGTCGTTGTAAGAACCCTGTACGTTGATTGGAGAACCCTTAGCCTTCACAATCTCTGCGTAGGTCATGCGTCGCTCCGCCCGTTTGTGGAGCACCCCACCACCGGCAAGCACTAGTTCCTGAGGATTGCAGCTCATCTGTTCAGCCGCAGATTTCATAATCTCTTCCTTGGCTTTCATCGCCGCATTGTAAGCCGCGTTACCATAAACCCTTGTCCCCCGACTGCCTCCAATCCCCGTATCCTTGACTCCCGTTTTCGTGTCGAGGATCTGGAATCGTATCCCCTCTACGGGTATCTCCAACTCTTCTCCTACAACCTCACACAACACCGTATAGGTACCGACCCCTTGGTCCAGCATGGCCGAGGAAACGGTCACTGTTCCCCCTTCGTCGACCTTGATCGCCACGGTTCCTTCCCCTCCATTTACCGTCCACTGCGTCAAAGCGATCCCACGGCCCACGTTTTTTGGCTTGGCACGAAAGTAACCCGAGTCTTCCAAGGCGCGCTTTAGGGTTTCCTCGGTCTTGATATGATTGATGGCCCCACCGACGGGGAGTTCATCACCATCGTGCATGAGGTTTTTTCTCCTGAACTCCGCAGGTTCCATCCCAAGCTCTCTGGCAACCAGATCTAACTGACTTTCATTTGCAAAGAAGCCCTGCGGATCACCAGGAGAGCGCATGTGACCGCAAGGGACCTGATTGGTATAAACCATCTCTTCCTCTATAAGCACGTGCGGAATTTTGTAAGCCCCGGCCGAAATCGCCGGACCGCCGAGAAAACCGTTAGGTTTGAAGGCCCCGTAGGCACCACTGTCGAAAATAAAGTCCATATGGTGTGCCATCAAGGTCCCATCTTTCTTGACTCCTGTCTTAACCTTGATGACCGAGGCATGCCTCGGATTACCTGCGATAAATTCTTCGTCGTAGTCCATAACGATTTTCACTGGGTGGCCGACCTTTTTGGAGAGGCAATAGCACAGTGCAATATCCATAAAGTCGCCCTTGCCGCCGAAGTCTCCCCCGATATAAACGGGGTGGACAACAAGCTTCTCGGGGTCGATCCGAACCGAGTTCGCGACCTGTTCCCGAATCCCGTACGGCACTTTACTACAGGCCCAAATCTCAGCGCTGCCATCGGCCTCTGCCTTTACTAAGCACGAGTGCGGCTCAATATAAGCCTGATGAACTTTAGTCGTATAAAAAGTGTTTTCTACAATAAGATCCGACTGCTGGAAGCCTGCTTCGATATCCCCTTTCTTCCATGAAAGCACGATAAAGGCATTACTCGGAACGTCCAGTTTCTTAGGTAGACCCCTGTAACTATTGACATCAGGGTGAAGGATCGGTGCCTCCGGTTTCATGGCTTTCACGGGATCCAGCACCGGCTCCAATTCTTCATATTCAACCTCAATGAGATTCAGCGCTTCCTCCGCGATCTCTTCCGTCTCCGCTGCCACCGCCGCCACCTTTTCGCCGATGAACCGAACTACATCCTCGGCCACGATGGGCATGTCGTAGACTCTTCTTCCGATCCTGAATCCAGTCACATCCTTACCTGTGAGAATGCCCTTTACACCCGGTAGCTGCTGCGCGTGTGTCACGTCCAGACGCGTGATGCGCCCGTATCGAATCGGGCTCCTTAAAATCTTCCCCCATAGCATTCCCGGAAGAGTCACATCTGACGAGTAAACCGCCTTCCCCGTAACTTTGAGTTCGCCTTCAACCCGCGGAGTTGGATTGCCTACAATTTGCTTGGTTGTCATTTGATTGCCCCCAATACTTGTTTGCGTCCCGTTGAAAACCCCGCTCTATCCACCCAGGGACTTGGGTTGAGCGAAGTGGAGCCAGATGTCCAGTCCCCTCCGGGGACGCCTATCCAACCCCTGTACTAGTTCTCACGTAAGGAATTAAAACAATTCTAAATAATAACGCACACTAGCGTAGGCTACAATTAAAATCAATCCTCTTTGTTTCCTTTGGCATAAAACAACGGCTTCCCTTTCCACCTTCCCGTGCCTTCTCGAGCCGATCAGCGATCCTTATGCTCATAGCTTCATCCTTGATCAATTCACAGTTATCCTACCGCAACTAAATCCCTGCCCTGTGCCTTTCGTGTCGAGGAAATCCCATAAAAAGCCAAAAACAGTCTTGACCCCTCTGAATAAAGACCCCCCCACTCTTTGCATCTCAGATAAGACGTGTCCAAATTCCTCAAGCGGGCGAGCCAGTAACCGCGCTTTACCCCTGCTTCCCCGGCTATGTGAGTCCAGTTGCCCAAACTCATATCCCCAACCGGCTCACCAGTGGTGCTTTACATGATTTTTCCACGATCATTGCCTCCTACTTTTCTTTTGATCACACGGATACGCTCCAGCCATTACCTTCACCACAACCAAAGAGGCTTTGAGCTGCCCGAGTGCGGGTCGATCTTCGATCCACTTCTTCACCATTTCACGCGCCTGACCTGCTGACAGAGCTTCAGGAATACAGGCACGCAGCCCTTCTATAGTGTTCTTAGACCAGAGGAGATCGACAATCGCGGCCACGTACCCGGTGCACACGCCGATTTTGAAGTCCCTCGATCCCTCGGAGCACAGTGCGTACAAGTTACTACCATTGAAGTAACCGAACGGCTCGCTCTCACCTTGAGCAGGCGCACTAGCTGATGCAAGCAACAACATGGCTATCCCCAGGGGAATTATTCTTCTCACCTTCATATGGTCTCTCCCTACAACCAGCAGAGTCCCGACAAACCTTTCCGGCTCGATCCTTGGATGGGCTGGGGGATGACAACACCCGGGTATCCCTTACACTTTGGACAGGTGCGGGAAAGGTATTTGGGCATAGATCGGGTGTATTCTCTTGCCCATCATAGAGAAATGTCAAGGGGATGTACGTGGTGACAAATGGCTTATTGCTAATGTCTGTAGGGAATTAGTACCAATGGAGTTGCGGAGGCCATGTTAAGATACATTCCCTAATAAGCAAACCCGGCAACCATGGTTACCCTGTGGTAGGCCCCGTGGTACACATCACCCGGATAATGAATCCGTGGCTTACGAGCCATGCTCAGACGGAACCCCTAAAACTACCTTATATCAACACTTCAAAAGCCGGACCCCCAGCCCGCTCTCGCATCCGAGCCGCGATGACCAACCACCTCGAGCGATCTCACACCGTTTTGCACCGAAGTGCCCTCTGCGATTTGACATTAGTCCTTGCGGACAACCTGATCGGCGAGCCATTGCCGGACCTCAGGGAGGTCACGGAACCCGCTTGTGAACTTCCACATGGCCTCGCGCATGGCGTGCTCGCGGGCGTCGAAATAGGGGTCA
>JBHHYU010000061.1:0-19108 GCA_046757725.1 Binatia bacterium
GTGAGCTCTCCAACGGCCTGGGCCTGCCTCCAACCTGCACGTCCCTGTGCCTTGTCCTGCAGGTTTCCTCCCTCGAAACCGGATACCTGGGTGCACGGCACAGGGGGTCTGCTCCGAAGAGAGGGAGACATCGAACCGTGATCGTGCTCGACGCTCGTGCTCGGTTTCAATCAGCTAGCGAGGCTGTAGAAAAAGTCTCCGCCGACTAAACTTGGGGGTAGCAAAAACATTCCTCGACCCGAGATCGTCACTTAAATCGCAAATACGGAGACCGTTTTTTTTCTAAATCGTCCGATCTACCTTTTTCTACAGCCTCAAGGCTTTGGCTGACCCGCCGAATCCCGTCCATAAAGCGGTGGGAGGAAGGTCTGTCTCAATCCAGGTGTTAGCCTTGTTGCTTGATGATTCGCCCGTACTCATCATGAGCACCGATCCAAACCCAGATGAAATCCGCCTCATCCTCGACTGCCAGCGCCCGGTGATGAGGTCCGACCCTCACTGACCACAGCTTACCAACTTTTTTGAAATGTAGAGAAGGATGTCTAGGATTTTCTTTCAGGAGGTCGAAGTTTCTTCGGGCCATTCTCTGGACGGCCTCTGGAAGACGCGCATAGCAGTCCCAGAAACGCGCCGTTGTGCGATGCTTCACAGGTCCTTGAGGGTTCCCTTGGCCTTCCCGTCGAGAGCCTCACGCACTAAGAAGTCAAGCTTTCCAGCCTCAGAGTCAGCTACGATCTCCATGTCCCAACTCTCCCAATCCTTTTCTGAAAGCCACCGGACAAGTTTGCTGAACTCTTCCCTAGGAAGTTTCTCGATTTCCGTTTTGAGCTCATCTACCTTGGACATGTTTTTTCCTCCCGCCACTGTTTCGGGGCACCGTCCCACTGGGCTCCGAAGGCTGGAACAGACTAATCGCCAGTATGCCACCCTTGCTTGTTAAGTGCCATACCCTACTGCGCACCAGAAGGCTAACGTTTCGGCTGACCTCCTACGTCGGATCAAGCCTCTGGTTAAATAGCTTTCTTACGATGCCAGGGCGTCAATCACAGCTTTGGGGTTTGATGCGGCCACCTTGAGTAGTGCTTGAGCAGGGCCTTCAGGACGGCGCCGCCCCTGTTCCCAGTTCTGAAGCGTGGATAAACTCACTCCTATCATCAGTGCAAACTCCGATTGCGACAGGGTGAGCTTTTTTCGGACTTCCCTAATATCCATAGGTTTTAGATCAACCACACGAGAGGCCTTCATTTCTCCCCGTTTTATTTTGCCGGCCTGCTTTACACTGGCAACGAGTTTCTCGAATTCCTTTTTGTTCATTTTAGGTTCTCCTTCACGAGTTTTCGCAAGGTCCTCAATTGCTCCTTGGTCGGATCTTCCTGCCGACTCTTGCCATAAACCAAAAACATGTAGATACACTCCCCTTCGCGTAAAGATCGGAGTCTCTACAAAGAGAATATAGGGCTATACGCCATTGGCGGATATTAAGCAAGACTGCCGTAGCGGATCGTGTTGGGTGACTATCTAACGTCAAGGCTGAAAGGTCGAGGCCGGCAAGCCTATTCAGACCATCACAACGGCGGCGAGGCAGCTCGGCCGGTGCAGCGTATTGTTATTCGGCCGTCACAAACCTAGCTCGGCGCGGGAGGCGGTTAATGCCCCGGCAGTACTTACCCAGTGAATGCCTATTAACCAAACGGCAAAGCTAACAATTTCTATGCGAGCCGTCTCCGGAGACGTCACACGTAGGCCGGAGCTCCACCATCCGATCGTCTTCGCAATTTGACCGACTACACGATCGTCTTCCCATATGTCGTGATGTAATATCAGGCCCTTTCGACGAGGTTTGAGGAGCCAAGAACGGGTATCGAAACTCACCGTCAATGTTAATCGAGGACCGGTGCCTTGTCTTTGAGAACCAGCGATGGAGATTCCGCCCTCCTCCAAAGCCCAGCTCCCCCGACCATTAGCACGAACAGAATAGCGCTTTCCCCCTATCAAGAGGCTGGCGTGTCTCCAGTCGTCGAACTGCATGAAGCAAACAACTGAGTCCTTGTCCATTAGCTCATAATCTTTCGAGCCCAATCCACCTTTTTTTCTAAGCAATAAGCTCATTTTGCAGGCAACAATCTCGACCCCGGGGGCCGTGTAACGCCATGTTAGCCGGCGTCCTCAACGGGCGTCCATGACTGCTTGCGCCTTGCACGCCGCTCCGATGCCGACTCCCCTTTGTAGGACACGGGCTGTGCCTGCGGGAGATCCGGCGGCGCAACAAGCGTATTGAGGTTGATGACGGCCACGGCACTTTGTGGAGAAGGCATGACTGCGCCAACGTACACACCGCAGGCTTTGCACACAATAAAGTCCGTGATCTTGAGGGCGAACCGGTAACGACTGAGCAAGCTAGGTTCTGATAAAACGAAACGGACTGAGCCGTTGGGATCGGAGGTAGAGCGGCCCCCGTGAGCTCTGCAGAAAGAGCACTGGTAGGCCCGGATGACCCATTCAGACGGTGGAATACTCGTGGTGAAGACGTAACCGATGGCGCCGCAATGGCAAGACCCTTCGTAGGAGGATCTGGTTGCGCTCACACGATGCTCCTTGGGTACTGCCTAACCAGTAATATGCCGAACGACATATTACTGCGGTATGTCAACATGTTTCGTTTTGGATGCTAGTTGCTTTGAGTATTCTTGTCAATCTACAAGTTGGGTGTAGAATTAGGGGCGATGCGCAATACCGAATTAGCTCAGACCTTTCATGAGATAGCGCTCTATCTGGAGATGCAAGAGGTACAGTTCAAGCCTCGCGCTTACGAAAAGGTGGCCGAGGCGCTTGAGGCGTTGGCAGAGCCCGTTACTGAGCTCTACAAGCGCGGTGGGAAAAAGGCACTGCGGGAGATCCCTGGGGTCGGGGCGGCGATTGCGGAGAAGATCGAGGAAGTCCTCCAAACCGGCAAACTAAGATACTACGAAGAGCTGAAAAAGGAGATGCCGGTGGATGTGCTTGGACTCACCGCCATCGAGGGAGTCGGTCCCAAGATGGTCAAGCTCCTCTATCAAGAGCTTGGCGTCAAAGATGTGGCGGATCTGGATCGCGCCGCCCGTTCCGGAAAAATTCGAGACCTGCCTCACTTTGGGGAACGGATGGAGCAGAAGATTCTTAAGGGCATGGAATTCCTCAAGCAGGGGAGTGGCCGCTTTACTCTTGGATCCGTGCTGCCCCTTATCACGGAGATTGAGCAACGCCTGAAGGGCCTACCCGAAGTGAGCGAGGTCGTCGTCGCGGGCTCGATCCGGCGGCGCAAGGAGACTGTTGGGGACGCCGATATTTTAGCCATCTCCCGGAATCCGGAGAAGGTGATGGAAGTCTTTGTCTCCATGCCCGAGGTGACGCATGTCTATGGGCGTGGTAGGACGAAAAGCACGGTGAAGTTGAGGACCGGATTGGACGTCGATCTTCGCGTCGTGACCAAGCAGAGTTTCGGTGCGGCCCTCAACTATTTTACCGGAAGCAAAGATCATAACGTGGCGCTTAGGCGGATCGCTCAGGAAAAGGGGCTCAAATTAAATGAGTATGGCCTTTTCCGCGGCAACAAACGCGTCGCGGGCCTTACGGAAAAAGGGATCTACGAAGCGCTTGGTCTATCCATTATTCCGCCGGAGATCCGAGAAGATGGCGGTGAGATCGAGGCGGCGAAGAATCGGAAACTCCCCCCTCTCGTAGACTACGGGGATCTACGCGGAGATCTTCAAATTCAGACGACATGGACCGACGGATCCAATACCATTGAAGAAATGGCGCAAGAAGCCAAGAGACTGGGGCTGGAATATATAGCGATCACCGATCATACAAAGAGTCTGGCGATGACCGGAGGCGCGGACGAGAAAAAGCTTCTCAAACAGATGAAAGCGATCGAAAAAATCAACCGCTCGCTCAAGGGAATCACGATCCTTAAAGGAGCCGAAGTCAACATTAACAAGGACGGCACGCTCGATATCGAGGATGAAGTGCTGGCCATGCTTGACGTGGTGGGCATAGCCGTCCATTCCCATTTTCATTTACCCCAGAGGGAGATGACCGAAAGAATTCAACGGGCGATGCGCAACCCCCATGCGGATATTCTCTTTCATCCCACCGGCCGGGTACTTCAGAAGAGGGAGCCCTATGATGTCGACATGGAGGTCATCATCAGGACGGCCAAGGAGACCGGCACGGTTCTTGAAATTGATGCCTTTCCCGATCGATTGGATCTGAAAGACGGCCATATTCGCAGCGCAATCGGAGCCGGGGTTAAGCTGGCGATTGATTCCGACGCCCACAGCGTCAATCACATCCGATTTCTGGAGTATGGGGTGGCCCAGGCGAGAAGGGGATGGGCGGAAAAGAGCGATATCGTCAACACCCGGCCCCTGAAAGAGTTTCTTCGCTGCCTTAAGGGCAAAGGGCAAAGTGCGTAGCGCAAAGAGCACAGGGCCATGCGCCATCCGCTTTGCGCCACGCCCTAAGCCCCTTGCTTTTCTCTAGCCCTTTAGATGTTTCTTGAAAAACCGTAACGTCCGACCCCACGCTTCCTTGGCCGCCTCAGGATGATACCGGGATGCCCTGGTGTCATTATTGAAGGCGTGTTTGGCGCCGGGATAGACTTTGTACGTGAACGACTTGTGGTATTTTTTCATAGCCTCCACGGTAGCAGGCACCCCTTTGCTCACTCGTTTATCCGCCCCCCCATAATGGGCCAGGATCGGTGCTTCGATGTTCTGTACCAGGTCTATGGGTCGAGGGGTTGTGCCATAGTATATCACAGCGGCTTTTAGGCCCCGGACTTTGGTTGTGAGCATGAAGGCATTCGCTCCTCCCCAGCAGAATCCCACAATCCCTATTCGGCCGCCCTGGACTGCGGAAAGGCTTTGGAGATAACTATAGCCGGACTTCGTGTCTTCGATAATTGCCTCGGTCGAAATCATTTTGCGTAGCCCTCTGATCCCCTTTCCTTTGGGATTGACTTTTTTCGTTCCGCCGAGGCGTGACAGATAATCCGGGGCAAGGGCCACGTATCCTTCCTTAGCCAAGCGGCGGGCCACGTCCCGAATATGGTCGTTGATACCACGGTTCTCATGGATGACGATAAGTCCTGGGTAGGTGCCGGACGCCTTTGGCCGGCTCAGGTAAGCGGAGACCTGCCCTGCTTTTCCCTTGTATTTCAGCTCGCTGGAGACCAGAGTGGGATCTTGAGGATCCACCATGGCTGCTCGAGCCACGGAGGGACTAAAGAATCCGATCAGCTTCATCGCCAATTCCACGCTGCCGGCAATCAACACCGCCTTCCGGATGAACTGACGGCGGCTCATCTTACCCTCTTGATACTCGTTAACTAGCGTCTTGACTTCCTCTGACATCAAGGCCTCCTTTGTCTGGACCTACTCCAGCGATATTATTTCCGATCTCTTGGACCTCCGTCGCCTCGGCACAATCACGGGCAAAGAATTTGGATCTAGTTCACCGCAAGCTTCGTCAGGGCAATTGCTTCGGGATGTTGATTCGGGAGACCGTATACGTTGACACATCTTCCTCCGGCTCATCACCTGCCACTCCGGTCAAAGGCAAGGCGAGATTCGTCACAAATATCCTGTCTCCAACAATGACGAGACTTGCCGGAAACAGCAGCCCCCGAGCCGATCCGTCATTCCGAATTCCAAGAAAGTCACCGAGCTTAGCAATCACACGGCCGTTAACGTTGAGTATCACCACCTCGTCCGCCTGGTTTGCGGCGACCACGAGCTGACCCTCGTAATAGGCTATCCCATCGGCCCCGTTGATGCTTTCGGCGAACACCACAATCTCTCCCGTTCCTAAATTCAGCCGCAAAATACGGTCATCCCCTGTGTTGGCGATGAAGATTTCTGACTCGTCGGTACTCAAGGCGATACCATTTGCCCCGAAGGGAGGAAACCCGGCTGTTGTCAGAAGCCCATCCTGTTTGACAGTAACAACCGAACAGAGAATTCCTGGATCTCCACACATATCGGCACTGTCGATCCGAAATACGGCCCCCTGGAAGGAGTCGGACGCGAAGAGATCGCCAGCGCTATTGAAGGTGAGGGCATTGGGGACCGCAGCACCGAGGCCGAACATGATCGTATCTGTGCTCCCGTCGGGATTATCTACCGTTCGGCTGTCGAGCGGTCCCACGAGGTTTGGAATAACAGCCACATCCTCAATCGGCGTCGTTTCGTCGAAGTCAGCAGCGATCCGCTGAATCTTTGAGTCTACCCCCTGAAAATTGCCAACGCTACAGATGTAGACTTTGTTGTCCTCCCGGTTGAAGGCAAGCCCCAAGAGCGGGATATTTCCAAAGTCTCTCTTCGCGATAAGCTTACCATTTTTCTTGAACCGTAGGAGTAAGTTGGTTTCATTACCAGAACCATCGAACTCGAAGGTGCTGACGTAGATGTCGCCGGTGTCTGGATTCGCGGTGATCCCCTCAGGAAAATTCGCCACCGCAGGCAGCGTAGTGAATTTTTGCGCCGCTTCTCTCTTGACAATGATGCCCTCGCCTGCCCAGACTTCACCTATCAATACAACGACGAACGGCAAGATAACAGAAATCATAAAAAACCTTTTCATTTCCACCTCCGTTCTCCTCATAATAGGAGCTTGTTTTTAAGATATGGCCAGAAAGAAATCAAGAATTCTCGCAACGATTACGCGCTAATCGCTCTTGTCCCCGCACGGTCCCGTTCGCAATCCCGACTCCTGAGGGAAGGCGAAACTTTCTGGAACTTTCTATGGTCTCACCTTCCCTCGCTTGCTCTTACAAAATCTTGCCGCAAGGCCCCTGGGGTTACCCCAAGGGCCCTCTCTAAACCCCTGGTCTTGGAGCCCCTACGATCACGGAGTGCACCGTCCTTTGCCATCGCAGGAGATTGGAACGCCACTCAGAGGCACAATGACCTTGGTTCGCCGCTTCACCTGATTAATGAAACGCTCGGTTCGTGTATCTGGGTTCACAACACCGCCCGTTGTGGCCACCTCATTGGCGTGCTGAGGTATGACGGTCTTGGGTTTAATCAGTTTGTTAGTGGCAAAGGCCCCTTCATCCGGTCCCATGCTGAAAATATCCCCGATATGCAGAATCGCCAGGTTAACCTTGTAAAAGTCGCTGATGAACTTCATACCGGCGAAAATACCGGTATCATCAGACCAGTATACCGAGAGGCCATTGGAAAACCGGATTGCATAGCCTGTTTCTGGTCCACCGTACTGTGTGGTTCCGGGCGGAAGTCCCCCATTAACAAAGGCTCCAGGGATACCGTTGCTATGGATCGCTTGCACAGTAGATACCTTGACTCCGGTCGGTACTCCGTTAAGCATCAACTCTCGCGTGGCACCAGGGCGCAGCGTATCGGCGCAAGCCGTCGTACGAACCACTTCCGTTAGGACCGATCCTCCACACCTGCCGTTTCCACCTTCACCAGCAGCCAAGAGCCTCTCTCGAAGCCAACCTGAGAGCTCTCCTCCAACAAGCATCGCTGAATTCTTCTCGTTTGCGATCAATACGATATTGGGTATCCCACCGGCTGCGAGCGACGTTCCTCCGGATCCATCACATGCGACGTCGATTCGGTCGCCGATGTGGTCGCCGTGCGCATGGCCAAGAAGAATTGCGTGGACAACTCCAAGCCGAGGGTCATCGGCGCCACTGACAGTTCTTCCCGGCTGAATGAGTATTCTGACTCCAGATGGGTCCTCAAAAAGCATGGCTCGGTCGCGTGCACAGAACTCTCCGGGGGTGGATCCCAGAGGTGTAATCGTGACTTGCGCCTGAGCCAAGGACCATCCCAGGCCTATGACAAAAGTGAGCAGTAATGTAACTAAAAATTTTCCTTTCATTTTTTACTCCCCCTATTTCTTTATTCTTTGCCGTTTGTCTTGTGTCTATACTCATTTTCTCCGCTGCCTTCACTGGAAGCCTTGGATGGAGATTAGCCATTTTCCTTTCATCCTACTATTTACCTTTCTGTCTCTATTTTTAGTGTCATTTCTTTTTCTTCCGTGGTCCCCGGAAAGTCTTATGACACTTGCCGCAGGCCATCCCGAAAGCCACGAATTTTTCCCCAACCCGCATCTCATCTTTGGTTGCAGCGACTTCAGCTAATTCCCTGGCCGCGGCCTTTACCTTTGCAGGCTCTTTACTGAACTGATCCCACTTCTCCCAGATCACAGGCTTGGCCCGGGATTTGTCCGAGGTGGAGCCCTTGGGAAAAAGGGCCTGGACCTTATCCATGTTGCCGGCAATAACATTTGCCTTTGCCTTTACGGTTGCGTAATCACCTTGGGCAAAGGCCTTTTTCAAGGCCTTGGTGGCGGCGCTATTGCTTTTCATGAGCTTCTGTCTCTGCTTGATGACATCCGACTGGGCAAAGAGTTGAGCGGAGATGAACAGAGATAGGATGGCTACTATCCCTACCCATACGACTTTTTGTTGAACCATGTTTTCTCCTTGTCTTGTGAGCAGTTTAATCGCTACGGGTTAATTCCCCGCAGCTTGCTGGGTAAAAACAGCTAATCTGTTTGCAGCTATCGGTTAACATGTGGCTTACGGAAACGGAAAAACGATAACTCGCGCAAAGACGCAAAGCACGCCAAGTTCGGAGAAATGGGGTAGTTCACCTATTGGCAAACCCTTGGTCGATACAATGTGATTTTTAGCTTCCGTGGTTGATCTTCCGGATTTCCTTTAGAAGTGCTTCATTGGGCAGAAGTTTTCGGTTGCTGGACATTATCTTTTTGAACCGGACAACGCCCTTCTTATCAACGATAAAATAGGAACGCTTGGCCCGGCGCTTCTTTTTGTCAAAGACGCCGTAGGCCTTCATGACTTTTTGCCCTCGGTAATCACTCAGGAGGGGATAATTGAGCTTCAGAAAATCGGCGAAGGCCTTTTGCGAGAAACGTACATTGGCGCTGATGCCCAGGACCTCCGTATTTGCAGCTTGAAACTTCGGATAATCGTCCCGACTGGACGATAGTTCTCCCACTCAGCCCGGAGTGAAATCGAGCACGTAAAACTGGATGAGGACATTCTTTCCCCTGAGACTGCTGAGCTTGAGTTTCCCCCCTTTGGTGCTGGAAAGCTCAAAATCGGGAGCCTTGTCTCCCACCTCGAGGCCGGTTGCTACGTTGGCCGTAACCAGGAGTAGAAAAATCGAAAACAGCACGTTCAACAATGTCCTTTTGGTAGATCGCATCACAAACTCCCGTTTCAGTTTCAAATTGAAAAACACCTGAACCTGATTGCCAGGGCCTTGTTCAAGCAAGGCGGCAAATTTACCCATTTTTTTGCTGCCGCCGTCAATCCCCATATGGGTATTTTTGTAACTACTCTTTTGGGGGGGTTAGTCTAGGCTTTCTTTGGCAGCCAGGACTGCGGCTTCGGTGCGGTTTTTGACATGAAGCTTGCGGAAGAGTCCCTTCAGGTGCATCTTGATGGTTTCACGAGAGAGATTGATCATGCGGCTTATCTCTTCGTTGCTCAGTCCTCCGGAGAGGAGACGCAAAATCTTTAGCTCCTGTTCCGTGAGGCTGTATTTTTCGCTAAACCGCCTTCTTTTTTCTTCTTCCGAAACATCGGTCCGGTCGGCTGTTTGGTCTAAAGTGAGATGAGCCAAATAAGGGGAGGCGTGGGCTTTGCCTAGATGCGTATCGCGTATGATCTCGATAAAATCTTTTTGATCCGCGTCTTTGAGAATGTAGCCGATAGCTCCCGCCCGCAGTGCGGAGACGATCTTTTCGTCATCGTCATGGATGGAGAGCATAAGGATTTTGGCCTTGGGCACCAGGCTGGATATCAGTCTGGCTGCTTTGATGCCGTCCATCTTCGGCATCCTGACGTCCAGGAGAGCTATGTCCGGCTTCTTCTGCCTGGCGCCAAGGACTGCCTCCTGGCCGTCTCCCGCCTCAGCCACTACCTTGATATCCTTTTCGCTTTCCAGCAGTTTTTTAAGGCTCTGGCGGAACAGCCTTTCATCGTCGGCAATCAATACGTTAAGTGCCATAGGCTTCCTTGTGATCAGCTGCGTTGACAGGCAAGAGAACGGAGGCGACGAACCCTCCACCATTTCGGCTTTCCGCCCAAATTTTGCCTCCATGGGCCTCCGCCACGAGCTTGCAATAGGGTAGACCCAGGCCCGTACCCGCCTCCACCTTACCCTGATCCCGGGTGGAGAAGCGATCAAAGATTCCGGGCAAGTCCTCTTCCGGGATTCCAATGCCTTCGTCTACGACGCGGACCAACACTTGAGTGCCCAATCCCCTGTGAGCTTCCAGCATGTAGGTAAAGATAGTGATCCGTCCATGATCCGAAGAGAACTTGATAGCGTTGCTAAGAAGATTAATAAGCAGGCGGGTCAACCTTCGTTTGTCCGCAAAGATGGGGATATCAGGCGGGTCGGAACGGTTCACGAGATGGATCGTTTTCTCTTCCAACTCCGGGCCCAGGATGCGCAGGCTCGCCTGAATGGGATCGTCTATCCGGAACGAGGTTAGGGAGAGGGGCAGTTCCCCAAAATCCGATCGGTAAATGTCCAGCATCTCGTTAACCATGCCAATGACCAGATCACCTGCACTCAGGAGATCCGCGAGGATTCTTCTTCTCTCCTCCACGTCGAACTCGGGGGTGGTCTTTTCCAACCGCTCCAGGGTTTTCTTGATGCCCAGTAGAGGGTTTTTGAGATCATGTGCGATCATGTGGGCCATGGCGGCCCTCTTCTCCTCCGTTTGTGCCAGTTCCTCACCCCTCTCGTCAAATTTTCTCTCCAGCTCATGGCGATAGCTTTCTACCTCGTCCTTGGATCTTCGGAGCTCCTCCAGCATGCGATTGAAGGAAGTCGCCAGGGCACCGATCTCGTCTATGGACTGGATGCTTACCGAACCGGCATAATCACCAGCGGCTACCTGCCTAGTCCTGGACACTAACTCCTTCAAGGGTCTGGTCAGCCGGCGACTCAAGACCCAGGAGACAAAAAAAGCCAGAACGATACCGATGAGGCCGACCGAGAGAAGGGTCCTTTGCAGTGTCCCGATGGCCGCTGTCATCCCCCGGGAAGGGAAGGAGAGGGAGATCATACCTTCTCTCCCTCGCAGGGTTTCAAGGGGAAGACGGATCTCCAATGATGGCGAGGGACTCTCCCGATGCCATTGAGAGCCCCGACTGTCGATAGCGTCCGGTAGGGTACCAGGGTGTTCTTTCACCGGGCGATTCGGTCCATCCGCCGAGTAGAGACGATGGCCTACCGCGACCACCACTTTCGCGTCCGCCACTTGCTCCAGTTTCCTAACAAAGTCGTGGTTGAGCGCATAGCCGGCACTGACCACACCCAGAATACCCGTCTTTCCTTCTATGCTTTCAGCCGCGCGTAAATACGCATTACCATCAATTTCCTCAACGCCGTAGTTTGGTAAGTCGCGCACGCCTTGGAGGAGACGTTGGATGTCCTTTGCTAAGGTTGGGCGGTCGCCATAGCGGGAGGGGTTATGAACACGGAGAAAAATCCTTCCTTCACGATCCAGGATTTCAATGAAATCCATCTTTATTGATCCGACAAGGGGTAACAACATTTGAAACAGACCATTACGGTCATTAACTTCAAGTTTTTCTTTAATTCCTTCCATCTCCGCTATCCAGTCCACCAGACCCGTGGCGAATTCCTGTTTCTCATTCAAAAGGAGCCTGATCCGTTCCGCCTGTGCCTTGGATTTTTCCGCAAAGCGCCGCTCCAGAAGCGTGGAAAATGTGTTTGAGGTCCAGAGGATCGCCAAGCCCATAGGCAGTAGGATAACGACCAGTGAAGAAAGGAGCAGTTTAAACAGCAGGCTTCTCATCGACGCCCTTTCTTTGGGACCGGTCGACCGGTGAATCTCTTGAATCCTATCATCCACTCCCGTGCAATGTCTTGAGGTCTTCCCCGCGAGATCAGCAGTCGTGGCCGGGTCAGAGGATAGAGGCCCGCGCGGATATTCTCCTCGGTAGGAAGCTTACCCTCGATTTTTAAGACCTTAATTCCCTGGGCCTTGGCCTGTTCGAAATGCAGGATGCCGTAACCTATCGACCCATCGATCCGCTTGATGGTCTTAATGATCTTCGCCTTCCTTGCACGTAGGGTGAACGCCGTTTCTTGAGCGCCGGAGCTTTTACCAAAGAGATGTCGGATAAAGATTGCGTGAATGTTAGAACTTTTCTCCCGCGTGAGGGGGACGATTCCCTTGTCTTGGCCCCTGACTTCGCGCCAGTTGGTGATCTGTCCCAGGTAGATTTTCCGGATCTGTTCGAGGGTCAGGTCGCTGACTGGATTTCCAGGATAGGTGATAAGAAAAATGGCGTCTCGACCAAAGGCTTCTTCATTGAGTTCCGCCTTTTCTTTGAGGTTGAGACTGCGGGCGATAAGGCCGATATCGACCTCTCCACGTCTGGTAGCTTTAACGGCGTAATTGCTCCCGCGCCCCAAGATCTTAATTTCGATCCGCGGATATTGTTTTTGAAATCGGGCGGAAAACGCCTGTGCCAGAGGAACGATGGATTGGGCACTGCCGATAATGATTTTCTTTTGCTTTTCTTGAGCCTGACCTCGGAGGGAAATCGTAAGGAAAAAAGGAACCAAAAAAACTAAAAGAAGCTTCGAAACCGATGGACGCTCGGCCATGAATAGTGCCCCTTACAGGAGAAATAGTGGGATAGCTATATTTCACACACTTGACCCTGTCAACTGCGTGTAGGCTGTCCCGTAAAAAGCGTGGTTTCTCAGTTAGGCGCAGGGGGACCGCTCCGAAGAGAGGGTGACGTCAGGTCGTGCTCGTCGCTCGACGCTCGTGCTCGGTGTCGGACACAAAACACGAACACCAGCCACGAGATGGGCGTCCGCTGAGGACACCAGAGTTACCTCATGCTCCCTCAGGTTCTCCAAACGGTGTTAGAGTCAAAATCGGCCACTCTTTCGTCTCTTTCTCCTCATGGAATAGCCGGAGAGTGTCCCCGGACTGCCATAGCTCGGTCTGGTTTCTATAGTGGGGTGAGAAAATATGGCCGGATTGCCCTGAAGGAAGCACAAATCGAGATCCCCGCGGATCCCCAAGATCGATGACCATCCTCAAGGATGCTCCGACCACATGCTCATAGGGGTCGGAACGGCGGTAAAAGCCCATGTTGATCGTTACACCGTCCCCAGCGGAAGGGGATGGACCCACAGAGAAAAGAGGGGCGAGGAGCTTGCTCCGGCCGAAGGGGTGATGCAATGTCCGGGTGTGCAGTTTTCCCCAGCGCCATTCTTTCATGTCGGCTCCGAAGCGGTCCGTGAGTTCTTCCATAGCCTCCCGAAGACCCTTCTCGATCCATTTTCCCCGCGGGCAGGGGTCAAACCACGGCGATTGAGGATCTTGCAAGATCCGGTCTATGGGGACAACGGACTGATTGAAGATTTCGGCATAGGTCAGGTAAAGCTCCTTTCCAAGATCAGGTGTCAGGAGATTTTCCATCAGGTGTTGATAAAGAGCGTGGTAAAGCGTTGCTTCGAAGCTATCTTCGGAACAGTTGCCGTCCCAGCGGATCAAGCCCTCCACCGCTTCCTTGAGGGAGTTGTTGTTTCGGGCGATCTCTTCGAGTTCAGTCCTGAGGTCGTGGATCATTTTTTTGCCCTGTAGGGATACGGTATCTTTCTGAAACCGAGGCATGTCCTCCAGGCGGAATTGTCTCTTGCTCGTTAAAAGCTCCTTGATTCGCCGGATTCGGTAGGGAGGATCAAAAAGGTCGGAGAGATAGTATGGATACGAGTCGTCCGTGATACGGTTGTTCGCCGTGGCAATGACACCTTCGGGAGGATTATAGATACGGGGCATCTCTTCGAAGGGGATCGTGCCTTTCCATTCGAACTCTCCAGTCCAGCCGGGAATGGGAAAGAGGGAGGGAGAGGGGGAGCGTATCGGAACTTTGCCCGCTAGACAGTAACCGATGTTCCCCTGGGTATCCGCAAACACATAGTTGAGGGTCGGCGCATCCTGATACGTAAGACTCTTAAGAAATTCATCCCAATCCCGTGCGCGGTTGGTTCCATCCAAGGCGCGAAGCTCCTGGCTTGGCGCATGGGCAATCCACTTGAGAGCAAGGGCGTCCTCTTTTGCAGGCTCCTCCATGAAGTCATTGATTAACGGTCCGTGACGGGTCAAGCGAATGGTTTTATTGATTTCCTTTCCGCGTCGTATCCGGATCTTCTCCGTTATGTATTCCATTTTTACCCACTGGTCGTTGGCGAGATAGAGATCGGGTTCTATACGATGGATTCGCTCCCGGTAGAGTTCCATATCGTCACATAGGGCTGCGGTTGCCCCCCAGGCGATCCGGCGATTGCGGCCAAGGTGGACGTACGGGGATCCCGGAAGCGACGCCCCCCACACCTCGAGCCCGTTGTCTTCATTACCGGCAGGGGCGCATTTGAGATGCATGAGATACCATATTGCCGGCAGCGTCATCCTGAGATGGGGATCGTTACAAAGGATTGCGTTCCCTGTGACGGAGCGCCACGGTGCGATCACCCAATTGTTGCTTCCCTGCCCGGCTGCTGAAAAGTTGGCCTCTTGGAAGGTCCCGTTTAGAAAACGCAGAAGTCCCGGTGCGGAACCGGAAGCGGACCGGGCGATGATGGGGCCACCTTGCGGATAGGTCGGGAATAGAGATTTCAGTTTTTCCTCTTTGCCCTGCAGTCTGGCTGCGACGGCGTTTAGGGTGAGACGCGTGAAGAGGGAAGTGGAAAGGAACAAGGCAAATCCTTTCACGACCAGGAGACTATCCTCGGGTTGCCAGGGATCGGGCAGATAGCGGAGCAGGCGAAACTCCAGTGGCAGGCACTTGAGGTGGGTCTCTATATAGCGATTAACGCCTTTGCTATAGGCCATGAGGCGGTCAATCAATGCCTGGGGCAAAAGACTCAGAGAAGCAGATGACCATTTTCGAATCCCCATGAGGCGAATGAAATGGTCCAGGTCCGCTGTGGATCTACCCTCGAATCTGGCCGACAACTCCTTCCAGGGGAGGGGTTTGTCTCCAAGGATTTCTGCCAGTCGGCCACTGAGCAAGTTGCGGTTGAAGTCCATCTGCCATAATCTTTCCTGGGCGTGCAGGTACCCCTGGGCCATGAAAAGATCATGTTCATTTGCGGCCGAGAGGTGAGGGGTGGCGTAGGGACCCCATAGGACCTTGGCGGTGTCCTCTAAACCTGGGATCAAAATACTGCCTTGCATTTGCGGGGTGGCCTTCCGGCTCCAACGACGGAGCAGTGGCCGAAGCATCAGCGAACCCAGAGCCATAAGCGAGTTTTGCATTGTGTGTTTGGAGGATGGAGGACAGGACCTCGCTCCGGTTAATCGCTACGGGTTAATTCCCCGCAGCTTGCTGCGGGGTAGTTCATTTTTCCGAGCGGAAGGATCTCCCATGGGTTAGCTCACTAAGAAGTTCATACGATTTTGTTGTTTAGCCCAGCATGACGGTAAAGGCAAGGCGCTTGGCCTCCGCAAGCGGCTCGGATTCCCACGTTGCAGGCCCCATCGACATACGCATCTCCACGAAGGGACCGCGAGAGCCAGCCGTTATCAGGAATCATAAGAATGTCATGATACCAATAACTCATTACGAGCTTGATCCCTGCCTTGTTTGGTGGTAATCGCAAGTACCGCTATGGAGATAGATATCGAGTTCAACTCGGGCGCGCAGTTACCTTTGCATGCGATCCCTCACCTGGCCCGCCTGGCCGAGACTCACGGATTCGGTTGCGCGTGGGGAGGCGAAGCCAACAATAAAGATCTTACCGTCATGCTTGCTGCGATCGCAGCAGTGACCACACGTCTCAAGATCGGTTCCGCAGTCTATCACATTCTAGGTCGTACGCCCGCTACTCTTGCCCTCCAGGCCGTCGGACTCGACGAGCTGTCCCAAGGCCGGTTCCTCTTGGGGATCGGTGTGTCCAATCCGACGATAGCAAAATGGCATGGTGTCCCTTTTGATCACCCTATTGGCCGGGTACGAGAGTATCTGGAGGTCGTTCGGCTGGCCATGGGAGGAGAAAAACTGCAGTTCGATGGGAAGTTTTTTTCAGCACATGGTTTTAAGTTGGCCTTTAAACCGCAGGCTAGGGCGGTGCCCGTCTATCTCGCGGCCTTTGGTCCTAGAATGAGCCGGGAGGCCGGAAGGCTCACTGACGGCGTGCTGATCAATATGGCCAATCCAGGGGAGATCGGACGCATTGCCGAGGAAGTACGGGCAGGTGCCAAAGAGGTAGGAAAAAGGCCGGATGCCATCGAGATCATTTGTAAAGTGCGTTGTTCGGTAGCGCAAAATCATGCCATGGCCCGCAACGCTCTTAGTCGCTTGCTCACCTATTATGTCTTGGCGGACTACTACCGGGACCTTTTGAAGCGCATGGGATTTGCCTCTGAAGTAGAGGCGATGCGCACCGCGTGGCAGACACGAGGGTTTCATGCAGCCAGAGCATTGATTACCGATCGGCTTTTCGATGGATTGCCCCTCATCTCTGCAAACAGCGTAATGGAAGTTAAGGAGAAGATCCGACCCTACCAGGAAGCCGGCGTGAATCGACTTATCCTACCCTACGTCCCTGCCTCCGAGGATGTCGTAGGGGAGATGGAGGGGTTTATCTCCGGCTGGGGTGGGCCGTGAGATGACGTGTATCCTTAAAAAGCGCATTGCTCCTATACCTCTTTTGGTGAAACTTCAATTCCCGAAGACAGAGGCAGGGTTTCCTTAAGCCCGATTGCATGTCACACCAACCATGACACGACGAACACTTTGAGGGAGGCTACGATGTCTTTTGAACTGCTGAATCCTGATGGACTGGAGAGCCCCGTAGGCTATTCTCACGTGGCCGCTATCGCATCCGGTAAAATGGTCTTTGTTGCGGGCCAGGCGCCGTTTGATCCTAGTGGATCTGTGGTGGGTAAGGGTGATTTCGTGGCCCAGTTCCGCCAGGTTATGAGTAATTTGAGACTGGCTGTCGAAGGGGTGGGAGGTCATCCCGACCAGTTTGCGATTCTTACCATCTATGTTACCGATTTGCAGGCCTACTTGACGAATAAAAAGCCCATCGGGGTCGCTTACCAAAATGTTTTTGGCAGGCACTTTCCCGCCATTACGCTGGTAGAGGTCAAAAGCCTTTATCATCCCGACTGTATGGTGGAAATCAGCGGTATGGCCGTGGTCGATTGATGCCAATCCCTCCCTTCAGGCCGTTTTTCCTATGACGGGAGTCTTCTCGTCATGACAACTTTCTGTTCCATGTTTTGCAAATTTTGTCTGAGTTTGTCACAAACTTCCCCGGGCGTATTTACTACATCAACGTAATTTTAGGTAGTTATAAGCTTGGCATGGCTATTGCTTTCTGAGAAAGAAGGGTAGCTTTTTCGTATGTGGGAGGCCTTAGTGAAGCTTATAACAGATAATCAAACAATTGAGAGACGATCCGAAATTGATTCTTTTGATGACGTAACGGAAGCAGAAATTATCTGTCTTTGGCACTCCTTTAAGGCTACCGGACTTTCAGAGGATCAGGCCTGGAACGCTATTGTCACAGGAATGGCCCTTGATATGGCCTTCGCCCGCAGCAAAAATCTGCCTCAGGCCGATCACTAAGACCCTAACTCGCTTGTAGTTGTTTTCTCCGTTAACCGACACCGGTTGGCGCCGTTCCCATCGCTGAAAGAGTGCAAAAAGATTGCGATGCCGCTGGCGTCCCGGTAGGGAACGCCTTCAGGTTTGATCCGCCTGGGGATCTGCCCGCATGATCAGGTCCACAAGAGCCTCCTTGTGGCGAGCTTCGGTGGCCAAAATACTCCTCAGAAAAGTGCCGATCTCCGGCGCCTGCTCTGCCAGGAGGGCCGACGATTCGAGGAGGTTACTTTCTATTGCCTTCTGGTCCTCAATGTCCCGTCTGATTCTCTCCCAATGATTTTTCCCGGATTTGATCCCGGCTGACGGTTTTTCCACTGTTCCGTGTAACCTTAAAATGGTTTCACTGATGAGGTTGACATTTTTCTGTTTTTGAAGAGCCATCTGGCGGAGGCGCTGGGCTACATGAGGGTAAGGGGCATCTCCTGCATGGGCGTCGATCTGTTCAACGAGGCAGGATAAGTCGAGACAGAGAACCTTAAGAACGCATACCGGATCGACGGTTCTGAGTTTTCTGTTGTCGACAAACGTAGTTTTGAGATTTGTCCGTAGTTTTTTAAACAGATCGACTATCACCTCGTATCTCTTCACCTTTCAACAAATAGGGCCCATAGGGGGTCTTGTCAAGATCAAAACCAGGAAGGGCGTAGAAAGTGTGGTTCTCCAGTTAGGCGCAGCGGGCCCGCTCCTCAGTGGGAGCCGATAGACCTCTACTTCTCTGCCCCTAAGCCCCTAACCGGTTAGGCCCATTTCCCTGAAGTTGCTCCAGTGTCGGACGCTTCCCTATCTTCAGAGCCTACGCCCTGCGCCGTGCACCCATGCATCCGGTTCCGAGGGAGCTTGACTCCTGAGGAACCGCACTGTTTAACGGAGAGTCGTGCAACTGTTGACGGGGGAAAAAAAGTCTGTTTTAATATAGAGCGATAATTCAAACTGTGAGGTAAATTTGTGGCACGTATTACCGTGGAAGATTGTCTCGAGAAGATCCCGGACCGATTTGAATTAGTTATCCTTGCTTCCGAGAGGGCGAAGCAGCTCTTCAAAGGGGCAAAGCCTCTGATCGATTCCGAGAACCGAGAGGTGGTTGTAGCCCTCAGAGAGATTGCAGCAGGTGTGGTAAGAAAGGCCCCCAAACAGATCGAAGCCCCGGAGTGACGTTTACCCCGTACCACAGAAGGCCCCGTGCGTAAGCCCGTGGTATAGGGTTCGCCGGAATCCGTCCTATCTTTTAATCGCTACGGGTTAATTCCCCGCAGCTTGCTGGGTAAAAACAGCTAAACTGTTTGCAGCTATCGGTTAAAATGTGGCTTACGGAAACGGCAAAACGATGACTGGCCCTGTGGAATAGTACTTCGGGAGCAAAATAACCGCCGGGCGACTCGATATTCC
>JBHHYU010000062.1:0-18970 GCA_046757725.1 Binatia bacterium
TTTAGTTGACAGAGGCTGGCTGCTTCCCGTAAACTAAGTTCAGCAGGGAAAGGAGGTGGTCCAAACATGATAACTAAATCTAGTGACTGCGAGGTGGCTGAGACTTAGGCTCCTAGCAGGATCTTTTACGGGGGTTCGGGCTTTGGAGCCTGGGATTCCCCCTCAGTTCACCAAAGTGGGGTCCCTCCACCGCGTTGTTGTTTAGAGGTGGGGTGGGCCCCTTTTTTATGCAATAAGTTCAGGGCGGTATTAGCGGCTTTTCGGAGTCGAGGATCCTTGCTTTGACTGGCTTGCTTCAGTGCTGTCCGAATTTCATTCGTGGGTGCCCCTAACCGTGCGAGGGTGACAGCGGCTGCATTGCGAACTCGGGAGTCGGCATCTTCCAAAAAAAGGTGGAGCAGGAGGTTCAGCCCATCTTTACCTATGTAAGGTCGCGTTTTTAGACTGGTTACTGCGGCTATGCGTACTAACGGATCAAGGTCCTGAAGTGATTCTAGCAATGCTTGGAGAGAGGCGGTGTCTTTTAGCTTCATGTCACGAAGGCAGTAGACGGCCATCCTTCTCTGGATCGAACTGCCGTTCTTCAGGAGATCACGCAGCAAAAGAACTACAGCTTCATTATTCTTTCCCAGACGGGCTAGCAACAGGCACACGGCCCAGCGGATTTCCCGATCCTTGCTGTCCAGCGTTCTGAGCAAGACCTCAAGACATCGTTGAGAGGGGTTAGGTAGTTGACCCAGGATATAGGCGATAGCCCAACGATTTTTACTAGAGGTATCGTTTAGGAGCCGGTTCAGTACCTCTTGGATTTCCGGGGTGCGAGGTGCCATCCCCGTCAGGGAATCTACGGCTGCTCGAATGACAGCTTTATCCGAATGGTCCAAAGATTTTAGGAAAGCGGCGATCCTCTCTGGGTCATTGTTCATTGCTTTGGAAGTGTTTTTTCCTGCCGATGGTCTGGTACAAGAAGTTCACGCAAACGAGCCGGGTAGTCGGTAATAATGCCGTCCACGGCGAGGCAAAGTAAGCGCTCCATTTCCGCGGTTTCGTTAATCGTCCATACAAACATTTCAACTCCCAGATCGTGAGCTGCCGCAACCGTCTGTTCGTTTACCAGAGTCATGCCACTGTATTCGCAAGGTATTTGAAAGGCTTGGCCGGGAGCCCTATAGGGATCTTTTTTGCTTCCTGCCACCCATTGCAAGAAAGCCGCAACCTCCCCGTAGGAAAAACCCGTGGCAATGGCCATTTTTTTTTTATCAAGCTCTCGGCGGATACGCTTCATGATGGCATCTTTTTCAGTCGCCAATAAGACCTGTTCTTCTTTACCGAGCCGGCAGATGATTTCTATCACCTTTTGAACTATAGGGGGCCGGTGCTGCTTGATTTCGATGATTGCTTTAGCACCGGGGAAGGTCAAAAAAAACTCCTCCAGAGTCGGAATCCTTGCCTTCTGTCCGCGATAGGGGTAACCGATGCCTCCCGCCGTGGTGAAATAGTAACCTGCATCAAGCGCCTTGAGCTCTTTAAGGGACTGTCGCCTGACGTAACCACGACTGTTGGTGGTCCTTTTGAGGGTGCTATCATGCATAATGACCACTTCCCCTTCTTTACTGCTCCGTACGTCTAACTCGATATATTGCGCCCCATCTTCCAAGGCCCTTTGAAAAGAAGGTAGGGTGTTCTCCGGCGCTTCTCCCATGGCTCCCCGGTGGCCGAAGACACGGGGTTTCTCGTCAGCGAAAAAGGGATAATTCTGCAGCATAGGCAAAGGAGTTGAAGAACCTTGGCCGGGAATTAGCTTTAGATCCTAGGATCTGAGGTTGGTTCTGCTCAGCCATTTTCTACCTCCAGGATCTTTGGAGTCCAGCGCCCTCAGAGTCTAATGGGAGGTCCCTTCCGGATTCGATAGTTCTATGTCGTCTTTCCAGTGAGCTTGCGGAAGAGCAAAGTCAATGGGTCATAGAACTTGTCAACCACCCGTTCTTTGAGGGGGATGATGGCGTTGTCAGTGATACGAATGTTTTCAGGACAAACCTCTGTGCAGCACTTGGTAATGTTGCAAAGCCCTATGCCGGCATTTTGTTTGGTGAGGTCCAGTCGATCCGCGGTATCCAGCGGGTGCATTTCTAGAGCCGCCAATCGTACGAAGAAGCGTGGTCCAGAATAGCGCTCCTTGTTATCCTCATGGTCGCGTATAACGTGGCATACGTTCTGGCACAGGAAGCATTCGATGCATTTGCGAAATTCCTGGGATCGATCAATGTCCTTTTGGAACATACGCCGTGTACCGTCGGGTTCTTTGGGCTTTGGCTTGAACGCAGGGACGGTCTTTGCCTTTTCATAGTTGAACGATACATCCGTGACCAGATCCCTGATCACCGGGAAGGTTTTGATTGGACTCACGGAAATGGTCTCACCAGGCTTGAACATATTCATCCGGGTCATACACATGAGCCGCGGTTTACCGTTGATCTCTGCGCTGCATGAACCGCATTTACCTGCTTTGCAATTCCAGCGAACGGCCAAGTCGGTAGCTTGGGTGGCCTGGAGCGTGTGTATCAGGTCAAGCACCACCATCCCCTCCTCAGCGGGGACAAGGAACTCCTTAAAGGCACCCCCCTTAGAGTTACCGCGCCAGACTCGCATCGGAACATCTGTTGTTGCCATTATGTTTGCTCCTCGAGCAGCTTCTTCAGATCTTCAGGCATCTCGCCCAGCGGTTCCTGGGAGATGACAATTTGCCCGTTTTTCTTCTGTGCTACCATATTCACCTTGCCGAATTTTGGATCCGGCCTAGGAAAGTCATCACGGCTGTGACCGCCGCGGCTTTCCTTTCGCTCAATGGCCGCCCGCGTAACGACCTCCGACACCGTGAGCATGGAATCGAGGTCCAGGGCGAGGTGCCAGGCGGGGTTGTACTGCCGATTGTCATGCACCTTGACCTTTGCCAGCCTCTGCTTGAGCCCGGCGATCTCATCCAGGGCCTTTTTGAGGTCCGCTTCCGTGCGGATGATGCCCACAAAGTTCTGCATACACTCCTGGAGGTCAGACTGGATGGCATAAGGGTTTTCTTCCCCGCGATCATCGAACGATGCGATCGTTGCTCGAGACAACGCCTCCAGTTCTGCAGCGTTTAGTGCAGGTGAACCCTTGAAATTCTTGGCATACTCTGCGGCGTAAAGGCCGGCCCTGCGTCCGAACACGACCAGGTCAGAGAGGGAATTTCCACCCAGGCGGTTGGCGCCGTGCAGCCCACCGGCGACTTCGCCTGCCGCATAGAGACCGGGGACGCACGTGGCTGCACTGTCTGCGTCTACCCTGATCCCGCCGTTCATGTAGTGGCAGGTTGGTCCCACCTCCATTGGTTCCCTGGTGATGTCCACATCAGCAAGTTCTTTGAACTGCTGGTACATGGATGGAAGTCGTCGCTTAATGTAATCCTGGTCCCGGCGCGACGCGATATCAAGAAAGACACCACCATGAGGACTCCCCCGTCCGGCCTTGACCTCGGCGTTGATGGCTCTCGCCACCTCGTCCCGTGGAAGGAGGTCAGGTGTGCGGCGGTTGTTTTTCTTGTCCGTGTACCAGGCATCGGCTTCTTGTTCGGTGTCGGCTGTTTCGGCCTTGAAGAACTCCGGTATGTAATTAAACATAAATCGCTTCCCCTGTGCGTTTTTTAGTGTTCCTCCATCTCCGCGAACCCCCTCTGTGACAAGGAGGCCCCGGACGCTCGGTGGCCAGACCATCCCCGTGGGATGAAACTGGTGACACTCCATATCGATGAGTTGAGCACCTGCGTTGAGGGCCAACGCAATGCCATTGCCGGTGGACTCCCACGAATTGGTGGTAATCTTCCAGGACCTACCTATCCCGCCGCTCCCAAGCACCACAGCCTTAGCCTTGAAAACCACAAATCGACCGCTCTCCCGCCAGTAACCGAAGGCCCCAGCGATGCAGTCCGCGTCTTTCAGAAGGTTCGTGATCGTGCACTCCATGAAAACGTCGATCCCCTTATGCACGGCGTGTTGCTGGAGGGTGCGAATCATCTCCAGGCCCGTGCGATCCCCGACGTGGGCCAATCGTGCGTAGCGGTGCCCGCCGAAATCGCGCTGTAGGATGAGACCGTTCTCAGTCCGGTCAAACAGTGCCCCCCATTCTTCTAGCTCCAGCACTCGATCCGGGGCCTCCTGGGCGTGGAGCTGAGCCATACGCCAGTTGTTTAGCAGCTTCCCCCCTCGCATGGTGTCACGGAAGTGGACTTTCCAGTTGTCCTCCGGATAGACGTTTCCCAAAGCCGCGGCGATACCTCCTTCGGCCATGACCGTGTGCGCCTTGCCCAGAAGGGACTTGCAGATCAACGCGGTCTTCACACCTTTGGCAGAGGCCTCAATGGCTGCACGGAGTCCCGCACCGCCGGCACCGATGACAATAACGTCGTAGTCGTGGGTCTCGTATTTATCTTCAAGTGCCATTAAAACAACCTCATGTCTTGGATTACACCCATAGATAGCAGGCGAACGTAGAGATCAGCTAGGCCTACCCAGACAAGGCTGATCCAGGCATACAGCATGTGGTGTTCGTTCAGTGAGCTGACGATCTGCCAGAATCGGTATCTGGTCGGTGACTTCGAAAAAGTGTTGAGGTGGCCGCCACACATATGACGACAGGAATGGCAGGAAAAGCTGTAAAACGATAGGAGGGTCGAATTGATCACAAGCACCAGCGTTCCGATCCCTATGCCAAAACCGTCAGGGAACATGAAGGCCCGCACGGCGTCCCACCAGAGAAAGGCCACCACGATGAGGGCCAACCAGAAGAAATATCGGTGAATGTTCTGGAGGACTAGGGGAAACGCCGTCTCCCCCCTGTATTCTTTTGCAGCGTCACGAACGGCGCAGGCAGGGGGGGACCAGAAAAAAGACCGATAGTAGGCCTTACGGTAATAGTAACAGGTAAGGCGGAACCCCCCAGGGACCCAGAGGATAAGGATTGCCGGTGACAGGTTCCACCACGAGCCGATGAGCGGAACGCTCACATCTGTGCAATTTGCGGAAATACATGGAGAGTAAAAGGGCGAGAGGTAAGGGGCGATGTAATAGTGTGCATTCTGCAGGGCGGCCCATGTTGCATAGACGATGAAGGCCCCTAGGCCGAAGACAACAAGCAGTGGTTCCACCCACCAGAGGTCCTCTCTCAGGGTTCTTTTGGCTTCTAGGGCTAAGCTGTCCATGGTCTGACATGTCCTCCTTGTTCTTACTTATTTATCCGGATGCCGGTCCGCCGTCAAGGAGAGTGCTTCTGGTGAACCGCCTTTCGACGGCCTCAGAACGAGACGCTTCCGTTCCGTGTAACTTCTGGTGTTCTTGGGAACGAACTTTAAGAGACAGCTTCTTTTTTTCCCGCCTCTTCAAGCCTCAGGTAGGTTTCAATAATCTCCGGGATGTTCTCCTTGGTAACCTTCATGTACCAGAGCCCTTCAGGCCAGATCATCATATTGGGTCCGAAGGCACAGAGATCCAAGCAACCGCTCTTTGCGACACGGAGTTTTCCCTTCAGGCCACTCTCCTTGGCTACTCTTTTCAGTTCCTCAACGATCTCTTCCGAGCCACTATAACCGCAAGAGGGGCTTTCTCCGTGACGGTTATTGATGCAGACAAAGATTTGCCTCTTGTAAGGTTGTTGTCGCTTGATCATGAAAACCCCCTCAATCCAACGATTTATTCTTCATCCTATACCAAAAAAATGATGACTTTGCACACACCATCTAGCCCTTAGGTTTTTAGCATTCAGCCTTCATTAATCAGCAAAAACCGGGGTGGTGGAGTTGGAGCCCATAGCTATCTGCTGATAGCTTGTTAATTTTTCTCCGGAATCCCGGGCTCGGTCATTCGTCGGGGGTCCAAGATCTTGGTGAGTTTGTCTTCAGGTAAGACCCCCCTTGCCTTGGCGACTTCTCTTACCGTCTTCCCGGAATTAAAGGACTCTTTGGCGATCTTTGCTGCCTCATCGTAGCCGACAACAGGTGCCAGGGAGGTTACCATGGCGAGGCTGTTCTCGATCAATGCCTCGCAGCGGGTCTCATTGGCACCAATTCCCGTCACACACTTCTCCGTAAACGCCTTAACTACGCGGGCACTGAAGGTGATAGCCTCCAAAAAGCGAAGGGCCATCACCGGCATCATCACATTGAGCTCGAAGTTGCCTGCCTGCCCACAGATCGTAATCGTGGTATCACAACCTATGACGTGGGCGGCGACCTGAAGGACGGATTCACACATCACGGGGTTCACCTTGCCCGGCATGATGGAAGAGCCCGGTTGCGTGGCTGGGAGACTGATTTCTCCGATCCCGCACCTGGGGCCAGAGCTCAACCAGCGTAAATCCATAGCAATCTTCGATAGGCTTACCGCCAGTGTCTTTAGGCTTCCGCTAACATGCACAACGGCGTCCTTGGCGGCTTGTGCCTCAAAGTGGTTCTGAGTCTCACGGAAGTTGAGGCCCGTCAATTCGGAGATCTTTTGAATACTTCTTGAGGGGAACTCGGGGTGGGTATTGATGCCCGTTCCCACGGCAGTCCCGCCCAGAGCCAGTTCTTCGAGGCCGGTTGATGCCGCTTTAATCCGCTCGATGCTCAGCTCGATCTGGCGGGCATAACCACTGAACTCCTGTCCCAACCGGATCGGTGTCGCGTCTGCCAGATGGGTACGGCCGATCTTTACGATACGATCAAACTCCTGGGTTTTATTCCTCAGACTCTGATGAAGTGCCCCAAGGGCAGGCAAAAGTTCCCGTTGAATGGCCTCAAGGGCAGCGATGTGGATGGCTGTCGGGATCACGTCGTTACTGGATTGGCTCATGTTGACGTGGTCATTGGGGTGAACATCTTTGCTGCCTTTTGGTTTTCCCAGGAGTTCAAGGGCACGGTTGGCGATCACCTCGTTAGCATTCATGTTGGTGGACGTGCCGGAGCCGGTCTGAAAAATATCTACGACGAATGCCCGGGTGAGCTTTCCCTCCATGACCTCGCTGGAAGCACGGCGGACAACCTCAGCGATTTTGGGATCCAGCAACTTGAGATTTTCGTTGGCTGATGCGGCCGCAAATTTGATCATGCCCAGCGCACGGATAAAGCTAGGAGGAAAGCTGATGCCACTGATAGGGAAGTTTTCCACTGCCCTCTGGGTTTGAGCACCATAGTAAGCAGATTTCGGCACTTTCATTTCCCCCATGGAGTCTCTTTCAATCCGGTATTCTTGTTTGCTCATTTTTTTCTCCTTTCCCAACATTTTTAGCGAGTTATCGGGCGATAGGCAATAGGTTGTAGAGAGCAGACATCACCCACCGGGCAACATGCGTTGGTCTTTTACGTTCTTTTGTCTTATGCCTTCTATTTCCAAGTTGGTTGTGTTAGCAAAAAAACAGCATGCCTGGTATCGAGCAACTGACTAGAACCATTATTCGATGTAAAAAGTGTCCCCGGTTAGTGCGTTGGTGCCGGCAGGTGACGGAAAAACCACCTCCTCGTCATCAGGGAAAGACTTACTGGGGTAAACCTCTACCGGGATTCGGGGATCCCGACGGGCGTCTTCTTATAGTTGGCTTGGCACCGGCAGCGCATGGCGCAAACCGTACCGGGAGGATGTTTACCGGTGACCGCAGCGGAGACTGGCTCTATGACACCCTCTGTTCCTTCGGCTTTGCCAACCAGCCCACATCAGTTCAGCGCGACGATGGGCTCAGGCTCAAAAATTGCTACATTACGGCGGCCGTACGCTGTGCCCCTCCAGGGAACAAGCCGGCAAAGGTGGAGTTTTATAACTGTCGTCCTTACCTGGTTCAGGAGCTGCAATTACTCAAGTCTGTGCGAGTTGTCATCGCCCTGGGAAAGATCGCTTTTGATTCGTTTTTGAGCGCCTACCGGGAGAGCGGAGGGGTTATTCCTAAGCCGCGACCTCAATTTCACCATGCGGGATCCATTCGTCTTCGGAGTGATTTAACGCTTCTGGCCTCCTATCATCCCAGTCAACAAAACACCTTCACGGGGAAACTCACCTGCAAAATGTTTCATGCGGTTTTTAAGAAGGCAAAGGCCATGGTTGAATGAGCTTTGCCGGTTAACGCCGATGCTGGGTTGACAATGTCTGTTCGAAGCCTAGCGTGTTAGTGTTGACGTACCGAGACTGGAAACTTCACTGCTATGGTAGATTAAAAAATGAGGGGCTCCTAGGATAGACTATGGGAATAGTAAAAGGTCTTGGGTGTCCGAGGTGTGGGTGGCAATCACCCGACCGCATGGCCTCTCTCTGTCCCACTTGCAGTGGTGTTCTAGAAGTTGAAGTTCAGATAGAACATCTCACCAGATCCCACCTGCTGGAGATTCGAAAGAGGACGGACCGGACAATCTGGCGTTGGTTCGAGTTCCTGCCGATCAGGGATCGATCAGCCATCGTCTCGCTGGGGGAGGGCTACACCCCTCTAATTAAGTCAAGAGGCCTTGGCGACACGTTGGGGATATCACGCCTGTATCTCAAGAATGATACGGTGCTGCCGACGGGGTCTTTAAAGGATCGGAGTATGGCAGTGGGTCTTTCCAGGGCTAAGGAACTAGGGTTCAAAGCTGCGGCTGTGATATCCACGGGGAATGCCGCGGCCTCGGTTGCCGCCTATGCCGCGGCAGCCGGTCTGGATAGTGTCGTGATGGTACCCAGCGGCATATCCGCTTCAAAAGTTCTCCAGGCGCAAGCCTACGGGGCGAAGGTTATTGTTATCGACGGAGATTTCGAGGAGGCAGCAAAACTATACAAAAAAGGAATTCAGGAGTTCGGTTGGTTTGATTGTCTTTCTACAAACCCGTACAGGAACGAAGGAAAAAAGTCTTATGCCTACGAGATCCTGGACCAGCTGGATGCGCAGGTGCCGGATTGGATTATTCACCCGACGGCCGGAGGCACAGGCATTTCCGCTATATGGAAGGGTTGCAACGAACTGCTCAGATTAGGATGGGTCCGTCGCCTGCCAAAGCTGGTAGCTGCTCAAAGTGACGCAGCAGCCCCCATCGTCGCTGCCTTTGAAAAAGGTCTCTCAAAGGTTGAACCCGTTGCCGTCAGGGAGACAGTCGCCGAGAGCATTCAGGTGGGCAATCCAAGTTCTATGGGTTGGCGTGCCCTGGAGGCCGTTCGAGGCTCCAACGGAACTGCCGTGGCCCTCCGTGACGAGGAAATCCTCGATGCTCAATCTCTATTGGCTCGTCGCGCAGGGATCTTCGCTGAACCTGCAGGAGCCGTCTCGGTGGCCGCTGCACGAAAGTTGTGCGAACAAGGAGTCATGAGTCAGGGCGATCTCGTCATCTGTAACATCACGGGCCACGGACTGAAACAACCCTCCGCAGTCCGAGTCTCCGAAGAGGAGCTTCGCCCCGTTGTCCCTAATCTCAACGCCCTGAAAAAGCGTCTGGGAATAGCATAGCTCTAAGGGGACAACGAAGCCTGTTAGATAAAGCGATATGGATCTCGCTTCGTGATACGCGAAGTTTTCGATGTGCCGGGATTGGCGTTTCTTTATCATCATATCTTCTGGGGTTGCATAGTGTGTCCAGATATCGGTATTTTCTATGTATGGAGGGGGCGACAAGTAAAAGATCCGTTTATTGGAGTGTAGCTTTTGTTTTCCTTCTTATCCTTGGTGGGTGCTCTAAAAGCAAAGAGGGAAAACCTTCTAAAAAAGAGACCCCGTCTGTTCAAACGGAAACGTCTCAACGGGAGGAAGGATATCAGTTCGTTGCCGTCAAGGAGGGTGGAACGATCTCAGGAAGAGTCGTCTTCAAGGGAAAGAAGCCTTCTTCAACCCTGCCTGCCGGCAAGGACCAGGAAGTTTGCGGCAAGGAGAAAAAAGACCCTTCATTGACGGTCAATGAGCGGGGCGAGGTCCGATTTGCCGTGGTGCAGATTGTCGATATCCGGAAGGGTAAGGCGATCGATCCAGTAGTTGCTGTGCTCGACCAGAGAGGATGCGAATACCATCCGCATGTGTTAGCAGTGCCGGCCGGCACGACGATAGAGATTCTTAACAGCGACGGGATCCTCCATAACGTTCACACTTTTAGCCAAAAGAATGATCCGTTCAACCGGGCCCAGCCCAAGTATCTCAAGAAAATCACGCACGTCTTCAAGGAGCCTGAAATCATATCCGTCAAGTGCGACGTTCACGGCTGGATGAGTGCCTGGATCTACGTTGCCGGCCATCCTTATTATGACACCACAACGGCGAATGGTGCGTTTAAGCTCGAAGGCGTGCCTCCAGGAAACTACACGCTGGAGGTATGGCACGAGGAGCTAGGGAAACAGCGGCAGGAGGTCACAGTCGGGCCGAATGAGAGTGCCAAGGTGGTGTTCGAGTACGTCATTAAAAAATAAGACCAGGGCTGGAGGAAGAAATGATCGCTAGGTGATTCGGTAAAGGAAATCAGCGGGAATCATTCTCGCGCTCACGTTTCTTCACCCTTAAGCGCGAGCCGCCCCGGGCGAGGTCAATAGGTCTGTGTTTCGATGGCCACCCGCGCCGGCCGCCATTCTCCGCCGATTTGCTGCCGACATTAGGGAGTTATTTCTCAGCAGGATCTTTTTATTTGCAATATTACAGGGCGTGGACTCGAGCAACTAGCCACCGTGCACATCCCCGAAAGGGATCTCCAGCCCGTAGCGCCAGATCTCAACGCTCTCAAGAACCAGCTCCATGCGAGCTGAGAACAGCCCCCCCCTTGTCAATGACCCCCAACCTGGACTATGTTGCTCCAGAGTCAGCCGAAGTATCGAGATCACAAGGATAGAAAAGGAGTTATCCATGAGTCAAGCAGCGAGAGTGACAGAGGCTCCCCGGCCTCAATACGGATCAGATGTCGTCGTCGATTTGTTGAAAGCTTTTGATGTGGAGTATGTTTCCCTGAATCCAGGGGCAACTTTTCGTGGTCTGCATGATTCCCTTGTCAACTACGGTGGAAATCACCGACCGGAGATTATTACCTGTACTCATGAGGAGAGTGCTGTTGCCCTGGCTCACGGCTATGCCCGAGCGAAAGGCAAACCCATGGCATCAGCGGTTCATAACATTGTAGGATTGCAGCATGCCACCATGGCTATTTATAACGCCTGGTGTGATCGGGCGCCCGTCATTGTCATGGGGGGAACCGGTCCCATGGATACCGCCAATCGCAGGCCATGGATTGATTGGGTCCATACAGCGCTGGTTCAGGGAAACATAGTCCGGGACTTCGTGAAGTGGGACGACCAGCCGGGAAGCGTCGCGGCGGTGCCTGAGTCTTTCATTCGAGCTTATCGCTTGGCCACAACCCCTCCAATGGGTCCGGTTTATATCTGTTACGATTCTGATGTCCAGGAAAAGAAACTCAATGGTGAAGTGCCTTTCTCGTCACTAGACCGCTATCCGGCCGCGCTTCCTATTCAGGCTCCCGAGGAGGGTTTTGCTACGACGGTCCGCTGGCTGCTTGAGTCTCAGGCGCCTGTAATCGTTGCCGATTGGGTCGGGAGGGGAGAAGCCGGATTCCAGGCCCTCGCCGAGCTTGCCGAGCTTCTGGCCATTCCGGTCTTCGATCAGAACGGAAGGCTCAACTTCTCGGCGTCGCATCCACTAAACCTCACAGGAATGGAGGAGAAAGTTCTGGGTCGGACCGATCTTCTCCTGGTTTTGGATGTCCCGGATTTGGAAGGTGCCACCAGCAAAAGGGCCCAGGAGAAGGGAAGACGCAGAGCCATTCCACTTCTTTCGCCGAAGGCAAAAATTGTTAATGTGGGGCTTGATGAACTTATGGTGCGGAGTTGGTCCCACGATTTCAACAAGCTCCGGGAGGCGGACTTGTCCATGCTGGCGGACACGTCGGTCTTTCTGCCCGAACTGGTTCGGCGAATAAAAGGTGAGATAAAGGCACTGGAGAAGAAGGCCTCGGATATCGAAAAGAGGCGGACGGAGTGGTCGAAACTGAGCGCCGAGAGAGAAGAAACACGCAAACAACAAACCCAGATCCACTGGGATGACAAGCCAATTTCTGCGAACCGGCTTTACACCGAGGTGGCGAATGTCCTCAAAAATGAGGACTGGGTCCTGACCCATGCCACATCTTCTGGAAGGGAAAAATTTTTCCTTCGTCCTACAAAATTTAATCAGGCACTGGGGAAGTATAAAGGGGGTGGGCTGGGTTACGGTTTGCCAGCCTCCCTGGGGGCTGCCCTGGCTCATCGGGGCTCAGGTAAATTGTGTGTCGACTTGCAACCTGATGGGGATCTCCTTTTCACTGTGAGCAGCCTGTGGACGGCAGCCCACCATAAAATTCCGCTCCTGATCATAGTTTTCAATAACCGAGCTTACTATAACGACGAAGAACATCAGGAAAGAATGGCGCTTTTAAGGGGTCGCCCGGTAGAAAACAAGGTGATCGGTATCCGTATCGAGGAGCCGAACGTGGATTTCGGCGCCATGGCGCGTACCTACGGGGTCTGGGGTGTAGGACCGAGTACCGAACCCAAGGATATAACAAAAGCATTGCGGGAGGCGATCAAAGTCGTTAAGGAAGAGGGTAAACCGGCCCTCGTAGATGTGGTGTGTCAGATGCGCTGAACCTGTTCCCGGCTGAAGGAATTGTATCTATCTGGTCGGATTGCAGACCCAAGGGGAAGCGTTCGTCTAAGACCAGGGTAATTGGCTACGCTTTCGGTGAGTCGGGTTTACCTTTACGAAACTCCCGGAGCGCTACGTAAAATTGCTCAGGTTCGTTTTTAGAAATCGATAGCTTGAACAAGGCGTATCGCTGGTAGAGATCGTACGTGCGCCACTCGTCGAGTTGTACTGCCTGCCCTGTCTTGTCGCCCCTGGCCTGTACCGTATCCGGGATGCGACCCGGATCTTTCCATGGGGGGTCGGCTACAGGGGGGACCAGAGCGGCTTTCTCTTTCAGGTATCGGCGCGTGAGAAAATCGAGATATGAAGAAAAATTGTTCCTCTCTTCTTCTGTATCCACCGGAAGGTGACAGAGCACCCACCGCTCCTCCAGGCTGAAGACCAGCCAGATCTTCAACGAGATCTTGATTCCGGTAAGGTCGAGTTTCATCCGGACGTGAAGGGGAACACGACTTAAAGAGGGGTAAACCTCAGATTCAAAACGATAGCGATAAAACATCGGCAGATCACCTCCCCGTGAAAAAAAGGAATTGCTGTTATACGCTGCAGAAGTTATTTTCTCCCGTAACGGGGTCGGCGGTCAACAGCTGGTTTGCCGTACAAAGAGTGGCAACCACTCAATATCGAGGGCATGTACCATCAGTTCCAGATGCACCGCCGGTCGAATTAGCGTAGAGCAGAAAGGAACCGGTTATGACAAAGGCAAAATGTGCAAAATTATCGATGCCATTGAGGAAGGTCAAAGGTAAAGCGTTTCTCGCCCGCCAGTTAGGTTGTAAAGGCGTTGGGGTTAGCTTTGTAAGGTACAAACCCGGCGAAGGGAGCGCCTATGTTCACCGCCATAAGGTGCAGGAAGAGGTTTTCGCTACCCTCAAGGGTACGGGCAGCATTATTCTTGATGGACGGCGGCATTCTATGCCTGAGGGAACCTTGGTGCGTGTCCCTGCGCGAGTCTATAGGGCCATCGGCAATAATTCGAAACATGATGTCGTTTTTCTCATATTAGGTGGCATCCCACCAAAAAAATTTCCTCTGGGCGGCCGAACTCTCTTTGGAGACGGAATACCGAACCGCAAGAAAGTTCCAAGGTGGAAGAAGGCTTAAACCACCGCGCGCAGGGCTATGGACACAAGGGATTTCAGGAAACTGTGTGTCAGGTAGTGATCAAGAGCAAGGTGAGCAGAGAGCGTTTCCGTGAATTCATAAATTGAGCTGATCGATTTACAGCTCATGCAACACTTCACCGAGCTGTACGCTGAATTCGATATCTAGCGTCCTTACGGAAGAACACCTTTCACGGCAGTGTATGACCCGAATAGAACGGAGTAGAAATGAGAAAAGACACTTGGTTATTAGAGGTTATCCAGAAGCGGCGTAGTGTGCGCGTTTACAAGCCGGGTAAAGTTACCGATAAGCAGTTGGAGATGATTCTAGAAGGAGCCCGGTGGGCCCCCTCAGGCGCTAATACCCAACCGTGGGAATTTGTGGTAACGCGGGATCGGAAAAAGATGAGAAGGGTACGAAAGATTTTCTATGACGAGTGGAAACAGCGCAAACAGGAGGATCCAGTAACCTATAAGGGGCTGAGCAAATACTACGTTGGCGATGCGAGTGTCGTTGTGCTAGCCTGCGGTGATCCGAGAACTATGCTGGTGTATCTGACGACACGTCAGCCTGCGGATCGGGAAAAACTCTTTCAGGCGAGTGTTGCAAATGCCGTAGAGCAGATGATGCTCGTGGCAGCGAGCATGGATCTCGGGACGGTCTGGGTCTCCGTGCGGGAAGAGGTGGAGCCGGAATTGAGAGAACTCTTCAAGGTCCCTCACCCGATCCGTCTCCTCTGGGTGGTTCCCATAGGTCACGGTCGCTTTTGGCCGAAGGCAAAACCTCGCAGAAAGATCTCAGAATTTGTTCACAAGGAGGTTTACGACCCTAGTAAGTTGCGGAAGAAGTCCGACATCCGCGCCTGGCCAAAGTAATAAGTCTCGCTCTTCGGCTTTTACTCAATCCGAGCTTGCGGTAAAATACCGGGCAAGAGCAAAGCAGGAGGAATGGCTTCCACTGGCGTAAGTTATGTACCAAGCGAACTTTTACAAGAAGTTAGACAAGGAACGCATTGCCGAAGAGATCCGGGAAGACGGGTTCGACCCGCTGTTTATCACGGATCCTCCCGGTCATCTCTATCCTCCTCATGCCCATCCCGAGATAAAGCTTCTGGTATTCTTGGAGGGGCGCATGGAAGTGAACGTCAAAAAACAGACTTTTCAGTGCAAGCCAGGGGACAAGCTGGTCATACCCGGGAATACGGAGCATTCGGCCGCTGTCGGTCCGGAAGGCTGTACCTTTTTCTGGGCAGAAAAACTTTGAGGTTTGGACACTTCTCTTGAGTTTCTTTGAATCATCAAAAAAAGCATCTTGGAGACACACCGTCCCAAGTAGAAAAATCTGCTGACGCCGCGCGGCTCTGCCGTAAATAGTGTGGTATTCCAGCTAGGCGCACAGTGCCCGCGCCTCAGTGGAAACCCATTTTGTGGCTCGTGTCCAACACCGAGCACGAGTGAGGAGCACGATCACGGTTTGAGGCGTAGGGACGTGGAGGTTGGAGGCAGGCCCAGGCCATCGGAGAGCTCACCCAAAGAGGACGGGAGGGTGGCCGTCGAGGCAGTGACCTATTGACTCAGGCCGGAAGGTTTTCTCCTGAGGAACCGTTCTCTTTGACTAAGAGCCACCCTGCGCTTGACAGTGTGCGGCGGGTTGCCTAGAATTCGCCCGTAACAACGGAGGTGTCCCATGGGGAAAATTCGACACATCGCATATCGCTCAGCGGACGTTGAGGCTATGGCAAATTTCTTTGTCAACGCCTTGGGGATGACCATCAGCCAGAGGCGGCGAAACCAGGCCATCGACCTCTCGGACGGCTCCATCAACATCACCGTCTTGCCGATCAGGTCGGCTGGAGCCGACGGCCAACCGCAGCATCAGGGGATCGATCATATCGGCTTTACGGTCGAGAGCGAAGAGGAGTCTTCCCGCCTCCTTGAGTCGAACGGGGCCAAGAAGATCGCCACTATCGAGCTGGGCAGTGCCGCGCACTACGAGGTAAAGTACGAGGGTCCCGAGGGTATCGTGGTTGACTTGGGGCACTGGGTTGGCACAGCACCGATTGCGGAAGAGAAACGGGATTCAACTAAGACCTCGGCAGCCTGAGCTTACCGGCGGTCTGTTTTTTCTTACTGCAACAGCTGGCGGATCACGTACTCTAGGATCCCACCGTGGCGGTAATAGTCGAGCTCGGCCGGGCTATCGATCCGGCACGTCACTTTGAACTCTTTGACCTTTCCATCATCGCTCCGGGCCTTGACGTTCAACACCTTTCCCACCTTTAGCCCGGCGAAAATTCCACTGATCTCGTAGGTTTCAAAGCCGCTAAGGCCGAGGGTGTTGATACTTTCTCCTGCTTGGAACTGCAAGGGCAAGATGCCCATGCCGATCAGGTTGCTTCTGTGGATGCGCTCGTAGCTCTCGGCGATCGCCGCCTTGATGCCGAGGAGCCGTGGCCCTTTAGCGGCCCAGTCGCGTGAGGAGCCGGTACCGTACTCTTTGCCGGCTATTACGATTAGCGGGACTCCCTCTTTCTGGTACTGCAACGCGGCGTCGTAGATGAACGTCTGCTTCTTTTCCGGCAGATGGACCGTCCAGCCTCCCTCCGTGCCGGGCGCGAGCTGGTTCTTGAGGCGCACGTTGGCGAACGTGCCGCGTACCATGACTTCATGGTTGCCGCGCCGCGCCCCGTACTGGTTGAAATCCTTCGGCTGGACCCCCTGCTCTGTGAGGTAGCGGGCGGCCGGACCGTCTTTCTCAATGGAGCCGACCGGAGAGATATGGTCGGTAGTGATCGAATCGCCAAGGATCGCCAGGACACGGGCACCCGCGATGTCCTCGGATTTCGGCGGTGTCCTGGTCATGTCTTCGAAGTAGGGCGCCTCGCGCACGTAGGTCGAGGACAGGTCCCACTTGAAGAGCCCGCCTTCGGGCGTCGGCATCTTCTTCCAGCGCTCGTCGCCTTCGAAGACGTTACTGTACTCTTTCTTGAACATCTCGGACCGGACCGACTTCCCGATCTCCTGGCGGACCTCTTCCGGGGAAGGCCAGATGTCTTTCAGGTAGACGGGCTTTCCCCTCTTGTCGTTGCCGAGCGGTTCATTGTAAAGGTCAAGATCCATCCGCCCCGCCAAGGCGTATGCCACGACGAGGGGGGGAGAGGCGAGATAGTTGGCGCGCACATTCGGGTGAACCCGCCCCTCAAAGTTGCGGTTCCCGGAAAGAACGGCCACTGCGACTAGATCGCCTTCCTGGACCGCAGCGGAGACCGGCTCCGGAAGGGGACCGCTGTTGCCGAGGCAGGTGGTGCAGCCATAGCCGACGAGATAGAAGCCGAGCTTCTCCAGATGCGGCAGGAGGCCGCTCTCTTTGAGATAATCCGTCACCACCTTCGACCCAGGGGCCAGGCTGGTCTTGACCCACGGCTTGGCTTTGAGCCCTTTTTCACCCGCCTTCTTCGCGAGCAGACCTGCGCCTATCAGGACCGACGGGTTTGAGGTGTTCGTGCAGCTCGTGATCGCCGAGATCACCACAGAGCCGTGTCCGAGAGTAGCGCTGCCGCCGTTCAGCTTCACGGGGACCGTCTTGTCCGGCGTGCCTCCTTTCATGAGCGCCGGAAGAGCTTCCTTAAAAGAGTCTTTCGCCTTTGCAAGCGGGACCCGGTCCTGCGGCCTTTTCGGCCCCGCGATACTCGGCTCCACGGTGGCGAGATCCAGATCCAGCGTGTCAGTGAAGACGGGATCAGGAGAGGTGTCGGTGCGGAACAGCCCCTGTTCTTTGCAATAGGCCTCGACCAGCTTGATGAGCTCCGGCGGCCGACTGGTGAGCTGGAGATACTTAAGCGTCTCCGAGTCCGGAGGGAAGTAACCGATGGTCGCGCCATACTCCGGCGACATATTGCCGATGGTGGCCCGGTCCGCGATGCTGAGGCTTGATAGCCCCGCGCCGTAGAACTCGACGAGCTTCTCCACCACTCCTTTTTTCCGCAGCATTTGCACTATCGTGAGGACAAGGTCCGTGGACGTCGCCCCCGCAGGAAGCTTGCCGTGGAGCTTGAAGCCGATAACGTCGGGGATGAGCATGATAATTGGCTGGCCAAGGAGCGCCGCCTCCGCCTCGATCCCTCCCACGCCCCAGCCGACCACTCCGAGCCCGTTAATCATCGGCGTGTGGGAGTCCATGCCTACCACTGTATCCGGGTAGGCGAGCGTCTCGCCGTTCTCCTTTCTTCGGAAAACCACCTGGCCCAGGTATTCCAGGTTTACCTGGTGGCAGATGCCGGTATCCGGTGGAACGACTCTAAAATTGCTAAAGGCTTTTTGCCCCCAGCGGAGAAAGGCGTAGCGCTCTACGTTGCGCTCGTATTCGATCTGGGAGTTCTGATGGAACGCCTCAGCAGAGCCGAAGCGGTCCACCTGGACCGAGTGGTCTATGACGAGATCGACCGGTGCAATAGGATTGATCTTCTTCGGGTTGCCCCCCAGCCGCTTTATCGCCTCGCGCATGACGGCGAGATCGACGATCGCTGGGACGCCGGTGAGATCCTGGGTTAATATCCGCGCCGGCATGAAAGCGATTTCCTTCTCCTTTTTCACTTTGAGATTCCAACCCGCCAGTGTCTCGATGTCCCCCTTGGTTACGAGACGACCATCTTCCTGCCGCAAGAGATTTTCCAAGAGGATTCTCAGCGAGACGGGGAGTTTCGAAACAGTCTTAAACCCTGCCTTCTCCAGTGTGTCTAAACGGTGAACCGTGTAGGATTGACTGCCGACTTTGAGTGATGAGCGAGTACCAAAACTATTCAGGGACTTCCGTGCCATTGAACTCTCCTTAAACTTTTATGGGTTATCTTACTTTGTAACGAGGCGACGTGCATAAAGCAACAGGGAAGACTGTTAGACGTATGTGGAAAACTTTGGCAAGGCCTCTGACGGACACGACAATCGTTAGGAGAAATCCGGGGACAGCATAATGCACAAATGCGCGGCGTGTTGCCCCGTTTCCCAGGGCCGCGCGGTTTTCTCTTCTTCCCTCCACCGTCCTTAAATAAGAGTGTTGCAACAGGTCCGGTCGTTCAGTAACCTCACGGCAGAAGACTTCCCAATCCGGAAGAGAATGGATTCGGGGGTGGATCTTGCGATCCAACAGCCCAACTCTGCCAGCAGCTCAGGGCTTTAGT